>CAYLVM010000001.1:0-48448 GCA_964387145.1 uncultured Acidimicrobiaceae bacterium
ACCCCTGGTCCCCCAGACCAGTGCGCTGCCAGACTGCGCCACAGCCCGATGCCGGCAGAATACCCTTCGCCCCTCCCCTACGGCCTCCCAGAGCCTCGAGGGCGCGTACCGTGGGCTGGAGACCCGCTATATACCGCAGCTAACCCTGGGTTGGAGATCCGATATATGCCGCAGGGGGCCCACAGAACGGGGAAACGGGAGGTGACGGGATGGCGGCGTCTAGGAGAAGAGCTCTTTGGCCATCTCGTAGAACCGGAAGATGAGGTAGAGAGCGCCGGCGAACACGAGGAGTAAGAAGGACCAGGGCCAACCAGGGTCCTCCTCTTCCTCTCCGTCCAGGTCGGCACGGTCGGGGTCGAGATGGTCGGCGCCGTCACCGTCGGTCATACCGGGGGTACCCCGTGGCGGCGTTCTGAGAAGCGGCGATCCTTGTTCTCGGCTGTGGCGTAGCGCCGAACGAGCTCCTCACGGAGATCCTCCGGTTCGATGATCGCGTCGATGACTCCCTCAGCTGCGAGACGCAGCAGGTCGACGTCCTCGTTGTACTCGCGTCGTTTCTCCTCGATGAACTCGGTGCGTTCCGGTTCATCGAGCGACTCGATCGTGTTGAAGTAGACGGCGTTCACAGCCGCTTCAGGGCCCATGACGGCGATCTCGGCTGTCGGGAGAGCGATCGTGGCTTCCGGACGAAATCCGGGGCCTGAGAAGGCGTAGAGGCCGGCTCCGTACGCCTTGCGCACGATCACCGAGATCCGGGGAACAGTCGCTTCGGCCATGGCGGTGATCATCTTGGCACCGTGGCGGATGATCCCCTGAGCCTCGACCTCGGTACCGATCATGAACCCCGGTACGTCCGCAAGGAAGAGCAACGGGATGTTGAAGGCATCACACAGCCACATGAAGCGCGCAGCCTTGTCGGCAGAGTCGACGAAGAGCACTCCACCGAGGTACGCCGGTTGCGAGGCCACGATCCCGATGGAGCGACCGTCGAGACGTGCGAACCCGGTGATCAACTCCCTCGCGAAGAGGTCCTTGATCGGGAAGAACGAGCCGTCGTCGACGAGACCTGCAATGAAGTCGGCCATGTCGTAGACGCCCTTGGGATCTTCGGGCAGCACGCTCGAGATGTCAACGGAGTCGTCGGGAAGCTCGCCCTGGTACTCGAAGGGACGGACTCGATAGTTGTTGGCAACGTACGAGAAGTACTCCTTGGCCCACTCGATCGCTTCCTCATCGGAGTGCACGAGTGCATCGCCACACCCCGACGTCTCACAGTGGACCCGCGCCCCGCCCATTTCCTCGAGTGTCGTGATCTCACCGATCACCATCTGGGCCATACGAGGTGATCCGAGGTACATCGATGCGTTCCCATCGACCATCACCACGACGTCACAGAACGCAGGGATGTACGCCCCCCCTGCTGCGGAAGGGCCGAAGAGGCAGCAGATCTGTGGCACACGGCCCGAGAGCCGGACCTGGTTGTAGAAGATCTTCCCCGCACCCCGCCGTCCAGGGAACAGATCGACCTGGTCGGTGATACGAGCCCCGGCCGAGTCGACGAGGTAGAAGATGGGCAGCAACTCGTCGTAGGCCGCCTCGAGCGCCCTGATCATCTTCTCGACGGTGATCTCACCCCATGAGCCTGCCTTGACGGTGGGGTCGTTGGCGATCACCATCACCGGGCGGCCATCGACGCGGGCCCGCCCGGTCACCACGCCGTCGGCTGCGAGATCCGGGTGGTCGTTTCGCACGAGGAGACCATCTTCGACGAACGTCCCGGCATCGATGAGGAGGTCGATCCGGTCCCGTACGAACACCTTGCCCTGGGTCGTGAGCTTGTCCCTGTACTTCTTCGGTCCGCCCTGTCGTGCGCGTTCGGTGGTCTGTCGTACTCGATCGTCCATCAGTGCCTGTTCCTCGTGCGGATCCGGACGGGTGTCCCTGTGAAGTCCCACCGATCCCGGACACGGTTCTCGATGAAGCGAATGTAGTCGGTCGACAGCTCTCCACCGCGTACGAACAGGACGAAAGTCGGAGGCTCCGTCTCTGCCTGGACGGCGTAGAGGATCTTTGGCCGCCTGCCCTTGCGGACCGGTGGCGGATGGGCTTCCTGAAGCTCGCGTACGAGGCGGTTCACCTCGGGGGCGGGCACGTGCCTGCGCCGGTTCTCGATGACCGCCCGAATGTGTTTGGGAAGTCGATGGGTTCTGGCCCCTGTCAGCGCCGACATGCGCAGGATCGGGGCCCAACTGACGAAGGCGAGCCTGTCTGCAACCGAGTCCTCGGTGTGGAGACGTTGATCGTCGTCGAGCTCGTCCCACTTGTTGAGCACGATGAGCAATCCTGCACCGGCACGCTCGATCTCTTCGGCAAGGCGCTGCTCTTGATGGGTTGCGCCCCGCTGGCCGTCGATCACGAAGATCACGACGTCTGCCTGACGGACCGTGTCGTGGGCACGCAACACGGCGTAGTAGTCGACATCGTCGGTGATCTTGGTCCGCCGCTTGATGCCTGCAGTGTCGATGACCTCGAAGAACTCTCCGTCGATGTCGACGATCTCATTGATGGGGTCACGGGTGGTACCGGGCACATCGGAGACGAGGACACGTTCTTCGCCGGCAAGGCGGTTGAGGAGGGTCGACTTGCCAACGTTCGGCCGTCCGATGATGGCGAGGCTTGCGATTGTGTCCGGCTGCCCTTCACCTTCGAGCTCATCGGGCAAGGCAGCGACGAGTTCATCGAGGAAGTCCCCCGTGTTGCGACCGTGGAGTGCTGATATGGGGACAGGTGCACCGAGGCCGAGACCCCACAGGTGGGTGAGCTCGGACTCTGCCGACGGTGAATCAGCTTTGTTGGCCACGAGGATGTAGGGAACGCCACTGCGCTGGAGGATCCGAGCTACCCCGACGTCGTCGTCGGTCACTTCGCTCGTCGCGTCAGCAACGAAGACGACGAGATCAGCTGCACTCACCGCGACTTCTGCCTGTTCTCGGATGTCTGCCGTCAGCTGTTCTTCAGGACGCGCCTCCCATCCACCGGTGTCCATCACGTGGAACCGGGTCCCTGCCCACTCGGCTTCGAACTGGCGACGGTCGCGCGTGACGCCCGCCTCCTCGTTCGTGACTGCTGCGCGGGAACGAACGATGCGGTTGACCAGCGTCGACTTTCCGACGTTGGGACGACCGAGGATGACGACGATGGGTAGCCGGCTCATCGGATCGATCCAACGAGACCGGAAGCCGTTGCCGGCGCGACGACGACGGGCGCACGTGCTGAGTCTGTGACGTCGCACAGCGGCGTGTCGTCGATGAACATGTCGCCCGAGAGTGCCACGTCGGGGATGACGTACGCACCGACAGGCTCAGTGTCGGCGGCGAGACGCGAGATGATGTCGCGACCCACCATGAGGCCGGCCACGGCAGTATTCCCACCGAAGAACTCGTTTGGTACTTCCATCAGGCGGATACGTCGTTCTGTGAGGCGTTCAAGTCGTTCCTTCACCGGGTCGAGCACCGACACACCGTAGGCGCCGGTAAGTACCACGATAGGTCCCTCGCCCGGCGTTGGATCACCCCGGAGGTGACGAGTGGCTCTGTACCCCTCAGCCGGTGCTGCAGGCACCGACCGCCACTCCCCTGTCACGATCGGCATCGTGGATCGTGAACCGGCTTCGATGCGGTCGAGCTCATCGTAGAAGGCTCGGACCATGCCGATACCGTTCTCGTGCTGTGCGAACGCCTCGTAGTGATCTGTGGGGGGAACCTCGATACCTGCCTGGACGTACAACTCGTCGGAAGCCTGGAAGACACGGCGCCCGAGAGCGTCGAGTGCCCGACCTTGCCAGAAATGGATGATCTCGAGGTCCTCGGCAGCCTCATGTGGCGTGTGCACGCGCAAGTTCGGCTCGGTGTTGTACCTGGACAGTCCGAGGGGCACGATCCCGAGGGTGCCGAGCTTGGGGAATCGGGTGATGACCTCGCTGAGTGTTCGTTCCAAGACGGCGCCGTTGTTGATGCCCGGACACAGGACGACCTGGCCGTGGACGGTGATCCCGCCCTCGAGCAGGGCCTCGAGCCATCGCAGCGACGTTGCACCTCTGCGGTTGCGGAGCATCTCTGCACGGATATCGGGATCGGTAGCGTGGATCGAGACGTAGAGCGGCCCGAGGCGCTCGTCGATGACACGTGAGAGGTCGAGCTCAGTGAAGCGTGTCAACGTGGTGAAGTTCCCGTACAGGAATGAGAGCCGGTAGTCATCATCCTTGAGGTAGAGCGACTTTCTCAGCCCCGGTGGAAGCTGGTAGATGAAGCAGAACTCGCAGTGGTTGTCACATGTCTGGACTCTGTCGAATATCGAGGATCCGAGGCGGAGCCCGATGGGTGCCCCCTCGGGCTTCTCGATGGTCACAGGGAAGGCGGATCCATTGCGTTGGACGAGGAAGGTGGGATCGACGTCGTCGACGAGTTGTTGGTACTCGATGACGTCGTTCGGTACGACCCCGTTGACCGATATGAGCTCGTCGCCCGCGACGATGCCAGCGCGCTGGGCAGGCGTGCCTGGGAGGACTTCGAGAACGGTGGGCAATGACATGACGGGGTGAGGTTACCGGTCGCGCCCCGAGAGAGGCAACGTATCTCCCTAACCTTCCCATCATGGTTTCCAAGGTATTGCTCGCCGAGCCGAGAGGTTTCTGTGCTGGCGTCGAGATGGCTATCAAGTCCCTGACATGGATGGTCCAGGTGTTCGAACCGCCCGTCTACTGCTATCACGAGATCGTCCACAACGCTGCTGTGGTCAAGTCCTTCGAGGACGCCGGGGTGGTGTTCGTCGATGACATCAGCGACGTGCCGGAGGGGGAACCGGTGATGTTGTCTGCCCACGGTTCGGCACCCGAGGTCGTCCAGGCGGCCGGGGATCGAGCTGCGGTGATGGTCGACGCCGTGTGTCCGCTCGTGACCAAAGTCCATCACGAAGTGCGGCGGATGGCGGGGCAGGGTTACGACATCATCTACATCGGGCACGATGGGCACGACGAGGCCGTCGGGGCGATAGCAGAGGCGCCGGATGCGGCCCGTCTCGTGGATCCACGGCTGGGACTCGGGGATTTCGCTGCACCCGATGGGGCCAAGGTTGCGCTCCTCGCACAGACAACCCTCGGGTTGTACGAGTGGGGAGGGGTTCTCGACGAGGCGCGCGAGCGGTTTCCCGACCTGTGGACGGCACGGCGCAGTGACCTGTGCTACGCAACGACGAACCGCCAAACAGCGATTCAGAAACTTGCAGAGCGATCTGACCTCCTCCTCGTCGTCGGTTCACAGAACTCGTCGAACACGCAGGCCCTCGTTCGCGTCGGACGTAACGCGGGTATCCCTGCATACCGTGTCGATGGCCCCGACGGTGTCGATCCTGGGTGGCTCGACGATGTGGAGGTCGTCGGTGTCACCGCGGGTGCTTCGGCACCGGACCAACGGGTCCGCAGTGTCATCGACGCAGTGGCTCCAGAAAATGGCGTCGAGCTCGTCCGCGTGACTGAGGAGGATGAGTACTTCCCTCTCCCACCCCAGCTCAGGAGGTTCATGCAGACGCTCCAGGCACTCATCGAAGGCGGTGTTGCCTGCGCGACGCCGGGGGTTCATGGGCCGATCGAACTCGACCGGGAGCTCTCGGCAACAGATGCGCTGTCGATCCTCGGTGTCTGAAGCTCTCGACGTTCGCTAACGGTCTGCGAGGTCGACGATCAGCCTCACGACTTCGTCGATGTCGATGTCGCTCGTATCGATGATCTCCGCGTCGTCGGCAGCACGCAGGGGCGATGCCGCTCTCGTGGAATCCGCCTTGTCTCTGGCTGCGAGCTTCTCAGCGATCTCGTCGACGGAAGAATTCGCTGCCTCGGTGTCTCCTGCCCGTCGCAGGGCCCTTACCTCGGGGCGTGCCGTCAGATAGACCTTGACGCCAGCATCAGGGAATACGACCGTGCCGATGTCCCTGCCCTCGAGGACCGCGGCGTCTCCGTGGCGGTGCACCCACTCACGCTGGATCTCGACGATGTGTTCGCGAACACGCGGGTGTGCAGACACCGCGCTCACATTCGCCGTCACCTCGGGCGTCCGTACGTCCGTCGCGACGTTCACACCGTCGACCTCGATGCCCTCGGCCCCGTAGTCGATGTCGTGTGCTGCTAGCTCTGCGAGGATGGCTTCTTCATCGCACACGTCGATGCCGTGGGACAGCGTGATGAGGGTTGCTGCACGGTACGTGGATCCGGTGTCGAGGTAGGCGAGCCCGAGCCTTTGTGCGACGGCCTTTGCCACCGTGCTCTTGCCGACACCGCTGGGTCCGTCGATCGCTACGACCACAGTGACTTCAATGTTCCATAGAACGTGGGCCACGAGACGGAGGCCACGTCTGGATCGTGGATGACGACGGTCCCCTGGGACTTCGTTGCAGCGACGGCCGCCGCCATGGCAATACGATGGTCGGAGAAGGTATCGACGGTTCCTCCTTCCAAGAACCCGGTGCCAACGACGTCGAATCCATCGGGGTGCGGTTCGATCCCGCCCCCGAGTGCACGGATCATCTCGACGACGGAGTCGATGCGATCGGACTCCTTGGCCCGTAACTCCGCTGCTTCGCGCACCGATGTGATCCCTTCTGCATACGCACCGACGACTGCCACGAGGGGTAGTTCGTCGAGTGCTGCTGCGACGAGCCCGCCGTCGACGGTGATCCCTCTGAGCGAGGCCCCTTCGACGGTCACATCACCCACCGGGTCGCCGCCGGTCGCTCCGGTGACGACCGCTTCGATCGTCGCACCCATCTTGTCGAGGATCTCGAGGAAGCCGAGCCGGCCAGGGTTGAGGGAGATCGACGGGGTGGTGACCCGGGCACCGGGTTCGATGGCCGCACACGCCCACAGGTAGGCAGCTGAGGAGGGGTCGCCGGGGATCTCGTAGCGTGCAGCGGGGAGAGGACCAGGGTCGATGGTGAAAGCTGTTGGCGAGGACCACGAACCGCGCCCGATGGCCTCGAGCCAACGCTCGGTGTGGTCTCTGAATCCGGGAGGTGAGTCGATCGTCGAGGGCCCGGCGGCGGCGAGTGCCGCAAGCTCGAAGGCGGTGCGCACCTGAGCCGATGCGATCGGAATCGTGACTGACGCGCCCCAGGGGTGGGTGGATCCCCCAACCGTGAGCGGAGCGGTTCCGGTGTCCGTGGTGTCGATGATGCCCCCGAGTGCGCGCAGCGGCTCGATGAGGCGGGTCATGGGGCGCCGCTCGAGGGACTCGTCGCCGGTGAGGATCGCGCTCACGTGGCTGGTAGCGAGGACGCCGGCGAGCAGACGCATGGTGGTCCCCGAGTTGCCACAGTCGATGGGTCCCGACGGGGACGTCCAACCGCCGATACCGGGGGATCGCATCCGGTCTCGAGATATCTCAACGCCCAGGGTCTGGAGCGCAGCGATCGTCGAGCGAACATCGTTGCCGGGTCCGAGGCCCGTCACGACGCTGTCGCCTTGTGCCATCGCGGCAAAGATGAGCGCCCGGTGTGAGAGGGACTTGTCTCCGGGAACGGAGATCGTGGCTTCGAAGGGTCCGCCGGGCCCCGCCAGGGATAGGTCAGTCATCGTCGGTTCCTTGCCTGGTTGCGGCGTACAAAGAGCGGATCTCGCCGAGCGTGAGCTCACGATATGTGCCGGGCGACAGCTTACGGTCGACGATGGGCCCGATCGCTGTGCGAACGAGACGTTCGATGGGGAGTTCGAGGACGTCGAACATCCTTCTGATCTCTCGTTTGCGTCCCTCGGTGAGTACGAGTTCGACGATGGAGCGATCACGGGAACGGGTGAGGATCCGTGCAGATCGCGCCGAAGCGGGTCCATCCTCGAGTTCGATACCTTCGGTGAGCGCCCGGATTCTGTCGTCCGTGACGGGGGCGGGAACGAGGACCTGGTACGTCTTGGGGACACCGAAGCGGGGGTGCGTCACCGCGTTCGTGAGATCCCCATCGTTGGTCATCAGGAGGAGGCCCTCCGAGTTGAGGTCCAGCCTCCCCACAGGCTTCGTGACCGGATCGTCCGGGACCAAAGCCCGGACCGTCGGCCTGTTCTGAGGGTCGTCCATCGTTGTGATGACACCGGCAGGTTTGTACAGCAGCCAGGTCACGAGTCCCGGGTCGAGAGGAAGCCGTACACCGTCGATCACGACGGCCACCGTATCGGCGTCGACTTTGGTCCCGATCGTCGCGGTGGTTCCGTCGACGACGACACGGCCCTGTCCGATCAGGATGTCGGCCTTGCGTCGGGAGGCGTATCCGGTTCGTGCAATCAGCTTGTTGAGTCGTTCGATGATGACTCCGGACGCATCGGCATCTCGAGGGTTTCCATGATGGTCGCAGGAGGGACGTGGTCGGCGAGCGGCGGCAGATCAGAGACCGCGGTGATCCCCATCTTCTCGAGGAACAGCATCGTGGTGCCGTAGAGAACCGCTTGACCGGGCCCGGGTGCCCTGGCGACCTCGTGGATGAGCTCTCTACGTTCAAGCGTTCTGAGCGCGTGGTCGGAGTCGACGCCGCGGATCTCGCTCACCTGGCCCCGTGACACCGGCTGCTTGTATGCAACGACGGCAAGCGTTTCCATGGCTGCGTTCGACAACCGTTTCGCCCGGTCGGTAGACGCGTAGCGCTCGAGATACGCAAGGGCGTCCTCGTGCGTGTAGAGACGCCATCCGCTTCCCGCTTGTTTGAGGATGAGTCCGTGACCGCCGGAAAGCTCTTCGGCGAGTTCCTCGAGAGCTTCCGTGACGGTATCGGTTGGCTCGTCGAGCACCTGGGCGAGTTCAACTGTCGATATCGGCTCGTCGGCAACGAAGAGAATCGCCTCGAGCATGCGTGCAAGTTCGGTCATCGATCACCCTTCTCAACCATCGTGTCGAAACGACGATCGGCGGCTTCAGCGTCGTACTCGATCTCGATGGTGCCATCCATCTGTTCCTGGTGGACTCGCAGGATGCCCCAGCGGGCCAATTCGAGGAGTGCGAGAAAGTAGGCGACGACCTCGACGTCGCGTGTGCAGTGGGAGATGACATCGTCGAAATCGGCGTTGACTACTCCAGCCATTCTGCCCTGCAAATCCACCATGGCATCCTGAACGGACGGCAGGTCGAGATCCAGATGATCGATATCTGGCTCGAGGAACGGGGTGCTGAAGACCCGATCGGCGATCGTCGCGAACCCTTCGAGATCGACAGGGATGATCACCTCGGGCGAGGGAGGCTCGACGTGTGGTGGCAATCCGACATGGCGAGCAATGTTCTTCGAGGCGAGGTCCATACGGTGACGGAGCACAGCTGCGACGTCTTTGAACGTCAAACACGCCAGGAGACGGGATAGCAGACGATCGCGTTCTTCGGCAAGAGCGAGCTCCTCGTCGATGAGCATCGGATCGTCCTCGGGAAGGAGATGGCGGGCCTTGAGTTGGATCAGCGTTGCAGCGATCAGGAGGAACTCGCTGGTCGCCTCCATGTCGAGATCGGAGAGCTCATCGACAAATGCCAGGTACTCGTTGACGATGTCGAGAAGACTGAGCTCGGTGATCTCGAGCTGGTGGGATGTGATGAGCTGAAGCAACAGATCAAGAGGACCGGCGAAGACTCTCGTGCGGATTTCGAATGACATCGGGGTGCATGGTATTGCCCTTGGGGGTCGTGTTGGGGGGTTTCACCTCACGACTCGTCTGCATGCGTGAGTGCGGCCCACTCGGCGGGGTCGAATCCATCGGGTGGCGGGCCGGGATGATGCCGTGTGAATGCGATCGAGCGGTACCCGGCACCGTGCCGTTCGAGTAGCTCTGCACCATGGGATGCGTGCTCGAGATATGTTCGCCACTGACCCCACACCGGAAGGGAGGTCGACCCCCACAGCGTTGCACAGGATCGGCCGAGTGCACCGAGGCTCACCGAACTCTTACCGATATCGTGAACAAGCGCGGCTTCCTGGAGTTCGGGTCGGTTCGCAACCCGTCGAGCGACTTCGAACGCATGACGTTGATCCTGGAAGCACTGTCGATAGAAGAGCCTGCACAGCGACGGAGACAGGATGCTCACCACCTGAACCTGTTCCGTCGGACGCAACGGCCTGGCGCCCAGGAATCCGAAGAATCGGCTGATCAGATGGATCATCGGGGAATCAGCGGCCATCTTCCTTGCAACTCACGCATCTGATGGAGGTCGGCCGGTAGGTGAGTCTGTCTGGCTCGATCTCCCTGCCACAGGAAGCGCAGGTGCCGAACGTGCCGTCTGCGAGCTTGCCGAGCGCTGCATCCACCTCGTCGAGCCGGGTCTTGAGCGTATCGACGATGCCCATGGTTTCCGTTCGTTCGGCAGTCGCTGCACCAGCATCGGCGAAGGCTGCTCCAAAGTCGACCTCACCGGTGAGATCCCCCAATGCGTCGGCGCCGAGCTCTCGCAACTGGTGAAGCACCGTTGAACGCTCGGCTTCGAGGGTCGCTGCGACCTGTTCGCGGTCGATGTGTGGCATGTGTGGCTCTCCTGGATCCCGACCCGAACGACCGGTGCTGCAAGGATAGCGGCACGAAACGGGTTGGAAGGGTCACCTCCCCCGTGGGTGGGTGGTGATCACGATCTCTCGGAGGTGCTCGGGACTGACCCTCGTATAGACCTGGGTCGTGGACAGGCTCGCATGACCCAGGATCTCTTGGATGGTGCGCAGATCGGCGCCTCCTTCCACCATGTGGGTAGCCGCTGAGTGGCGCAGAACGTGCGGGGACAACCGCTTCTCGTCGATACGGGCCCGAACACCGTAGGAGCGCACGAGGCGCCAAACCGCCTGCCTGCTCATGCGATTGCCCCGGATGGACAGGAACAACGCACCGGGATCTGCACCACTCCTTCGCATCGACATGCGCACGGGGAGCCACGCTTGGATCGCAGCCGCGGCGTAGGAACCGATAGGGACGATGCGCTGCTTGTTCCCCTTACCGGTCACGAGTGCAGTGCTCGTCTCCGTGTCGAGGTCGTGGAGGTCGAGGCCGATGAGCTCGCTCACCCGACATCCCGTCGCGTAGAGCGTCTCGAGGATGGCACGATCGCGCACCCCGACCGGCATACCGACGTCGGGTGCTTCGACGAGTCTGGTCGCCTCGGCGACGGTGAGTGCCTTGGGAAGCGACTTGGGTATCTGGGGTGAGTCGATGGTCGCTGTGGGGTCATCGGCAGCGAGGCCCTCGACGACGAGGAAACGGTGGTAGGCACGAATCGAGGCGAACTTCCGTGCGATCGAAGTCGCTGCGAGCCCTCGGGAGCGAAGCATGTCGAGATGCGCGCGAACGGCGTCCTGGGATGGCTCAGCTCCGGACTCGGTCAACGTGACGTGATACTGGGCAAGATCACGGGCGTAGGCGGATGCTGTGTTCGGCGACAAGCCTCGCTCGGACTGGAGCGACGCGATGAACTCGTGGCCGTGTTCAGGGAGTTCCACGGCGGTTCGCAAGGAGGATCCCGGCGACGGTCTTTGCGTCGGTGATCGTCCCGGTATCGATAGCGGTCAGCGCTTCGTTCCAGGTCATGGTGACGATCTCAGATGCGAGCTCCTCCTCTCCCTCGGGCTTGGCGTCGCCCGGCTCGGGATTGTCGGCTACGTACAGTGAGATGACCTCATCCGAGAAACCGACGGCGGTGACGAGGTCGGTGAGATGATCGAGCGTGCCGGCACGCAGTCCCGTCTCTTCGAGCAGTTCTCTTCTGGCGGCCGACTCGCGATCGGTGTCGGTTGCATCGAGCTTGCCTGCAGGGATCTCGAGAACCACGGCATCGACCGCCGGGCGGTATTGGGCTATGAGCACGACATCGTTGCCGATCCGTGGGACAACAGCGACCGCGCCGGGGTGCACGACGACGAATCGATCGACGCTCGTACCCGACGGCGTGGATACCCGCCGCCTCTCGATACTCAAGAAGCCGACATCGGTGATCAGCGAGGTGTCCCGTATCTCGAATCCGTGGTTTCGATTCAATGGACGGTGTCGGTGATGGTCGACGGTATCGACGGCGCTTGGTGGGTGTCGCGCTGGCGCTTGGCCGCGGCGACGAACCCGTCGAACAACGGGTGAGGCCGGTCGGGCCGTGACAGAAGTTCGGGATGCGCCTGGGTGGCGACGAAGTACGGGTGATCATAGAGTTCGATGAACTCGACGAGGCGACCGTCGGGTGAGGTTCCCGACATCGACATGCCCGCTTCCTCGAGCGCTGTGCGGTACGTGTTGTTGACTTCCCAGCGGTGTCTGTGACGCTCGTAGACGACCTCGGTGTCGTACAGCGATCGTACGAGGGTCCCCTCGGCGAGGGTTGCCGGGTAGAGACCGAGGCGCATGGTGCCGCCCATGTCGGCGACATCCTTCTGCGTCTCCATGAGGTCGATGACGGGATCCGTTGTCACAGGGTCGAACTCACTGGAGTGTGCTGTGGACAGACCGAGCTCGTTGCGGGCGTACTCGATCACGGCACACTGCAGGCCGAGGCAGAGACCGAGGAAAGGCACGCCATGCTCCCTGGCGTAGCGGATGGCCTGGATCTTTCCCTCGATCCCACGGATGCCGAACCCTCCCGGTACCAGAATGCCGTCGAGACCGTCGAGGTACGAGTCGACGAGGAGGCCGTCGACGTCGTCTGCAGGGATCCATCGCAGGTTCGTCTTGACCCGTGAGGTTCGTCCCGCGTGGCGCAGGGCCTCGACAACCGAGAGGTAGGCATCGGGGAGGTCCACGTACTTGCCAACGATCCCGATCGTCACTTCACCCTCCGGTGCAGCCATCTCTTGGACCATCGTCTCCCACGAGCTGAGGTCGGGATCCGGTGCATCGAGGTGCAGCTCTCGGCATACGACCGTGTCGAGGCCTGCATCGTGGAGCATCAGTGGCACTGCGTAGATGTTCGACACATCGAGGGCGTTGATCACAGCGTCGGGTGCAACGTCACAGAACAGGCTGATCTTGCGTCGGGCAGAGTCATCGATCGGACGGTCGGAACGCACGACGATGATCTCGGGCAGGATGCCACGAGAGCGCAACTCGGCCACGGAGTGCTGGGTGGGCTTCGTCTTGAGCTCTTCACTCGTGTGGAGGTACGGAACGAGTGTGACATGGATGTAGCAGATGTTCTCTTCGCCGATGTCCTTACGAATCTGGCGGATGGCCTCGAGGAACGGGAGAGACTCGATATCTCCAACGGTGCCGCCGACCTCGGTGATCACCACGTCGACGTCGTCCCTCTTGCCGAGCTTGCGGATGCGCGCCTTGATCTCGTTGGTTATGTGTGGGATCACCTGGACCGTCGCCCCGAGGTAGTCGCCTCTGCGTTCCTTGCGGATGACGGACTGGTAGATCGAACCCGTCGTGACGTTCGAGTCCCTGCTCAGGCTCTCTCCGATGAACCGTTCGTAGTGACCGAGGTCGAGATCGGTCTCTCCCCCATCGTCGGTCACGTAGACCTCACCGTGTTCGAACGGGTTCATGGTGCCAGGATCGACGTTGATGTACGGGTCCAGCTTCTGGAGCACGACGCGGTAGCCGCGTGCCTTGAGGAGTCGGCCCAGCGACGCCGAGGTGATGCCCTTCCCAAGGCTCGATGTCACCCCGCCGGTAACGAACACGTGCTTGGTCAAGCGTATCCTCCCACCTCGGAAGGTCCGATGATACCAGGCAGTTCGATTCGTCACATGTTCAGGTGAACGAGGCGGTGTCTGCAGCCATGGCGAGGAGTTCCGCTGCGTGTCCTCTGCCTTTTTCTGAGTCGATCAGTCCGGCGAGCATCCGTGCGATCTCGTCTGTTCGTGCATCGTCTTTCGCCTCGTAGATATCGGTCTGTGATCCCGAGCGCACGACAACGAAGTGCGTACTTCCGAACGCGGCGACCTGGGGCAAGTGGGTGACACAGATCACCTGACGAGTTGCTGCGAGCGCCGCGAGCTTCTCGCCCATCGCGAGTGCTGTGGAGCCTCCGATACCGGCGTCGATCTCATCGAAGACCACCACGTCGGACTCCGCGCCACCTGAGGCGAGGGTCAGTGCAAGGACGAGTCTGGAGAGCTCGCCTCCCGATGCGACTGTTGAGATGGGTGCCGCGTTGAGCGAAGCGTCGGATGCGAACAGGACGACGAGCCGGTCGATTCCGGCGATGGTTGGTTCCTTGTCGTGGATCTCGATCTGTACGACCGGGTCGACGAAGCCGAGATCCCGCAGGTGGTTCTGTGCCGATGTACCGGCGGTGGCTGCGTGGCGTTGTCGTACCCGACGGAGCGACTGAGCGGCGTTCTCGACGGCCGTGAGCGCGTCGCGGTGACGTGCGTCGATGCCTGCTGCGGTGCTGATGAGGTTATCGATGTCCTCGGCTCGGACTCGTGCATCCTTGGCGAACCGATCGACGTCGGCGAGTGTGTCGCCGTACTTGCGTTTCAAGTTGGAGAGCTCAGCGAAACGGGCCTCGGCCGTTGCGAGGGCATCGGGCGCCGCGTCGAGGGCGTCTGCGAACCGGGAGAGATCCGACCTGACCTCGCGTACGCCTTGCGCGAGATCGGCAAGAGTCGTCACGATCGTGTCGGCTTCAGAATCGAGCCTTGCGACTCGCTCGACGGATGCAATGGCGACACCGAGTGCTTCTTCGGCACCGGGTTCCCCCAGTGCGTCAAGTGCGGAGGCCACCTCGGCGGAGAGCTCCTCGACGTGTCTGAGCCGGTCGAGGTGCCTGCGCAGCGTCTCCTCGTCACCCGGAAGGAAGCCCGCGGCATCGATCTCTTCGATCTGGAACTCCAGGACGTCGCGTTCGCGTTCGAGACCGCGCTGATCCGATCCGAGTGCCTGCATCTCGTCGATGATCTCGTTCAGTGCCTGGTACGCGTCACGGTAGGCGTCGTAGACCCTCGCGTCGTCGCTGGTGAACATCGAGTCGATGAGGGTTCGGACTCCGTGACTGGTCGTCAGCGTGTGCTGATCGTGTTGGGACACGATGCTCACGATCGGTCCAACCGTGGCCGTCAGTTCACCTGCGGTCACGGGGATGCCATCGAGATAGGCACGTGAACGTCCGTTGCCGACGGTTCGCCGAGCAACGGTCTCGGTTCCGTCGTCGCTGACGAACCGTGCAGCGACTTCTGCGGTGCCTCCGTGTGGCCCGATGAGGTCGCGTGACGCGGTGTCTCCACGAGCCAGGCGGAGCGCTCCGAGCATCAGCGTCTTGCCGGTTCCCGTCTCACCCGTGATGACCGTCAGTCCTGACCCCGGTCTGATCGTGGCGTCTTTGATCAGCCCCATGTTGGAGGCGTGGATCTCGTCAAGCATGGTCGAGGCCGAACTGCTCCCTCACTGCCTCAGGGAAGGGGTGGCGGCCGAGGCTGAGGAAACCGACCTTCTTCGGCCCTCTGGCGATGGTGATCTCCTCACCGGGCGCAACGATGCACATCTCGCGCCCGTCCACGTTGATCCGTGCAGGCCGGTCTACCTTCACCGTCAGCGAGACGACCTTGTCGGGCGCCAGGACGATCGCTCTCGTCAAGAGGCTGTGGGGTGCGATCGGAGTCAAGATGAGCGCATCGAGTGAGGGATCCACGACAGGTCCCCCTGCGGAGAGGGAGTACGCCGTGGAACCGAGCGGTGATGCAACGATGATCCCGTCGGTGCGGTACGACGCGAGGTCTTCGCCGTTGACGCTCACGGCGACTTCGATGATGCGTTGACTCACGACCTTCTCCACGACAACGTCGTTGATCGCAAGCGCTTCGTGGCTTCCCGCTCTCACTGCAACGGTGCTGTGGTACTCGATGGAGTACGAGTCCCTTGCGATGGCATCAGCGAGGTCCGGGACCTCATGCTCCTCGAACTCGGCGAGGTACCCAACCCGCCCGACGTTGACGCCGCAGAGGGGAACATCGAGATCGAGTGCAGCGGCCGCCGCAGCGAGGACCGTTCCGTCCCCACCGATCGCGACGATGGCGTCGGGACGTTCCATGTCCCCGGAGGCAAGAACACCGAACTCGGCGAGGGCTTCAGCCAACTCGTCGGCGATGTCCTCTGCGTGTGGCTTGTCGTTTCGCACCACGATCCGTATCCGGTTCACGCGTCGGGTCCCCTCGTCATGGTTGCGATCTGGTCGGTGTCAACGGTACCTGTGCCTCGTGTGAACCAGGCGACGTACTCTGTGTTGCCTGAGGCTCCGGTGATGGGTGAGGTGATGATCCCGTTGCACCCGAGCCCGATCGTCGCGAAGTGTTCGACCACGTCATGGACGACATCGTACCGGACGTTGCTGTCTCGGACGATGCCCCCTTTGCCGACGTTGTCCCTTCCCGCTTCGAACTGGGGTTTGATCAGGAGGACCCAGTCGGCATTCTCCGTGCCGAGCGCTTCGAGCATGGATGCGACCGTTCGGAGAGAGATGAAGGAGAGGTCGGCAACGATGAGGTCGAAGGGAGCCCCGATCGTCTCCCTATCGGCATGGCGAATGTTCGTTCGTTCGATGACGGTCACCGCGGGGTCGTTTCGGATTCGCCAATGCAGCTGCCCATAACCCACGTCGAGGGCGACAACGCTGGCGGCACCTCTCTGGAGCAAGCAGTCGGTGAACCCTCCGGTCGATGCACCGACGTCGATGGCTCGCCTCGAATCGACAGTGATCGGGAAGGCATCGAGTGCTGCGTCGAGTTTCCTTCCTGCACGCCCGACGAACTGCTGGGGCGGTGCCGTGAGGTGCACGTCGTCTTGTGGGGAGACGAGCGTCGACGCTTTGGGTGCCGCGTTGGCGTTGACACGTACGCGGCCATCTTGGATTGCTCGTTGCGCCTCCGCCCTGCTCTCGACGAGCTTTCGCCGCACGAGCTCGGTGTCGAGACGTCGCCTCGTCAGGAGGGTTGCTCCGGGTCGCCGCCGGATCGCCCATCGGTCGAGTCGAGTTCGGCGGCAAGCCGGCCTGCGAGTTCCTCGGCGATCGGAGGAGCGTCCGCGGGATCGATGCTGGCGAGCTGCTCGACGAGTGCGGCGGCGCTGTCGGGTCGATCTGGGTCGATGTGGTCGTTCATGGCGTCATTATCGCTCATTGTTCCTCCGTGGTTGCTCGTGTGCCGAGATGAGTCCGGGGAGCGACGCGATGCTGTCGAGGGTGAAGTCCGGTTCGTCGTCGCCGTGGATGTACTCCCCGGGGACGGTGACCCCGGTGAGTACGAGGACGGACCTCCACCCTGCGCGGGTGGCCATTGCAAGATCTGTCTCCGGCCTGTCTCCCACGACCCACACGGATGTTCCTCGTACGAGGGACCGTACGAGGTCGACCATGGGCGCTTCCGGCTTGCCGCACGTGATGGGCTCCCGACCGCTTGCCTTGGTGATAGCCGCCACGATGGCTCCCGCTCCCGGGACGGGGCCCTCCGGTGTCGGGAACGTCGCATCGGTATTCGTGGCGATGTACGTTGCCCCGTTGCGGATCATGCGGGCCGCCGTTGCGATCGTTTCGTAGTCGATGCCACGGTCGAGTCCCACGACGACGGCCTCTGGGTGGTCCTCTACGATCTGGAGACCTGCCTCCAAGAGGGTGTCGCAAAGGCCCTGTTCACCGACCACGAAGACGCTCTCATGATCCCGCGCCGTCCAATTGGCAGCAGCCATCGCGGAGGTTGCAACGTCGATGTCAACCCCCTGAAACCCGGTTCGGGCTTCGACGTGGCGGAGTACCATCTCGGGCGTCCTGGTCGAGTTGTTGGTTGCGAACACGATGTGCCACCCGAGGTTCGCAACCGCGTTGAGCGCCTCTGCCGCCCCCGGCACTCCGACATCGCCGAGGTAGACGACACCATCGAGGTCGAACACGATCGTCCCCGTGTGCTCGCCGTTCCCCGTACCATCGGTGCTCACAATGCTTCGTCCATTCTCTCCACTCATCTACGCGTCCGGTGCGGTCGAGCGATACGGCGAACCGACGCGCCTGTCGACAGACCGCTTGGCGCAGGACGGTAACCCGATCTCGGTGCGTCTTCTCCATGCCGCAGAGTCACCGGGATCGTACCGTCGGGGAGAGTTGCGAACGCGGACGTTCATCGCCAGGGGCGTCATGGAGGAGCTCGATCCAACGTTCCTACGGTACCGGATCGACCGCAGCGGTCGGCCTCCTCTCGTCGGCACAGTCGGGCTCATCGACATGGACGAGTCGACGCTGTATCCACATGAGGGCGTCATGCCATCGGCTGTGGCTGCAAGACGGGCCGACATCGAGCGAGCGGGCGCACACCTCGAACCGATCATCCTGGCATCGATCACTTCCGTTGCCCACGACGACATCGAGGCTGGAGCGGTTCGTAGCGTCCGCTACGGCGATGAGACCCACCAGATCATCGACGTGGCGGACGTGTCCGGTCGGTTCGTATCCACGGAGTACGTGATCCTCGATGGGCATCACCGGATCGCTGCGACCCTCCAACACTGTGAGATCACGGGCGAACGGCCGTGGATCCTCGCGATGGTGGTCGACACCTCAGCACCGGGCTTGTTCGTCGAACCTCAACACAGGGTTCTCGGTGGGCCGCCGCTCGAGATCACGAGATTGGCGGTGCCTGAAGATATCGGCGCTTACGACCGGGGCCAGCCGGTCCCTCCCGGATCGGTGGCGATCGTCTCTCAGGATGTCTCGGTGCTCGTCTCCCCGCCGGGGGTCCGGCGTCGGGGTGCTCTCGGGCGTATCTCGAGCGTGACCCTCGAGGAGGATCTCCTCCCCCTCCTCGATCTGTGGGTCGAGGGCTATGCGACTCGCGAAGTCGACGCGTACAGCGAGCTCGCTGCCGGTGCGAGTGCCGTCGCGATCATGGGGGATCTCACGATCACTGATGTGGTCGACACGGCGGTCGACGGATTCGTCCTCCCTGAGAAGACGACGTGCTTCAATCCGAAGGTGGCGGTCGGTCTCGTCGGTGTCGGACTACCGATTCGCGACTCTGGCTGAGAAGCGCTCGATGACGGTCGCGAGGAACGCGGTCGTCGATCGTACCGACGCGACGGAGACCCTCTCGTTGGCCCCGTGGAACATTTCGAGCATCTCGGGGAAGGTGACCGACTCATCGAACAGTCCGACCCCGTAGGCCGGTATCCCCCGTTCGCGAAAGAAGCGGGCATCGGTAGTGACTGGCGTCAGCGTTGGAGCGAGACGCCTGGTACCGATGTGCGCTTCGGCGGCGTCGGCGATCGCTTCCCACATGTCGCCGGAGGGATGTGTTCCGTTCGCTGCCATGTCGAGCACGGGTTCGAAGGACAGTGCGTCGAATCGGTCGGGTCCGAGCACCTTGCGAAGGTGGTCGGCGATGTCATCAGCTTTCTGGCCCGGGAGGAGACGGATGTCTACGTCGCCTTCGGCCAAGGCAGCTACGACGTTCGACTTGGTACCGCCGGTGATCACGTTGGGTGACAGGGTCAAGTGCGTGCAAGCATGGATCCAACGTGCAAGCGTCGGGTCGGACTCCGCGATCTCACGGATCGCACCATCGACGGAGTCCGCATCGAGAAGCTCCGAGCGCAGACGCGCGTCGATGGGCAGATGTGGGACGAAGCGTGTCCACTCCTCGGTGATGAGCACGGGCTGAGGCGATGTACCGATCATCGAGAACGCCGACGCGAGGTCAACGACGGCGTTCGAGCGTCCGTACGGCTGGCTTCCGTGCCCAGCGACACCGCGCGCTGTCACCTTGCGCCACGCCGGTCCCTTTTCTGCGACCGTGACGGGAAGGGAGATCCCGTCGCTGGACGTGAGGAGCGGACCCGCGACTTCGGTGAGAACAGCTTCGCACGCCACGAGGTCCCAGCGGTTCTCGACGAGATATCGCGCCCCATAGTTGCCCCCTGCCTCTTCATCGGCAACCGCTGCCAGGATGACGTCACCGTTCGGGCGTTGGATGGCGCCTTCGGCGATGGCTTTGAACACGGCGACCATCGAAGCGGTCACGTTGAGCATGTCCACCGCTCCCCTGCCCCACACGAAGCCATCCGCGATCGTTGCAGCGAACGGGTCGTGGGACCATAGGGAAGGATCTGCGGGAACGACGTCGAGATGGGGAATGAGCAGCAGACGCGGGGCGGCGGGATCGATGCCTGGGACGCGAAAGATCACCGATGCGCGACCGGGGTGAGGTTCTACGACTGTCCCGTCCGTGCCGAGGAACTGTTGGAGCGTGTGGACGGAATCGATCTCGTTGCCGGAGTCTGGGTCACCGGTGTTGACGCATGCGTTGCGGATCAGGTCCTGGAGCAGATCCACGGCCGCGTTCTGGTAGCTGCCGTCGAGCATCGGCCTACGCCTCGCGGTCTTCATGATGCATGATGATCGAGCGTGCAGCGAATCCGTGCGCTTCGAAGAAGTTCTTCGCTGCCCGTTGCCCGGGGCCGACCGGCGCGTCGAAATGCCTGATGCCGCGGGCACGGAGCTCCTCGAGGACGGCTTCGAGCATCGCGTGACCAAGACCAACGCCGCGGGCCGGCGGATCGGTGTAGATCAGACGGATCCTTCCGATGCGGGATCCGTGCGCCCGTGAGAGCATCGGTTCGATCGTAAACCAGACGAACCCGAGCGGCACGGCATCGATCTCACCGATCCGTACCATCGAATCATCGGCGTCGAGTGCTGCCGAGATCGAGGACTCGATCGGTTCATCGACACCGTCGGTGAGCGCCCAGACGGGCTTTCGCGCGGTTTGCTCATACTCCATCTCTCGATAGAGATCCACCAGTCGCGTGACGTCGTCTGTACGAGCCGATTTGACGGTGATGTGCATGAGCGGAGGGTAGGCAGGCGGCAGCGGTCAGAGAAGCGGGGATCTCGCCTGGCTGCTCAGCGGTGGCGTACGCGGTTCCAGCGGCGCCGTATCCCCCACCGGGTGATCAGAGCCATCGCTTCGACGGCGATGCGCATGCTCATCTTGGATTCGCCGTACACACGGTCTTTGAACGTGATGGGAACTTCCACGATGTCGAGGCCGGCTGCCTCGGTACGCCACGCCATCTCCACCTGGAACCCATACCCGGATGCCTGGCAGGTCGAAGGATCGATCTTGCGCAGCGTCGTGTCTCTGAAAGCCCGGAACCCAGCGGTGGCGTCCTTGACATGAAGCTGGAGCATCCATGCGGCGTATGTGTTCCCGCCACGCGAGATCGCTCTCCGTGACCACGGCCACCCTTGTGTTCCTCCCCCCGGTACGTAGCGGGATCCGATCGCCAGGTCGGCGCCCGCTTCGATCGCAGCGAGAAGGCGGGGCAGGTCTGATGGATCGTGGGAGAAATCGGCGTCCATCTCACACAGCACGTCGTGACCCGTCTCGAGTCCACGTTCGAACCCGGCAGCGTACGCCGGGCCGAGTCCGGCCTTCTCGGTGCGATGAAGGACGTGAATGCCTGGATCCGTCATCGCGAGAGCATCGACGATCCGGCCGGTGCCGTCCGGCGATGCGTCATCGACGACGAGCACGTCGTAGCCAAGGGAGCGAACCACGGCGGTGATCGCTTCGATGTTCTCCGCCTCGTTGTACGTGGGGATGATGACGAGCATGCTCAACCTGAAAGCTTCCATGCATCGTACTTCGGCCGACGGCGGCCGCCTCTTGAACGATCTTCAGGAAGCGCAGTCGAGGCAGATCTTCTTACGCTTCTGGGCGAGTTGACTCATCCGCTTGACGAGGAAGCAGCTCTGACAGACGAACTCGTCTGGAGCAGCCTCATCGACACTCTCGTCCGCCATGGATATCTCGGCGCGTCGGATGGCTCGCATCTCGGCTGCCTCGTCGACAACGAGCGTCTCGTCGCTCTCATCGTCGGTGAGCATCTCGAGCTCCTCAGCTTCGAGCTCGTCGAGAGCCTCAGCGGCCGACTCGTCTGTATCGTCGGTCGCGTCGTCGTCGACCTCTGCTTCAAGTTCTTCGGTGGGTTCCGTGGCCATACACCTCTCGGTTCTCTATGACGGCGGGAGCATACTGCGTCTCGCGCACACATGGTTCACTATCAGGCGACGAAGTCGATCGCAGCGGGAAGAATCGTCATCGACACCGGGCCACGACCGAGATACTCACCGTCTGCCTCAACGGGCCATTCGTGCGAATTTCCGATCGATACCGACGCCCCTGTGTACCTGCGAACGCCGGTGTGTGTGAGATGATTGCCCCGGATGATCCTCGGCATGACGGTGAACGCCAGACGTTTCGGCGCCCGGAACACCTGTACGTCGAAGAGCCCGTCGACGAGGGTGGCCCTGGGTGCCACGTTCATTCCACCCCCGAAGAACTGTCCGTTTGCGATCACGACGGAGATCGCCTCTCCCTCAAAACGATGCCTGTCGCACTCGAGTGAGATGGAACGTACGGGGAAGCGGGGAAGTTCGAGCCAGAATCCGGCTGTGTAGCGTCGGGGTCCCAGCATCTTCGGGAGGCGTTCGGCGCACTGTGCCGCCGCCGCGGCAACCCCTGTGTTCGCAGCGTTGAGGAAGTACCGCGAACCGATTGGAGCGTTGAGACGGCCGATGTCGATTGGGTACAGATCGGGGGCGACCATGCGGTCGAGTCCGGCTTCGAGTCCGGGTCTGTGGCCGAACGTCCTCACGAAGTCGCTTCCCGATCCGGTGGCCACGATTGCGAGGACGAAGCGATTGGCTTGGGCCAGCCCCGTTGCCATGATCGCGTTGACGATGTGGTGCGCTGTTCCGTCACCACCGACCGCTACAAAGGAGCGCACACCGGAGCAGGCCTGATCGTTCACCAGCGCCGTCAGTTCTTCGAGAGATGTCGTGACCGAGATCATCGCGTTGATACCGCGCTTGGCTACCGCCGCTTCGACGTCACCGTACGAGGGTGGTCTGTGACCGGCGTACGGGTTGATGATGATGCTCCAGTCGTTGGGCGTCATCGGATCGTGTCGGCAGAGACGATGCCGCGATCGATCGATGTGATCGCTGCCGTGGCCACGTCACGGTACGGGGAGAAGCCGTCACGGATCTGGCGGAGAAGGTCGAGGAGCTGGCGGGTGGAGCGTACGAAGTCCCCCGCCCTGAAGTCCTCCTCGTCGAAGATCTCATCGAGGTCGAATCCACTGGCCCAACCGAATGCGGTGTCGACGAAGCCCACATCGGGGGGACGCATGGGTGTGAGTCCCTGCCCGGCCTCGAGATCAGACAGTTCCTCCCACGTCTCGAGTACATCCTCGAGGGGTCGCGCTGCGAATGCAGCGTGGGGCATCTGGGGCACGTCACCGCCCCTGGACTGGTAGGTGAAGATCGAGGCGATCGCAGAGAACTCGGCCGGATCCAGATCATCGAAGGTGTCCCCGATGAGAGACTCCGCAAGGAGGAGGTCGAGTTCGTTGTAGAGCCTGCGGAGTTGCTGGCCCTTTGGTGTGAGCGTCCACCCCCGCGTATAGCGTCGGCTGTCGAGGACTGTTGTGAGCCGGTCGAACTCCGCCGTGACGTCGTCGCGTGGCCTTCGTGAGAGTCGCCGTTCGAGCCTTCGGATATCTCGATCTGCTCGCCGTGCACGTCCTACCCAACGGAGGTGATCCGCCAGATCCGGGCAGGCTTCGACCCCCTCGGTTGCGGTGGTGTCGAACACCGGGACGGGTTGAGCAAGGGGGACATACGACTCGAGGCGGTCGGCGATCTCGTTGCGGTAGTGCCCGTCCGAGACACGCACGGGCTCTGGAAGCGTCAAGGATCCAAGGATCTTCGTTCCCATCGGAAGATCCCGTGACTGGACGGTGATCTTGCGCCCGGAGGTGTCCGTGAGCTCGAGCTTCGGCCGGTTTCCTCCCCAGGATCGGCCGAGGATGACGCTGAGCGATCCGGAGAGTTCGATCACGTTTCCGGGTTGCAGCGTTGTGGTCTCGAGTTGCGGTAGTGCCGATCGTTCGGGGGTGTCCGAGAACTCCCAGACGTCGCCACGATCACACGTCGCAGCCTCACGGAACGTCGCGAGGTCGCGGCGCCGTTCTGCGAGGTTCTCGATGAGGGCATCCGTACGGTAGGTGTCGGCGAAGTTCGCGAACGAAGCGGACAGAAGACGGCGTGCGGAGCGACGGTCGTAGCGGGCGATGAGGTTCACGGCCATGTTGTACGTGGGTGCGAAGCTGGATCGGAGGGGGTTCGCGCCTGCTGCAGCGATGCCGCAAACCCGGTCGAATGGGACGTAGCCACTGTGCAGAACGACGGCAGTGCCCTCGGTGTCGATTCCGCGCCGACCTGCGCGGCCGGTCAGCTGCGTGTAGTCGCTCGGCTGGAGCAGCTCGTGGGTTTCGCCGTTGAACTTGGACAGAGATTCGAGGACGACGGTCTTGGCCGGCATGTTGATGCCAAGGGCGAGTGTCTCTGTTGCCGCGACGAACCCGATGAGTCCCTCGATGAACAGCTCCTCCACCGTTTCCTTGAACGCCGGGATCAGCCCGGCGTGATGTGCTGCTGCTCCGCGTTCCAGGACGGAACGCCAGCGTTCGAATCCGAGGACGGTGAGGTCACCCGGGCTGAGGTGAGCTACATGGCGGTCGATGATCGTGCGGATCCGATCGCGGTCGTCCGCGTTGGTCAGTGTCAAGCCTGCTGCTGCAACCTGCTCCGCAGCCTGGTCGCAACCCTTTCGGGAGAAGACGAAGTAGATGACGGGAAGGAGGCCCTCGCGATGAAGGTGGGAGGCAACCTCCGTCCTCCTTGGCGTGGTGAATCGGCGGAAGCGGCCCTGGGACCTTCCGAGTAGCTTGGAGATGGACGTGTTGGGTCGCCCGTTGCGCCCGAACACCGGGAGCATCTCGACGACCCCTTCGTGGTGCCGATCCTTCCACATGTACATCGACGTCAGGGGGACGGGTCGGTTCGTCTCGATGACGAGGTCTGTGGGGCCGCGGCGTGATCGGACCCACTCGGTGAACTCCTCCGCGTTGGCGATCGTCGCCGAGAGGCATACGATCGGCACAGAGCGATCGAGGTGGATGATGATCTCCTCCCACACCGATCCGCGGTGTCGATCGGCGAGGTAGTGCACTTCGTCGAGGATGACGGTCCCGAGTCCGTCGAGTGCGCGAGATCCCTCGTAGATCATATTGCGAAGGACCTCTGTCGTCATCACCACGACGGGTGCGTCGCCGTTGATCACGTTGTCACCGGTGAGAAGGCCGACTTCGGCGTGACCCAGGTCTTGGACGAGGTCGTTGTACTTCTGATTCGACAGAGCCTTGATCGGGGTCGTGTAGAAGGCACGGGTGCTGTTTGCCATCGTCAGTGCGATCGCTCCCTCAGCGATCAACGTCTTGCCTGCCCCCGTTGGGGCGGTCACGACGACCGAACGGTTGGAGGCGATGGAGTCGAGTGCGTCGATCTGGAACCGGTCGGGAGCGAACGCGAGTGTCGACATGAACGCGTCGAGCCCAGCAGGGTTGCTTCCGGTCATTTCCTGAGGAAGAGGCGAATTGCGATGATCGTGATCTCGTACAAGATGTACAGCGGTACCGACATGAGCATGAGCGTCATCGGGTCGCCGGACGGCGTGATAAAGGCTGCCGCTACGAGGATGATCAGGAGAGCCCACCGCCGGTTCTCGCGAAGCTTCTTGCTGGTCACAACACCCATGGCTGCAGCGACGAACAGGAAGATGGGGAACTCGAAGGCTATCCCGAAGGCAAGGATGAACCGGGTTGCGAACTTCAGATAGCGATCGGCACCGACCAGCGGTGTGAGACTGTCTCCTCCGAACTCCAGGAGGAACGCGAGGCCACGTTCGAGAGCGGTGTACCCGAGAAGGACACCGAAGATGAACAGGGATACGAACACCCCTGTGATCGGGTAGGCCCACTTCTTCTCGCGAGATGTGAGTGCCGGGGATGCGAACCGCCAGATCTGGTAGAGGATGACCGGGGAGGCGAGGATGACCCCTCCGAAGACGCTGACACGCATCACGACGCTGAACGCCTCTGTGACGGCGAAGTACGTGAGTGTTGCTCCGGGTACCGCAACCTCGTAAGGCTTGGCGAGGAGGGCAAGGAGCTCTTCGTTGAAGTAGAAGCCGATCGCGGAACCGACAGCAACGGCGAGCAGTGACTTCATCAGCCTGGATCGGAACTCTTCGAGGTGTCCCATCATGGACATCGTCTCGGGTCTGGTCATGAAGTCGCACCCTCATCGTGTGGCGCATCATCGATGGTGGAGGGCCGCTCCTCCGTGTCCGAGCCTTCTGGCCGGTCCTGTGTGGGATCTGTTTGGCCGGGGAGATCGTCGTCGAGTGGGATCGTCACAGCCATGTCCCGGCCCGCAGACTCCCGACTCGCGGTCGTGGCGTCCTCACCGGGGAGATCGTCGTCGAGTGGGATCGTCACGGCCATGTCCTGTTCGGGTTCTGCGTTGTCCGTCTTCTTCTTCTTCTTGGACGTCGATGTGTCTCCTGTCCCCATCGCCACGTCACCGACGGATGTTGCAGCACCTTTGATATCTCTCACCGTTGCGTCGTACTCGGCCTTGAGCGACTGAAGCGGCGCGGCTACACCCTCGAACTCGGTGTCGAGTGCGCTCGTGACGGACTTGGTCGCCTCGCGGGTCTTCACGAGGATCTCGGAGGCCTTGCGTGCAATCTCGGGCAGGCGTTTCGGGCCGAATACGATGAGTGCAGCAACTGCGATGACGAGGATTTCAGCGGATCCGAGACTTCCCATACATCCCATGGTAGGGCGCATCGAACACTCTACGTTGAGATGCCGCCGCACATGGCGACGGCATCCCGGGCCCCTCATGTGTGGCGGAGGCTATCCCCCGGATGCCACGAGCCGCCCGAACCAGTCGTCCTGATCGAGCATCGCCACGAAGCGGCCGATCTCAGCTTCGGTGATGGGTACAGCATCGATGATGACGTCGTACGCCACTCCCGTGGCGAGGAGGATGCTGACGACACGGTGCGTCGCCGGGCGGTGCTGTATTGTTTGGCACGCCGGGCATGAGAAGCGATAGGTGCCTTCGTCGCCGTTTCCGGTGAGTTCGAGGTGGATGTCCTTTGTGGACAGTTCCACGTCACCGCATCGTGAACATGTGGTTCTGATGGTTGTCATCCAACTGCTCCCGTAGTGCCGTCTTCCCCTTCAACATCGGCACGGGACCGCAGCGGTAAAGGACTATTCCTCAGGTAGTCACTTCGGAGAGGCGTATCTCGCCAGGATGCGTTCGCTGAGGTCTGTGAGGGTCGACTCGATGGCGGGACCGTCGATCTCAGAGACCGTGTCACCGAGTTGGAGGAGTAGTCGTGCAGCGACGAGAGGATCAGCGACGCTCATCGTGACACGGAGGGATCCTGAGGGCAGTTGCTCCACGTCGACCGGGTAGTACTCGACGACCCACGACGCATCCGGGTCGAGCGTGAACGACACCTGCTCATCGGATTCGTTCGCCTGATACTGCACCATGGTTTGGGGGGCGACATCGGGACGATCGTATGTGTCTTGGAGGATCTCGAGTGTGTCGATGCGGTCGACACGAAAGATGCGTGAGCCCCCGGCGAGCCTGCAAAGGCCCGAGAGGTACCAGTTGCCGAGGTTGAAGAACACGGAGTGACCCTCCACGTCGCGAACCGTCCGAGCGTTCGATGCCATGCCAACGTACCCGATGCGTACGACGCGCCGTTGTGTGATCGCCTCGCGCAGCGTTCCAACCGCGTCCGGGGTTGGAACGTCGAAGTACACGGTGTCCGCATCATCGGGCGCAACGACGCGTGAGAGCTTCTCAACAGCGCTGTGGAGGGCTTCTGGCGCCTGGTCGGATTGGATCAAGGTCATCCCCGCGGCGAGCAGGCCGAGAGCCTCAGGAGCCGTCAAACGAAGCGGGCGTGAGAAGTACTCAGCCGCATCGATGTGCACCTCATCCTCGAAGATGTCGACATCGATGAGGTCCCCCGGACCGTACCCCGGCAGGCCCGTCATGAATACCACATGGAGATCACGCACGAGTTCTGCAGTGTCCTTGTACCCGAAGCGTTCGACGACATCGTCGGTGTCTGCTCCATCGTGTTCGATGATCCACGGCAACACCGCCAGGATCCGCCCGAGGCGTTGTGTGGTGCGGTCTGCCGTCATGTCCGACCACCCACGAAGTCGATGAACGCGTCGCGAAGCTCGGGGGGAGACTCGATCACGGCACGGTCATCGAAGCCGAGCACCCAGCCGATGACGCTGCGCTGGGTCGTCATCGGGACTTCGACGAGAACGCTCGAAGCGTCGCTGGCGACTTCACGTGCACCGGCGAACCGGCTGAGTGCAACGTGTGCGACGTCCGAGTCGAACCGCACCAGGGCCCGATCCCCGGTTCCGGTATCGGGTGAGAAGGACCCGAGCGCGTCCTTGGCGTGGAAACCTTCCGGGCGGGCGAACGCACCGGGGTGCTCGTCGATAGCGAGGGCCGTCATGCGGTCGACGCGGAAAGCCTTGACGGGCTGCTCCGTCCCCCGCTCCTGTGCCGCGAGGTACCAGTGTCCGAAGCGATGGACAAGGCCGTACGGTTCGACAGTTCGTTGGCGTTCCCTGTAGGTGAACGACGTGATCCGATGTCGTGTGACGGCATCGTAGAGCGAGCCGAGGACCTCGAGGTCGTGGCCGAGGTCGGCGTAGAGCATGCCTGAATCGTTCGAACGCCGGGCTCCACCGAGTTTGAAGATCGCCGCAAGTTCGGTCGGTTGCCCCCCGAATCGCACTGCTTGTGCGGCGAGAAGCAGCGCTGAGCGTTCCTCGTCTGTCAGACCGGGGTCGTCGATGGAGTACTCGTCGGAGGGCACCTCGTAGCCGAGTTCAACCTCCCACACGTCGGTGTGGGCGAGGACCAGGGGAACACCGAGTGATCGAAGCAGGTCCTTGTCACGTTCGAAGGTTCGGCGGAACGCCTCATCGGTTTCCTGGTCGTACCCCTTGACCGTGTAGCGAATCTCGTCGGCGGTGACCGGTCGCCCGACCGTGAGGAGGAACGCTAGGAGGTTGAGGATCCGTTCGATGACTCTCTGCATCCAACAAAGCGTATCGCTGCGAGGGGTCGTGGGGAAGGACCTCAGAGGCTCTCGATCAGGCGGTCGACACGTTCGTCGTACGCCTTGAAGGGATCCTTGCACAGGACGGTGCGCTGAGCCTGGTCGTTCAGCTTCAGATGGACCCAGTCGACGGTGAAGTCTCTCCGTTTTGCCTTGGCTGCTTTGATGAACTCACCGCGGAGGCGTGCCCGTGTTGTTGCCGGAGGGTCGATCATGGCTCTGGTGACGTCCTCATCGGTGACGATCTTGTCGATGAGGCCTGCCCGTTCGAGCTTGTAGAACAGGCCGCGTTCCTGGTTCACATCGTGGTAGTTGAGGTCGATGAGGGCGAGCCTCGCAGAGGACAGGGGAAGGCTGTGGCGCGCCTTGTACCGCTCGATCAGGTGGTACTTGGTTACCCAGTCGACTTCCCGGTGAAGGGTCAGTGGGTCCTTCTCGAGGCCGGTGAGGAGATGTTCCCACATCGAGACGGCACGCTCGACTTCCGGCGACACTCCCGACGATCGTGTGTAGCGCATCACCCGCTCGAGGTACTCCCATTGGATGTCGAGTGCCGAAAGTTCCCTGCCGTTGGCAAGTCGTACCTTGCGACGACACGTGATGTCGTGGCTGATCTCACGAATCGCGCGGATGGGATTCTCGAGGGTGAGATCCCGGAAGACCACTTCGTCTTCGAGCATCTGGAGAAGAGCGACGGTGGAGCCCACCTTCGTGTACGTGACGTACTCCGACATATTGGAATCGCCGGCAATGACGTGCAACCTGCGGTACCGCTCGGCATCTGCGTGGGGCTCGTCGCGGGTGTTGATGATCGGTCGACTGCGGGTGGTGGCCGACGAACTGCCTTCCCAGATGTGCTCTGAACGTTGCGCGAGTGAGTACGTCGTGCCTCGAGCGGTTTGAAGCAGCTTCCCCGCTCCTGCCCAGATCTGACGGGTGACGAAGAACGGGATCAGCGTGTCGATCGTTCTCTGAAAGTCGCTGTGCCTGTGGATCAGGTAGTTCTCGTGGCAGCCGTACGAGTTCCCTGCTGAATCGGTGTTGTTGCGGTAGAGATAGATCTGGCCACGGATGCCCTCCTCCATGAGGCGTTTTTCAGCCGATTCGACGAGGCCTTCGAGGATGCGCTCTCCTGCTCTATCGTGAGCTACGAGGTCGTACAGACTGTCGCACTCGGGTGTCGCGTACTCGGGGTGGCTACCGACGTCGAGGTAGAGCCGCGAGCCGTTCTCGAGGAACACGTTGGAGGATCTGCCCCAGCTCACGACCCTGCGGAAGAGGTAGCGGGCGACCTCGTCTGGTGAGAGGCGTCGTTGCCCGCGCAGAACACAGGTGACGCCGTACTCGGTCTCGATTCCAAAGATCCTTCTCTGCACGTGGTCAGCGTACAGCAGATCGTCGAATCGTCACCCGCCCTGGATCACGCTCTGGCAGCGGTCATCTCGGCGAGGGTCAGGCGCCGGAATGTGCGACGGGCATCGGTGCGTTCGAGGAATCCGGTCTCCCAGGCATCCGGGGCGATCTCGCGGTCTGCTGCACGTTCGATCGCATCACATGCAGCAGCAAAGGCCACAGGCATCGGCGTGTCGCTGGCCACAGCTCCAGAGAGCACGTGTGTGATCTCTTCTTCGCCTGCTCCCAGGACGGTGAGGCCGTCGGCGTCGCGAAGCGTGCCGTCGAACTGGATGCGGAACAGCTTGTCCTCACCGAGCGTGGCGCCGAGTTCGGCGACGATGATGTCGACCTCGTACGGTTTGACCTCGTGGGAGAAGATCTGTCCAAGTGTCTGGGAGTACGCGTTTGCAAGACCCTTTGCGGTGACATCGAATCTCGCGTAGGAGTACCCCTTGAGGTCGGCGTAGCGAACCCCCGCAACGCGCAGGGTTTCGAACTCGTTGAAGCGACCGACCCCTGCGAATGCGATCCTGTCGTACACCTCTCCGATCTTGCGGAGCGATGGCGAGGCGTTCTCGCTGACGAGCAGGATGCCGTCGTCGATCGTCACGACGACGATCGGTTTGCCTCTCGCCACTCCCTTGCGAGCGAAATCGGCACGATCCTTGACAAGCTGTTCGGGTGGAACGTAGAACGGCATGCTCATGGGCGGCCCTCCAGAACGGTCTCGGCGATCGCTGCAAGAGTGTCGTCTTGGACCTCCTCGATCCCTTCGGCGGAGACGACGACGACACTCGGGTAGATACCGCGTTTGATATCGGGCCCGCCCGTCGCTGCGTCTTCTTCGGCTGCTGCGACGAGTGCTTCTACCGCGAGGTTCAGCGCAGCATCCCGAGAGAGGTCCGGTCTCCAGGTCGACTTGAGGAAACTCTTCGCTTCGGCCCCGCCGGATCCGGTCGTGGCGTAGTTCAACTCGTCGTAACGTCCGCCAACGACGTCGAATGAGAAGAGTCTCCCGATCCCTGTTGCGTCGTCGTAGCCACAAAAGAGAGGGATCACGACGAGACCTTGGAACGCCAGTGCGAGGTTGCCGCGAACCATCCTTGCGAGGTAGTTGGCCTTCCCTTCGAGGCTGAGTCGTGCTCCCTCGATCTTCTCGTAGTGTTCCAGCTCCGTCTGGAAGAGCTTGATCAACTCGACGGCCATCCCCGCCGTCCCTGAGATCGCGACGGCGGAGTAGTCATCTGCTGGATAGACCTTGCGTATCCGTCTGTGCGCGATGACGTTGCCCGCGGTGGCTCGCCGATCTCCCGCCATGAGGACCCCGTCGGACCACGTGAGAGCCAGGACGGTGGTCGCTTCTGCGAAGTGGGCCGTCGTACCGGTGCCGGCGTCCCATGATGGTGCCAGCCCCCGCTCGTGCAGGATCGACAGGAACGACGCGTCGGCAACGTCTTCACCGATGCGCAGCGGACCGAGGGGCGTGTCGGTGCTCACTCGCCGCCCTTCTGGACGTAGTTCTTGACGAACTCCTCTGCGTTCTCCTCGAGGACACTGTCGATCTCGTCGAGGAGGTCATCGATCTTGTCTGTGACTTCTTCGCCGCGCGAGACGTGTGCATCCTGTGCTTGAGGGGGTGGCGTGGAGTCCCTGCGTGATGATCGTTCTCTCTCAGTCATCGTCGCCTCCGAGCTTGTCGATGAGTGTTGCCGCATCAGGACAGGAATCGAGGAGGTCCTCGACCATGTTCCTGGTTCCTCGTAGGGGATCCATCATAGGGACGCGGATCAATGTCGATGCCCCGATGTCGAAAACGAGAGAGTCCCAGTTCGCTGCAACCACAGCGCTGCGGTAACGCTTCAAAGCCTGGCCCCTGAACCAGGCCCGTGTCGACTCTGGGGGTGTGTGCACTGCCGCGTCGATCTCACCGTCGCTGAAGAGCCGCCTCATCCTCCCGGAGTTCACGAGTCGGAAATAGAGGCCACGGGCCGGGTCCACATCGTGGTACTGCAGATCGAGCATCCGCAGTTTTGGGTCATCCCAGGTGAGCCCGTCGCGATCACGGAAGCCTTCGAGGATCTGAAGTTTCGCTGCCCAGTCGAGACGGTCGGCGACGGCTTCGTAGCCGCGTTCGAGATCCTCGAGCAAGCTCCTCCACTCGATGAGCACCTGCTTGTACACCGGGGAGATCTCAGCGGTCGCCACATAGCGCTCAGCGATGTCGAGGTACCGCCACTGCAGTTCGAGCGCAGGTGCCTCCGTGCCATCGAGCAGCGCGAGCGGATCGACGAACGTCAGATCTCGGCTGACGACGGAGATCGCCGGCACCGCAGCGGCTAGGCGAATCGGTTCATCGAGGAATCCGTCTTCGAGAGCGAGGAGCAGAAGCGACGTCGATCCGATCTTGACGAACGTCTGGATCTCCGACATGGTCGCATCACCGAAGATGACGTGCAGGCGACGGTAGCGTCCGGGGTCAGCGTGGGGTTCATCCCTCGTGTTGATGATCGGTCGTTTCAGTGTCGTCTCGAGACCTATCTCCTCCTCGAAGAAGTCACCGCGTTGTGTCAGCTGGAACGTCGTTGGAGGACGCCCGTGTTCAGACCCGACTTTTCCCGATCCGGTGAGGATCTGGCGGGAGACGAGGAAGGCGGTGAGGTGATGGACGATGTCGCCGAAGTTGACGGAGCGGTCGACGAGATAGTTCTCATGCGCGCCGTACGAGTTCCCCTTCCCGTCGCTGTTGTTCTTGTGCAAGAGGACCCGGCGCCCCTGGGGAACGGTCTGGGTCGCAGAGGATGCCGCGCGATGCATCACGACCTCACCGGCCTTGTCGTAGAGGGTCGCTGTGAGGGGATCTGCACACTCGGGCGAGGAGTACTCGGGGTGGGCGTGGTCGACGTATAACCGCGCTCCGTTGTCGAGAACGGCATTGATCAAGCCGGAGTCCGTCTCGTCGACGGGAACATCGGTGAGGGTGAACCCCCGGGCGTCACGCCCTGGGGTCTCGTCGTCGTACGACCAGCGGATGCGACCGGATCCCTGGCCGTACGCGTTCACGATGAGCGCGGACGCCGACACCGGGTTGAACTCGGGATCGTTGGTGATCGTGACGCCGTACTCGACTTCGGTGCCGATGACTCGTAGTCGCATCGCCGCTCAGAGGTACTGGCCAGGCGAAACGGCCTCGATCGCGCGCTGGTCGCCGTCGCCCTCGATGAGCGTTCGTACGTAGACGATACGTTCACCCTTCTTGCCTGAGATCCGCGCCCAGTCGTCCGGGTTCGTGGTGTTGGGGAGATCCTCGTGTTCGCGGAACTCCTGATCGACGGCTGTGGTGAGGTCCGTGATCTTGAGGCCAGGCGGCTCGCCGACGATCTCACGCTTGATGGCGTCCTTCTTGGCCCGACGTACGATGTTCTCGATCATGGCACCCGATGCGAAATCCTTGAAGTAGAGCTCTTCGCGGTCCCCGCTTGCGTACGTGACTTCCAGGAACCGGTTCTTCGACCCTTCTGCGTACATCGCTTCGACGGCGGCGTCGATCGCACCTTGTCGCATGGCGGCGAGGCTCCCGCGTTCGGTGGTCTCATCCTCGTTGTACGGAAGCGTGTCGGGAAGGTAGATGTCGAAGATCCGTCGCGCTGCCTCTTTGGTGGGTCGCTCGATCTTGATCTTGACGTCGAGACGTCCGGGTCGCAGGATCGCAGGGTCGATGAGGTCCTCGCGGTTCGACGCTCCGATGACGATGACGTTCTTGAGAGATTCGACTCCGTCGAGCTCGCTGAGCAGCTGTGGGACGATCGTGGACTCGACGTCTGAGGAGACACCCGTGCCGCGCGTGCGGAAGAGAGAGTCCATCTCATCGAAGAACACGATCACCGGCACGCCTTCGTCTGACTTCTCTTTCGCCCGCTGGAAGATGAGCCTGATCTGTCGTTCGGTCTCTCCGACGTACTTGTTGAGGAGTTCGGGACCTTTGATGTTGAGGAAGTACGACCGGGTGTCGTCATCGGCGTTGCGATTGCTCACAGCAAGGGCAAGGGAGTTTGCAACGGCCTTTGCAATGAGGGTCTTCCCGCACCCCGGAGGACCGTAGAGCAGCACTCCCTTGGGTGCGGCGAGGTCGTAGGCAGCGAAGCGTTCGCGATGAAGGTACGGCAACTCGACGGCGTCCCTGATGATCTCGATCTGCTCGTCGAGTCCACCGATGTCCTCGTAGGTGATGTCTGGTACTTCCTCGAGGACGAGCTGCTCCACCTCGGGTCGCAGCAGCTTCTCGAGGACGAGGCCGGTCGTTGCATCGAGACGAACATGGTCGCCTGCACGCAGATACGTGTCGGTGAGGGGAGCTCCGAGCGTGACGACCTTCTCCTCATCGCCTCGTGTCAGGACGAGGATCCGATCCTCACCGATGGTCTCTTTCACCGTTGCAACTTCCCCCGTCGACTCGAACATGCGGGTATCGACGATGTTGAAGGCTTCGTTCAAGATGACTTCCTGGCCGCGTTCCAACTCCTTGATCTCGACAGTTGGCTCGACGGCGACACGCAGCTTTCGTCCCGAGGACGTGATGTCGACGGTGCCGTCAGCGTTGATCTGGAGAACGGTCCCGAACGGGTTTGGGGGTGCCGTGAGCTTCTCGACCTCGTCGCGAAGGAGTGCGAGCTGTTCGCGAGTCTCGGAGAGGACGGTAGAGAGTTTGTCGTTCTGGCTGGACGCCTGGGCAAGCTGGTTGCGAACATCGAGCAGGCGCTCTTCGAGGAGGCGTACGCGCCGTGGCGCATCCTGGCATCGTCGCCGTAGGACGGCGATCTCTTCTTCGAGCATCCTGATGGTTGCCGTCTGGTCAGCCCGTTCATTATCCGACATCTCGACCTCCGACTTCCTTCATCGGCACGTGTCGCCTCTTGCACGAGTGTAGAACGCGTCATGGTTTTGCACAGCGTTCCCCATGATGCTGCTGGAGAGCCCCGATCCCACGCTACGCTCTCTGCGAATACTGCCGACCAAGGAACGAAGATGAAGGTCTGGATCGATCAGGATCTCTGCACAGGCGACGGACTCTGTGAGGAGATCGCCCCCGATGTGTTCGTACTTCTCGACGACGGACTCGCATACGTGCGAGAAGGTGACACGATTTACGCCGCGTCGGAAGGCCACCCCGAGGGTGCCAAGGGTTTGGCCGCCTTCCCAGACGACCAGATGGATCTCGTTGTCGAGTCTGCCGAAGAGTGCCCCGGCGAGTGCATCTACATCGAACCCTAGACCCGGCCCCAGCCGGCGTCAGGCGCTCCTTAGCGAGTTCGACGAAGTCGCTTGCGCGCGACGGTGATGAACCCTGTGTGGCCGACCATTCGATGGTCGGGGCGGACGGAACGTCCTTCCACGGTCCAGGATCGCATGAGGATCTCGAAGGTATCGACCTCGGTGAAGATCTTGGCTTCGTGCAGTTCCTCCCTCAGTGTCTGGACCTGGGGAACGGTCGGAAGATAGCTCGCGAGCACTCCCCCGCCGGCAAGCGATTCGGTAGCCGCGGCCACCGAGTGCCACGGCTCCGGTAGATCCAGGACGATTCGGTCGGGTGCGACGTCACCGATGACGTCTTCAACGTCACCGATCCGCAGATCGAGGTTCGTCGGTATTTCTCCAAGGAACGCTTCGATGAGGCGCCCTGCGTGAACGGCATGGTCCTGTCTGCGTTCGACGCTCACGACCACACCGCCATCTCCCACCGCTCGCAACAGTGCCAGGGTGAGCGCTCCGGACCCTGTTCCTGCTTCCACGACGGTGCACCCTGGAGCGATGTCGGCCCACATGATGAGAGCGCTGGTGTCCTTGGGATACATGACCGCGGCTCCACGCTTCATGCGCAGCACGTAGTCGGCGAGCCGGGGCCGCAGAGCCACGAGCGGAGCGTCCGTACTCGTTGCCACAGTTGCCCCTTCGGGTTCACCGATCACGACGTCGTGTGCCAGGGATCCCTTGTCGGACTGCCACGTTGACCCCGAAGTGAGGGTGACGAGATACTGTCGACCCTTTGCATCGTTCAAGAGACACAGATCACCCTCGCGAAACGGATCCCCCGTTGTCATCCCGAGAATGCGGGGAGGATGGTTGCAGCGAAGGTGATCACCATCATCGTGACGATCACCCAGATCACGATCCTCACGAAGCGGTCGTTCTTGCCTGCCATCAGTTCCGCACGATCGCTTCACTTGCCATGTTGTCGCCGCGGTACACCCGTATGCGCACGGTCTGACCCGCGTCGACCACATGTGTGTAGACGGGCACGTTCTTCCTGGTACGACGAAGGAGCACCCCTGCGGTCATGAGTCCTACGCCGATCGCGGTTTGCGTCGCCGGGCGGCGTCTCCCCGCTGTAGCGGTGATCCAACCGATGCGCACGAATGGGTGGAAGCGCTTCCACCACCACCGTCGGAGGACGAATACGGCTTGGGTCACTGGGTGAACACCTCGACTCGGATCCTGCTGTGTCGTGAGCGCCACACGGAGAACGCAACGATCCCGACGACGACGGCGCCGGCGATGAGGCCGACCACGACAGCGTTCGAGCGTGCCCGGTCCTCGACATCGGTGACGACACCTTCGATCTCGCGCAGCTTCGCTTCGAGGTCAGAGCGCTGAACCGTCATCGTTCACCTCCCTCAATTGGGGTGCCGTGCCCGTCATGTACGCCGCGATCGGGGGCAAACTTCACCAGGATCGTCATGAAGCCGACGAGGAGCAGGGCGAAGACGACATACGCCAGAGCCTCCCAGTAGGGGCTGTCGGGAAGCACGTCGTAGAGGGCTCGGAGCCCGGCGACGGAGAGAAGGACGACGGCCGAGGCCCATATCGCAGCCGCTCCGAGGGAGTAGGCGCCGAAGTGACCGAGCCTCTTCGCCGGCTCAACCGTTTCCTGAAGCAGGTACGACTTCGCAAGGTCGTAGAACTCCCGGATGAGGTCGGGTATATCGGTGATGTCCGCCATGTGTCCTCGTTCCGTCGACGTCAGGATACCCCGCCTGAAAATGATGCGGGAAGCCTACCCATCTGGTGCGCCTTGGGTACTACGATGCGTCACCGTGGACGATGAAGGCGAGTGGCGCGTCGAGCGTCTCTATGTTCGACGGGCAAGACGAAATCTAAGACCGATCGTTGGGGGCCAAGCAGTCTCTCTCTTCGGGGACTACATAGCGTTCTTCGTCCTGCCGTACTTCATGTTGTCGTTGACCGGCAGTGCACTCCATCTCGGGTTGACCGCTGCAGCTGAAACGCTTCCGATGCTTCTCTTCGGTCTGGCGGCGGGAGTCTTCCTCGATCGGCGACGTCGTCTCGGCAGGACACTCATCGCGGCAGATCTGATCCGGGCTGTGGTTTTCGCCTTCCTTGCGTTCGCGGTGACGACGTCGTGGATGTCGCCGATGGTCATCTTCGCTGCTGCGTTCGTGGTGGGATCGATGGCCGTTGTGTTCGATTCTGGGCTCCAGACTTGGATGACACAGTCGCTCGACGAAGACGACCTGCTCCGGGCGAACACGCAGCTTGGACTCGCTCGTACGATCACCCTCAGTGTCGGTCCACTCGTCGGCGGGTTGATCGTCGCCCTTGCAGGAGGGTTCGCCATGGCGTTCGGGATCAACGCAGCGACCTTCGTCGTCTCGGCCAGCCTCCTTGCCCTCGTTCGGCCGCGTAAACATTCCCCGAAGAGGTCCTACGAGCCGTTCGGGCGCGCGATCGGATCGGGGTTGAAGGTGCTTTTCGCCGACAAACGCCTGCGATGGGGCACACTCGGGGGCACGCTGACCAACCTCGTGTTCCAGCCCCTCGAGGCGCTCCTCGTGCTGTACGTCTCCTCCGAGATCCTCGGCCTGAGCATGGACGACGGCCTCGCCCAGAAGGGGATGCTCATCGGTCTCTTCTTCGCGCTCCAGGCTGGGGTCGGATCGATCGGTGTCGCCTTCGCAGGGAAAGTGGCCAGACGAATACCCCTCGGCACGATGTACGTCATCGGACTCGTTCTGCTCGGCGGCGGGTTCCTCGTCGTCGCCCTCGTCGGGTCGTGGATCGCCGTGATCCCTGCCGGTATCGCCATCACCGGTGTCACCTGGGTCAACGTGGCCCTCGTGACGATGCGTCAGAAGCTCGCCCCACCCGAACAGATGGGTCGCGTGATCGCCGCGTCACGAACGCTTGCGTGGGCCGGCCTTCCCATCGGAGCAGCAATGGGCGGGGTCATCGCAGCCAAGGTGGGTATCGTCCCGGTCTACCTCGGTGGTTCGATCAGTGTCCTGATCGTCGCAGCGTTCCTGACGACGACGGCGCTGTTCCGAGATCCGGTGATGGGCACCCACACCGATGAACGACAGCACGAGGACGATCCTGTATAGCGCCTCTGTAGCGACAGAAGCCGTGGAGCTAGAAGCGGTGCCTCTTCTTCTTGGATTTCGTGTGTTTGCGGGAACTGACGGCCCAACCTACGGCGAAGCCGAACACGGCAGCCACGAGTAGCCACAGGACGATCTGGGAGGCCACGTACGTCATCGTCTATCCTTCCTCGAGCAGTGCAGTGAACTCGATGCGTCGATTGCGGGCCCTTCCCTCAGCAGTGGTGTTGTCTGCTATCGGCTCTGATTCGCCGAGGCCGACCATCTCGAAGCGGCCTTGGTCTGCACCTTTGGCAACGAGGTACTCGAGAACCGTTCGTGCCCGAAGTTCGGACAGTACCTGGTTGTCCTCGTGGGAACCTTGTGAGTCTGTATGGCCGGAGATGCGTACCCGGACGTTGGGAACGGACTCGAGTGCGGCGGAGATCTCATCGAGCAACGCTTCGCCCTCGCTGGTCAGAGCGTAGCTCTTGACCTCGAACTCGACGACCTTCCCCTCGATGAGGTCGTCGAGGTTGACCTGAAGCTCTTCGACCTCCTTGTCGGTGGGAGGCGTTTCAAGAACGAGGAGTCGCACGCCTGTGGTCACGGCGAAGCCGAAGCCGGCACCCGTCTCCGTCGCGAGATCGTTCAGTTCGTCGCGCAGTGCCTTGTCCTCTGTCTCTCCCACAACGGTGAGGAGCTTGGCGCTCGGGTCGACGACGACACGCCCAGCAGGGAGCACATCGGCGAAACGCTGTACAAGGCTGAGTGTCGTGCCGAGCCACGTTGTCTCGTCCTCGAGACCCTCGAGGGCCGAAAGCCCGGCGATGTCGACACCGTTCGTGAACGTGGACGAGAGTGTCTGGTTCACGAACGCGACCTTCTCAGTGCTCGACACCGAGCCGGACACGATCGCCTCGTCCCCGTTCCAGGTGATATCGATGGCTTCCCCCGTCACGACGATCTCCTCGAGGTCGCCTGTAAAGACAGGCCACAACGCTCCACCCACGCTCCCGACTCCGGTGATGCCTGACACGGCGGCGTACGCCTCATCCTGTGTCTGTTCCGTCGTGATGGAGCCTGAAAGGCGCAGAGATGTGCCCCTCGCGTCGACGTTCACCTCCGTGAACCCGCTGGTCGCGAGCGCTTGCCTCGCCTTGGCCTCGAGGTCTGCTTCGATGCCTGCGGTTCCGAAGCGCACGCCAAGGAATGCAATGATGATGAATCCCACGATCACGGCAACAGCGAATCCAACGCTGGACATGACATCGTCGTCCCGGGGATCGGAGTCGAAGGACGAGGACGCAGAAGGACGACCACCCGTGTAGCGGGCAACGTCTTGGATTCCTCGCTTCTTCGACTTCAACATGATCCAACCTGCAGCGTGCTGGGAATGCTATTGACCTTTCGTGGTAGTGGACACTATGGAACGGTCGCGAGGTTCCCTGAGGTCCCAGATCACGAGGCTTCCTCCATCTCGCCGGATGCATCCGTGTCAGGTTCGACGATCGATGCGAGATCAACAGATCGCGCTGCTCCATACTCGAGCATGCCGACCACAGCGGTCTGGAGCGACCGAACACGTTCGAGGAGCTCGGTGTGTTCGGACTCGAGTGCCGTGCGGATGTCGGAACTCTCCCTTTGTGCCGCGGCGATACGGATCGCTGCCTCGTGACGGGCAGCGTCGATCGTCTCTTGTGCTCTGCGATCGGACTCTTCAACGGTGCGCCGGCTTCTCTCAGCGGCCTCAGTCTCGAGGTTCGCTGCCTCCGTACGAGCCCGCTCTTCGATGGCTGCAGCTTCACGGATCGCAGAGTCCAGGCGTTCCTTCGCCTGGAGGAGGATGGCAGAACTGTCTTCCTGGGCCCTACGAGCGGCTTCTTTGGGTGCGCTGAGAAGGTCTTCTGCCTGTTGTCGTGCTTCGATGATGATCTGTCGTGCGCGCTCTTGTGCTTCGTCGATGAGCTTCTGTTTCGTCTCGGCGGCAGCGAGGAAGGCTGCTTCGACGTTCCCCTCAGCGTGCTGAGGCGACTGGACACGTCGTTCGAGAGCGTTCGCTCGTACGGTTTCACGCCGGAGTTCCGTCTCGAGGCTGTCGACGTCGGCTGCGACATCCTCGAGGAAGGTTGTGACCTCAGCGACCTCGTAGCCGCGTCTGGCGCGCGAAAACTCCTTCGCACGGATCTTGTGTGCAAGTGTCTGCATGTGCGACCCCTCTTTCGTGGTCGCCTTCCCTCGTTCGCGCCGTGCCCGCGGCTCACCGTACGATGAACTTCGGGCACGGTCAAGCCCTCTTCACACATGTCGGCACACTGGGGAAGCAGCAAAACCGATTTGTCTGCACGGGTGAGCACCTCGGAGCACCTACGCTGGTCTGATGGTTGGAGTGATCTCGGCTCAGATGGGTGGTTCGGACTGTGAGTCGATCGGCACGGGCGTGCTCGCCCAGCCGATCAACACGGTCTCGAGCCTCGCGTACACCATCATCGGTGTGTTCGTGTTCGGATGGGCGTTCGCCGTGTCCGGAAGGGAGCGAACGTACCGTCTCGTGTTCGGTGTCTTGATGGCGTTCACGGGCATCGGAAGCGTCCTGTTCCACGGTCCACAATCCCAAGGAAGCCAGTTCACCCACGACGTCACCTTCCTGATCACACTCTGGTTCCTCGGCATCGGGAATCTGGCCGACCGGTTCGCATGGTCATCTGGACGACGGTGGACGGCAACCGCTCTGGGTTCGGGGGTGATCGCAGCCACGTTGGTGCTGTCGCCTGGGATCACCAACATGGTCATGGTGGTCGGTGTCATCATTCTCGTGGTTTCAGATGTGCTGCTTCGCCGTCAGGGCAGGGCGCTGTCGAGATGGTTCGTTGCAAGCTTCATCACGATCACCCTGGCGGTCGCGATGTTCCTCCTCGGCCGCACGGGTAGCCCCTTCTGTGATCCGGGCAGCCTCTTCCAGGGCCACGCCGTGTGGCACCTCCTTGGTGCTGCATCCCTCGGTTCGTACTTCGTGGGAACGAGCCTTTCGCGTCTTGAACCGACACAGAAGGAGTGACGTGAGGACACCGACATACGAGGACATCATCGCCGCAGCGCGCCGTATCGAACCGTACGTGCACCGCACACCGGTCTTCACGAGCACATACATAGACAATCGCGTCGGTGCGTCTGTGTTCTTGAAAGCCGAGAACCTCCAGAAGGTTGGAGCGTTCAAGGCGCGTGGCGCAGTGAACGCCGTGCTGAGTCTCTCCGACGCCGATGCTGGCGGGGGCGTCATCACTCACTCGTCGGGCAATCACGGACAGGCCGTTGCCTACGCGGCAGCCATTCGCGGGGTGCCCGCCACGATCGTGATGCCACGCCACGCTGCGAAGGTCAAGATCGAAGCAGTGCAAGGGTATGGAGCCGACATCGTCTTCTGTGACCAGGCCGAGCGTGAGACGGTACTAGAGGAACTCAGAACGCGGACCAACTCCACCGTGGTCCACCCGTTCGACGATCCAGCGGTGATCGCTGGCCAGGGAACCGCCTCGATGGAGCTGCTCGAGCAGGTCCCGGGTGTCGACGTCATCGTTGCTCCCATCGGTGGCGGGGGTCTCCTTTCGGGAGCCTCCCTGGTAGGTGCCCACGCAGGCATCGATGTACTGGGGGTCGAGCCAGAACTCGTGGACGACTCCTACAGATCCCTTCGTGATGGTGTGCAGTATCCGGCTACGGGTGAGCACAGTGTCGGAGACGGGCTCCTCACCGGCATCGGCAGCCTCGCTTTCGGGATGCTGTCGGACGCCGGCAGACGTATCTTGCTGGTCTCCGACGACGAGATGCTCACCGCGATGCGTCTGGTTGCGGCGAGGATGAAGCTCGTGATCGAACCATCTTCGGCAACGGTCGTTGCTGCCCTCCTGCGCTACCCCGAAGAGTTCTCGGGACGGCGCGTCGGAGCGATTCTCTCCGGGGGCAACGTCGACCTGAAGGCGCTCAGCGCCTAGACGATCGTTGAGAGATCCGTGAGCGCTTTGGCAAAGGCGTTGCGTGCTTCGACGAGGTTGCGTGAGGAACGTACCTCACGTTCCCTGCCATCCATGAGTTGCTGGTCGGTGTGCTCCGAGGCATCAGTGGTGCGGTAAGCGAACCGGGACTCGGCCCTGGCGTCGAGCGCATCTCTCGTCGAGCGCATCGTCGTGACTGCGTTGCGTGCAAGATCGGCAGATCGTTGGTCGGGGGCAGCAGCCTCGAGGGCGTAGAGCGAGTCTGCGGCACGTGTCATCCGATCGGTCATCTGCGACCAGGTCTCTGAACGAGACGTTCCCGCCGTGGCACCCGTTGCGGTTGCGTCGTCGAATCGGGCGTTGCCCCGCCATACGGCGAGGTCCTCGCTCATGGCATCGTAGAGCCACCGGGCGTCTGCGTACCCCTTGCGGGCATGGTCCTTCCAGGTCGGTCCCGCCACGATCGGTACGGCACTCTTCTTCGAGCCTCGTGTGACGAAGACGGCGATCAGGATGATGATGCCGAGCCCAACGACGATCAGGAGCCACCACGGAGCCTCCCCTGTTGCCTCATCCTCAGGCACGACGGTCGTGGTCGGCGCCTCCGTGTCGGGGGGTGCAACGGTCGTGGTAGGTGCTTCGGTGTCGGGCGGTGCGACGGTCGTGGTCGGTGCCACCGTTGTTGGCGACGTGTCGCCGGGAACGGTCGGTAGGGTGACATCGGGCCCGCCCCCTTGGCACGCGACCAGAACGAAAGAGGCCATCACGGCCATCATGATGATCTTCTTCATGGGTCCCCTCTAGTGTGAGCGCTCGGATTCTATACGACTCCCGTCTGGCAGTCCTACACTCATCCCCTACCACAGGCACGGAGGGAACCGACATGGATTTCTGGAACACCTTCTGGCTCCTCGCCATCTGGATCCCTCTGATGCTCCTGTGGATCTTCGCCCTCGTCGATCTGTTCCGCTCAGACATCTCTGGCATCACAAAGGCCCTGTGGGCGATAGCGATCGTCCTCCTTCCCGTGCTTGGCGTCATCGTCTACTTCGGGCTGCGTGAGACAGGACAGAACCAGTACGCGGTCACCGAGCCGGGCCAGACGGGTCCGGATCCTGACACCGCTGATACGATCGCACGCCTCCACGATCTCAACCAACGCGGCATCCTCGACGACATGGAGTACGTCAAGTACAAGACGTATCTGGTGCGCTGACGGCCGATGGCGGCGAGCGCAGCTACATCTGTCCCGGGGACCAGTCGGCGAGCTTGAAGACCTTTGCCGTCGAGACCACGTCGACGAGCACGTGTTCGGGCATCGACTCGACGGTTGCGTCGACTGCAGTGAGAGTTGATGCTGTTGCAACCGGGCGTCCCTCAGAGAGGTCGCACACCTCCTGGGCCCGCGCCGAGAGTTCCGCTGTGCCGATCATGCGAGCGAGATCGATGATCGCCTGCTTCGGGAGACCGACGAGAGGACGCAGGATGGGCGTTCGAACAGCTTTCGACACAGCGACGAGATGCGGGAGCGTCTGAGAGGAGACCTGACCGAGGGCGTCTCCGGTGACGAGAGCAGGGATGCCGGTCTCCTCGGCGATCCTGTCTGCCGCCTTGGCCATCATGACCTTGAGGGTGACCTGGCGCATCCGGGAGTCGACGTGTTCGTAGAGCGCGTCCTTGACAGGTTGGAACTCTACGAGATGTACCTGTGGATCCATGCCGTGACCCCATGCTCGAGTCAGTTCGCCGGCAACGGCGAGGGCATGATCTGCCTGGGCACAGTTGAGGGAGAAGTGGACGAAGTCCACCGAGCACCCGCGAGACATCAGCATCCATGCGGCGACGACCGAGTCGAACCCCCCCGAGATCAAGCACAGAACCCTGTTCTGCGTTCCGATCGGTAGGCCGCCTGGACCCACCCGGTGATCGAGCACGATGAACGCCCGATCATCAAGCACGGTGACGTCTACCGTCTCGTCCGGGTTGGTGAGGTCTACCTTGCCCCCTGCGTCCACGAGGAGCGCGCCGATCCGTCGTGCAAGGTCGATGGATGTCCACGAGTGTGTCCCGCGGCGTTTCACTCTTGCTGCGAACGTCGTCCCTGAGATCCTGTCGGTTGCCTGTGCGGCAACGAGGGATGCAAGATCATCGAGACCTGTGAATTCTTGTTCTGAGACGAGATCGACAGAACCGACACCGAATACGGTCAGGGCCGCTTCACGCACCCTGTCGAGCGTCTCGCCCGCCGGCGACAGTGCGTACCTGTGCGTTCCCACCCGCGCGAGTCCTCCTTCATATCCTGCCGATGTGACGGCTTGCATGAGGTTCGCTAGGACCATCTTGATGAGTCGTTGCTGGGTCCGTCGTGACTTCAAGAAGACGTCGCCAGAAAGGGTTACGTGCAGCGTCGTGTCCGTCGAGGGGTGGAGCATGACTTCAGGATAGGCGGGGACGGTCGGTGCGGCTCACGGAACCGACGGTATGAGTCGGACCGAGGGGAAGTAGTCGACGACGAGTGAGATGTTCGTCTTGAACTCATTCTCGAGCTCCCTCTCGAGATCGTTGACATCCGGGACCGTACCTTCCCCGGAGAGCACCACGCTGATGTCGTCCGTCGCGATAACGACCTTGTTGAGCGTGAGATCCGACGAGTCCTTCAGCCACTCCTCGGTCAACCTCTGTGCGGATGACTGTCTGGCGGCACTTGCGATGATGCCTTCGGACGTGAACACGAGCGGGAGCATGATGACGAGCGCCCCAACGGTCACGGTCGAGATCACCGTTCGCATCTTCTGGCGGTTCTCCTTGAACTGTTCGATCGGGACGAGACCAGCGATGACGAACACGACCGATGCTATGAGGATGATCGATACGAGGTTCGTGAGGAAGAGGAGAAACGCTCCCCCGGCATCGCCGTACTCCCCGGCCTTGAGGGTCAGACCAACCACACCGAGAGGCGGGACGAGAGCGACGGCGATGGCGACGCCGGTGATCGAGGAAGACACCCGCCGGTCGACGGTTGCGTAGGCTCCTGCTGCACCGGCGGCGACTGCGATCATCATGTCGACGAGGGTCGGTGACGTTCGCGAGAGGATCTGTGAGTTGGCCGCAAGTGGTACGAGCTGTGGGTTCCACGCGGTGACGATCCACGCGGTGGCGATGGACACTCCAACACCTCCGGCAATGGTTGCGAACGACGTTGCAACACGTTTCGCCCATCCATTGACGATGGCAGCGCTGACCCCCATGATCGGTGTCATCAGTGGGGCGACGAGCATCGCACCGATGACGACAGCGGTCGAGTCGGCGATGATGCCGAGCGTGGCGATCGCCGTCGAAAGGACAAGAAGGACCCAGAAGCCAACCTGTTTCTGGGTTGCGTCCGGTGGCTCGAAGAAGAGGTTGTCGACAATGTCGTTGCGCATATCGTCCCCGACGTCACGTTGGTCGAGCCACGCCTTGAGATAGCCACCGACCTCGACCCTGTCTTCGTCGACGTCGTCTGCGTGCATGATGCCGAAAGACAAGGTCACGGCACCGTAGATGATGGATGCTCCTGCGATGGCGAAGATCAACCCCGCGATGATCGACTCGGGTACGACAACGGTGACGAGGCCCACGGCGATGAACAGGAACCCTCGGACGAGGTCGAACGTCCATGTCGCGCTCGACCTTCGACGTCGGATGGCAGCAAAGGCGACCGTCACGCCGCGCAGAATCGCTACCGATGCGATGAGGAGGGTGATGACGCGGATCGTCTTGTCGGTGACGAGGAACAGCCCAACGCCGGTCACAACGTAGACGGTGCCGAGTGCGACGCCCAACCATCGCGTTGGTTTGGCTCGTGCAGAAGTGTACAGATCGAGCGATCCGTTGATGATGAGAACACCGGCAACGACGATGGCGAGAACCACCCGGGAAGCAGAGGGTGCAAGGAGTGCAATGAGGCCTGCCACGACGAATACCGCTCCACGGAGCGTTATCTGGTTCGCGTAGTCGCCGATCTCTGCCCGATGATTGCTATCTGGCTGCACGGTGCGAATATAGTCGTATCCGTCGCCGTGCCGTGACGATCAGACGAAACGAACGAACCGGCGCTTCCCTATCTGGACGACATGGCCAGCGAGAGTGTCACGTGCGAACTCCTCATCGGTGACACGTTCCCCGTCGATCTTGACCGCTCCCTGGCTGATGAGTCGACGTGCTTCGCTGTTGGACGCAGCGAGGCCTGCATCGTGTAACGCCCGTGGCAACCACACGGGATCCTCGTCGGTGAGTGTCGATGTCGGCACATCATCCGGGACGGACTTCGCCTTGAACAGCGCATCGAAAGCGTTTTCGGCCGCCTCTGCTGTGGATGCATCGTGGAATCGGGTAACGACGGACCGAGCGAGTCTCCGCTTGGTCTCCCCGGGATGGAGCGACCCATCAGCAAGACCGTCGGTGATGGCGGCAACCTCCTCGGGGATCGCAGCGGCGGCGAGCCGAAACCACTGAGGCATCAGCTCGTCGGGAATCGACATCGTCTTGCCGAACATCTCGTTGGCATCATCTCTCACCGAGATGTAGTTGCCGAGGGACTGGGACATCTTGTGCGTGCCGTCGGTACCGACGAGGAGCGGAACTGTGGCCACGGACTGTGGGTGCTGGCCGGCACGTTCCTGGAGGTCTCTGCCCATCAGGAGATTGAGGAGCTGATCATTCCCCCCGATCTCAACGTCCGCTTCGATGGCGACGGAGTCGGTGGCCTGAAGAAGGGGGTACATGAACTCGATCAGTGAGATCGGTTGATTGTCCTTCCAGCGTTTCGAGAAGTCGTCACGATCCATGAGCCTCGAAACGGTCACCTGGGCCGTCATCTCGAGGACGTCTGCCATATCCATGGCGCCCAGCCACTCTGAGTTACGTCGGATCTCGAGGTTCTCGGGGAGGAGGAGAGACTGGACCGTGGGGAGCAGGGCATCGATGTACGCATCGACCTCTTGCCGAGTCTGGCGTTTGCGTGTTGCGCTCTTGTCTGTCGGGTCGCCGACCTGGGCCGTGAAGTCACCGAGGATGAGCACCGCAGTGTGGCCCATCTCCTGAAAGCGGCGAAGGAGATCGAACACCACAGCCCATCCCAGCGTTACGTCGGGGGCGGTCGGGTCGATCCCGAGTTTCACGCGCAGTGGAGTACCGCGTTCGAGCTGGGAGCGCAGGGCCCCCTCCGGCAGGGTGACGTCGACCGTCCGTGTGATGTATGCGTACTGTTCTTGTGGTGACTTCATCGTGGAACGAGGGTACACCTGGTGTGGGTGACGTCGGGGGCGGCTGTGTCCGCCTGGACGAAGCGCCAGGGTCGTTCGACTGCCTTCGAGATTCCGATCCGCGGCGTGGCGCGCACCGGGTGGATACTGGGCGGAGGTGTGAGCGAGATACGGCCATCATCCAGGCTGATGCCGTCGTGTGTCAGCGTCAATCCGAGTGCCTGAGCGAGCTTGCCGGGTCCATCTGTCAGGTGGTCCCCCCTCCCCCGCCGTTGTTTCATCACGGTGTGGCCCTCGACGGGTTCGCCCGCTCGCAGCAGCACCGCTGCGGGTTCACCCTCTGGCCCCGTCACGATGTTGACGAGCTGGTGGATGCCGTAGCTCAGATACACATAGAGGT
>CAYLVM010000001.1:48548-119320 GCA_964387145.1 uncultured Acidimicrobiaceae bacterium
CCCGTCACGATGTTGACGAGCTGGTGGATGCCGTAGCTCAGATACACATAGAGGTGGCCCGCAGCGAGGAACATCGAGCGGTTCCTCTCCGTCGGGCCACCGTAAGCATGAGAGGCCGGATCATCGCTGCCCCCATAGGCTTCGACCTCGATCAGGCGGACGGATGTCGACACTCCGCGGATCCTCGTCGTGAGAAGACATCCGATGAGCCGGGGTGCGACGTCGAGAGCGGTCCCTGCGACGAGATCGTCCATATCGGGCCCCTCGGGTCAGAGCTCGCCACGCAGCGTGGCGCCGGTCGCCTCGAACACCGTGTCGGCGATCATCCTGCGTACCGGTGCAACCTCCTCGTCGGTGAGCGTCCGATCCAGAGCCCGGAGCCGGAAGTTGATGGCGTATGAGACGAGACCGTCACCGACCGAGTCACCCGAGAAAATGTCGAACAGCTGACTGTGCTCCAAGAGGGTGCCTGCACCGGTGTTGGCAGCCGACAAGACAGCGCTCGCAGGGACGTCCAGCGGTGCTGCGAACGCCATGTCGAACACGACTGGAGGGAAGCTGCTCGGAGCCACGTACTTCCAATGGCCCCGATTTGCGAGGAGCACGGCTGTGTCGATCTCGCCAACGACCACTCTCCCAGGAAGACCGAAAGCGCCGGTCACCGACGGGATCATCTCTCCTACCGTTCCGATCACCGACCCACCCACCGTGACATCGGCACATCGTCCTGGGTGAAACGGGACCCTCTCGGCCTGGACGAGTTCGAGATCTGGGAGACGCATCTCGAGCCCGATGAGTTCTACGATTCCCGTTCCGTCGTGCACATCGAACTCCTGCGGTTCACTGTGCCAGGTTGCATCAGGACGCCCGGCAAGGACGAAACCGAGGCGTTCCGGTTGGTCGGGAAGCTTGCCAGTGCCGGGAAGGAAAACCTTTCCGATCTCAAAGAGTGTTGCTGCGGGAAGCCGACGGGCCAGGTTCACCGAAGCAGCCTTGAGGAGACCGGGGATGAGCGACGTACGCATGACACCTTCGGTGTCGTTCAGTGGGTTCACGACCGAGATGGCAGCGTCGGTCACGCCGGCTCCCTCGGGATGGAGGATCTCGATGTCCTGCGCGCTGATGAACGAGAACGACAGGGTCTCGTACAGCCCGGTGCCCACGAGTGTCTCGCGAAGATCTCGGAGTCGGCGTTCCTCGTGTGGCAACCCCCCACCGGGCCCGGACGGGACCGTGTCTGGGATCGAGGCGAACCCGTGGAGCCTGGCGATCTCCTCGACCAGGTCGATGGGACGACGAACGTCGGGGCGCCGTGTCGGAACGGTCACGGTGAGTGGGTCGGTTCCGTCGACGTCGAAGGTGAGTCGTTCGAGCAACGACCTCGTTGACTCGGTATCGAGCTCGATACCGAGGATACGACGGGTCTCTGAGAGGGGGTACGTGATCGACCATGGAGCGATCGCTCCTGGGTCGACATCGATGGGCATAGGGGCAGGCCTCGCGTCTGCGATCTCGGTGAGGAGCTGAGCGACCCTGTCTGCTCCAAGGTGGCAGAACGACGGATCGGCGCCCCGCTCGAATCTCGCCGACGCTTCGGACCGAAGACCGAGACGTTTCGAGGTCATCAGCACGTGCGCGGGATCCCAGTAGGCAGCCTCGATGAACACGTCGGTCGTGTCGTCGTGGACCTCGGTCGATGCACCACCCATGACCCCACCGATCGCAACGGGAACAGAACCGTCGGTGACGACGATGTCATCACGAGTCAGCGTCCGCGTCTGATCATCGAGCGTGACGATCGTTTCACCTTCGGCCGCCATCCGAACCCCGATCGTGGAGCCGAGACGGTCGACGTCGAAAGCATGGGTCGGATGGCCGAACTCGATCATCGCGTAGTTCGACGCGTCGACGACGTTGGAGATCGGTCGGACACCTGCAAGTTCGAGCCGTCGCCGCAGCCAGTGCGGGGAGGGCCCGACGGTGATCTCTCGCACCTGGCGGCCTGCGAATCGTGGGCACATGTCGGGTTCGTCGATCGACACGGTGATATTCGAGGGCTCACCGCTCTCGGTTACATCGATCTCAGGCTCCCGCAGCGGAACCTCGAAGAGGGCAGCCAGATCGCGAGCGAGACCGTAGACAGAGAGACAGTCCGGTCGGTTCGGGGTGACGTTGACCTCGAACCAGACATCCGGCAGTCCAACGATCTGAGCGAAATCGGCACCGAGACGGTTCGATGCCTCTGGGTAGTCGTCGTTGAGCACCATGATGCCATCTGCATCGCTCCCGAGATCGAGCTCCGTCTCGGAACAGATCATTCCGTTGGATGCGATACCGCGAATCTCGCGACGGGTGATCGTGAAATCGCCTCCGAGGATCGCTCCCGGCACAGCGACAGGCACGATCGCACCTGCTTCGAAGTTCCAGGCGCCGCAGATGATCTCGAGGACCTCAGTGCCGACATCGACCTTCGTCAGTCGTACTTTGTCGGCGTTGGGGTGCGGCAGGACCTCGAGGACCTTGCCGACCACGACCCCCTCGAAGGTCGGTTCGAGGACGTGCCAGTCTTCGATCTCGTGCCCGAGGCTTTCGAAAGCTTCGACCAGTTCCTGGGGGTCGGTCGTAGGAAGCTCGATGAACTCAGCGAGCCATGACTGTGTCAGTTTCATCGGTACTGCTCCAGGATCCGTTCGTCAGGATCGATCAGGGCCCGCAAGTCTGTGATGCCGTGGCGGACCATCGCCATGCGTTCGGCACCCATGCCGAAGGCAAAGCCGCTCAGGATCTCGGGGTCGTAGCCGACCTGCTCGAAGACTGCAGGGTTCACCATGCCGCATCCGAGGAGTTCGATCCAACGTCCGTTCGTGAAGGCGTGCATCTCGGCCGAGGGTTCCGTGAAGGGGAAGTAGTGCGGGATGAACTTGACCTTCGTGTCACCGCCGAAGAACTGGCGAGCGAACTCAGCGAGCGTGCCTTTGAGGTCTGCGAAGGTGATCGAGTCGTCGACGGCGAGACCTTCGACCTGGTGGAAGACGGGTGAGTGGGTGGCGTCGACAGCATCTGCCCGAAACACCTTGCCGGGAACGACGATGTACACCGGCGGATCGTGTTTCTCCATGTAGCGGGCCTGCATGGGAGACGTATGTGTCCGCAGGAGGATCTCCTCGTCGCGGTCCCCGTAGTCGAGGTACAGGGTGTCGCTCTCGAGACGCGACGGGTGTGTCTCTGGGATGTTGAGGGCTGTGAAGTTGTAGAACTCCGTCTCGGCCTCCGGGCCCTTGGCAACTGTGTAGCCAAGACCGACGAAGATGTCGACGATCTCATCGATCGTCTGCGTGATGAGGTGGTGAGTGCCCCGACGAGGCCGTCTGCCGGGAAGTGTGACATCGACACGATCGGCAGCGAGTGATGCCGACTCCTCTGCCGTTGCGAGTTCGCTACGTCGCAGTGTGAGGAGATCGGTGAGGCGCGATGCGATGTCGTTGATCGCACGCCCCGTGTCCCGGCGCTCCTCGGGATCGTTGATCGCGCCGAGGCCGCGGCGTGCTTGTGCTATCGGTGAGCCCTTGCCGATGAGTTCAGCTTCGAGGGCATCGAGATCGGCAAGTGATTCGGTCGCGTCGATCTGTGCGGGCGCGTTCGCAAGGAGATAGTGAAGTGGTTCCATGGAATCTGGCAGGTTAGCGACTGTGGACATCGCATCGGCTCCTCTCGCGAGCCGCCCCGGATAGCGAAGAACCCGGAGGCGGCTCCGGGTTCGTGGTGTGGCAGTGTGGGGTGCGTGTTGAACTCCGGGCTGGTCAGCCCGTAAACGATCCGTCGTCCCATCGCAGGTGTTTCATACGGCGCACCCTATCAAGGTTCCAAGAATCCGGCAACGTCGGTCATGGCGTACATGGCGATGCCGGCGGCGACTGCTGCATTGAGGGACTCGCTTCCGCCCGGCATGGGGATCGTGATCTGGACATCGGAGCCTGTGATCATCTCGGCCGAGAGACCGTGAGCTTCGGAACCTACGAGCAGCGCGACCGGCGTCGGTGAGTTGCCGGGTGCCTTCCCCCCGTCGACGACGGTCGCGACGATCGTGAGGGTGTGTTCGTGCAAACTTGTGACCGGATCGTCGAGGACGGTGAGCCGAGCGCGGCTATGTGCACCTGCACCCGCCCGGATCACTTTCGGAGACCAGAGGTCTGCGGTGCTTCCCGTGGCAGCGACGTCCCAGCCGAGAGCGGTGGCAGTTCGGATCATCGTTCCGACGTTGCCGGGGTCAGCAACGTCGACGAGGACGAGCGTGTCATGTTCCCGCAGGCCCACCGGGTCCGGGGTTCGGATCACAGCGACGGGACTCTGGGGTGTGCGTGTATCGGACGCGACGGACAGTACGTTCTCCGTGACGAGCGTGAACGGGATGTTCGAACCGTGACACGCATCGATCGTCGCGACGTCGTCGGGTGTGCACAGAACGGTCTTGGGGGCGAACCCTTCAGCCAGGAAGTCGGCGAAGACCACCGGTCCTTCGATCAGCGTTTCGCTCCGGGCTCTGCGCTCCTTTGCGCGGTGAAGCCCACGGATCGCCTTGATCCGGGGATTCGCCGTCGATGTGATGACCTCAAGCATGAGATCTGGCGTCTGGCGCTGATATGGCTCGTATACGGGCTGTATCAGCGCCAGACACCAGGGGGTTAGGCGTCAGCTGTGGCGTTGCTTGCCACGGTGACGAGGGCGGCGAACGCCTCAGGGTCGTTGACGGCCATCTCTGCGAGCATCTTGCGGTCGACGTCGATGTCGGCAGCCTTGAGACCGGCCATGAACTTCGAGTACGTCGTTCCGTTGATCCGGGCCGCAGCGTTGATGCGCTGGATCCACAGACGACGGAACTGGCCTTTGCGCGCACGACGATGGTCGTACGAGTCCTGCATTGCATGCATGACTTGCTCACGAGCGGCACGGTAGCGCCGACTTCTGGCCCCGGTATACCCGGAGGCCCGGTCCATTACTTTCTTGCGCTTCTTCCGCGCGTTCACAGATCGTTTCACACGAGCCATGGGAGCCTCCTAGCTATTCAGCAGTTTGTCGACGCGCTTGGCGTCCCCACCGCTGAGGGTTCCGGTGCCCTTGACGCGACGCCAACGGGCAGAGGTCTTCTTGTGGCGGTTGTGTCCACGCCAAGCCTTGCGGTGCATGATCTTTCCGCTACCCGTGCGTTTGAAACGCTTGGCAGCACCTTTGTGCGTTTTCATCTTGGGCACAGTGTTCTCCTGTCATCCAGATGACGAGCGTCGGGGACTACTCGTCGTCTGCTTCAGTTTCTCTCTCGGCGGGAATGTCCTTCGCCGGGACGAGGACCATCGTCATGTTCCGCCCTTCGAGGCGTGGCATGGTCTCGATCTCCGCGTAGTCCTCAACGTCTTCGTAGAGCCGCTGAAGAATGTTGCGTCCGAGCTCGGGGTGAGCAACCTCGCGGCCACGAAAGCGCATCGTGCACTTGACCTTGTCACCTTGCCTGAGGAACTTCACGACACGCTTTCGTTTCACCTCGTAGTCGCTGGCTCCGATCTTGGGTCGGAACTGCACCTCTTTGATGACCGTTCGTGTCTGGTTCTTCCTGGCTTCACGTGCTTTGACAGACTGGTCGTACTTGTACTTGCCATAGTCCATCATCCGCACGACCGGAGGTCGAGCATCCGGGGCGACCTCGACGAGGTCGAGTCCTAGCTGCGCGGCGAGCCATCGTGCTTCGTCGATGTCCTTCTCGCCGATCTGACCGCCGTCTGGTGCAATGAGTCGCACGCGCTTGACGCGGATTCGTTCGTTCACCCGTGGCTCCGCGATGGGAGTACCTCCTGATCCGTGGTTTCCCGCCGAGGAAGTCGCCTACAAGAACGAAGGCAGCGCGACGTACGCTGCGCGAAGTTCGACCTGACACACCTCGATACGGTGGAAAGGTGGGAAGCAGGCGCCTCCTCTTGCGTCGTTTGTGGCCGTAATAGTACCTGGTATCTGGTACTTAGTACATGGAGGATCGCCCGATGGGCGGATTCGGTTGCTGGGTTCACAGCTCACAGTTCACAGTCGGAAACCCGGACGATTCCTGGATGACCAACTGCTACAGGTAAACGGAGAACGACCGCTCCCCGTGCGCGCATCCTCTAGGTATCGCGAATAGCCTGGAGCGTTCGTGTCGCGACAACGACGGCTTCCGCCGCTTCCCGGCCCTTGTTGTCCGGCCCCGGCTGGGAGCGGACCAGGGCATCGTGTGCGTTTCTCACGGTGAGGATCCCGAACGCCATCGGGACACCGGTATCGAGTTGGGCCCGCATGATGCCCTCCGATGCTCTGTGTGCAATGTGCTCGTAGTGGTCGGTGTCGCCTTCAATCACGGCACCGAGACACACGACGGCGTCGTAGCCGCGTTGGGCGACAGCGAGAGCGGCCAGCGGCAGTTCGAAGGCGCCGGGCACGTCGACGCTGAGGATCTCTGTTGCATTCGCGGCTTCGAGGAAGGCGAGCGCGCCCTCCTTGAGCCCGGTCGTGACCACCGCGTTGAACGATGCCGTGACGACGGCGACCCGCAGACCCTCGGCGCTGACGCCTGTGTCGGCTTGTTCATCGATCCGCATGTGTCGCCCCTGTCGTGATATGACCCATTCGCTCCGCTTTCGTCGTGAGGTAGTCGTGGTTCTCGGCGGTCTCCCCCACCCAGATGGATTCACGTTCGACGACATCGACGCCGTAGCGTTGTAGTTGGGCGATCTTGTCCGGGTTGTTCGTGAGGAGCCGGACCGATGCGATACCGAGGTCGTGAAGGATCTGAGCGTCGACACCGTAGTGGCGTGCATCGTCGGCGTGCCCGATCTGGCGGTTGGCGTCCACGGTATCGAGTCCTTGCTCCTGAAGGTCGTAGGCTGCGATCTTGTCGAGGATCCCGATCCCTCTGCCTTCATGGGCGGCGTTGTACACGATCACACCCTCACCGGCCTCGGATATGAGTCGCATGGCCTCGTTGAGCTGGGAACCACAGTCGCAGCGAAGCGAACCGAAAACGTCACCGGTCAAACACACGGAGTGAATCCGGGTGAGAACGTTCTCTCTCCCGTCGAGAGAACCCATCGTCAACGCAACATGAGGGCTGTCATCGGTCTGGGCCTGATAGCCGATCAAGGTGAACTCACCGTAGCGGGTCGGAAGCGTGGCTTGGGACTGGCGCCTCACGAGGTTCTCGGTCCTCCACCGATAGGCGACGAGGTCGTCGATCGAGATCATGACCATGTCATGGTCTCGCGCGAACTCCATCAGCGTCTCTCCGCGCGCCATCGTCCCGTCGTCGTTGACGATCTCACACAGCACACCAGCAGGAAAGAGGCCACACAGCCTGGCAAGGTCGACTGCTGCCTCCGTATGGCCCTGGCGAGAGAGGACACCGCCTTCGAGGCTACGCAGCGGAAAGATGTGCCCTGGTCGACTGAAGTCGGACGGCTTGGCAGAGGGATCGACAACGGCTCGGATCGTTCGCGCACGGTCGGGGGCGGAGATGCCCGTTGTGGTGCCCTTCAGATAGTCGATCGACACCGTGAACGCCGTGTTGTGAGCTTCGGTGTTGTCGATCACCATCAGTGGCAACTCGAGCTCGTCGAGTCGCTCCCCGGTGGTGGGAAGACATATCAGGCCCGATGTGTAGCGAACCATGAAGGCGATACGCTCCGGCGTGACCTTCTCAGCAGCGATGATCAGGTCACCCTCGTTCTCTCGATCCTCGTTGTCGACGACGAGAACGAACTCGCCGCGACGCATAGCGTCGAGTGCTTCGGGGATCGTCGCGAGCTTCATCGTGACGCTCCGATCATGCGTTCGACGTACTTGGCGATGACGTCGACTTCCAGGTTGACGGCGGTACCGGGCTGTGCTTCACCGAGCACGGTCACGGCAAGCGTGTGCGGGATCAGGACGATCTCGAACCATTGTGTGGGTTCTCCTGGGTCGCTGACCGCCGTGACGGTGAGGCTCGTACCGTCCACGGTGATCGAGCCCTTCTCGACCACGTAGCGCCCGAGTGCCTGGGGGAACTCGATGTGCATGCGCGATGCGTCTCCTTCCGCTTCGATCGAACGGACGTACCCGACGCCATCGACGTGGCCTTGCACGATGTGGCCGTCGAATCGGCCTTCAGCGGGCATCGGTCGCTCGAGGTTCACCGAGTCACATGCCGTGAGCGATCCGATCGTGGTGCGTTCGAGTGTCTCTTGGACGGCGTCGACCGTGAACGATCCTTCTCCGCGTTTCGTCACGGTGAGACAGACCCCGTTGACCGAGACCGAATCCCCGATACCGAGTCCCGTGAGGCTGGACGATGCGTCGATCGTCACCTTCCGGCCCTTGGGGATGTCCGCGATCAGGGTGACCGTTCCGAGTTCGGAGACGATTCCGGTGAACATCAGTTCCTACCTCCTAGATGAGCGATGATCCTGACGTCAGAGCCGATGCTGCGAACGTCGGTGATCTCGAGTGGTATCGCCTCGGCGATCGTTGCGAACACCCCTCCGACTGCTGGAAGGCCGGTCCCGGCTGCGAGTTTCGCTCCGATGTAGACGACGAGTTCATCGACCTCACCCGAGTCGAGAAAGGATCGAGCGATCCTGGCTCCACCTTCGACGAGCACCGAGCGGATCCCTTCATCACCCAGGCGATCGAGTACTCCCTCGATAGCAGCTCCCGATGCCTCGGTTCCTTGGATCACGAGCGGGTTCCGTTCCGAGAGACGTGCCATCGCGGGAAGCTCGGAAGATCCCTTGAGTATCACCGGCCTCGGCTGCGGGCCGTCGTACCCATCGAGGCGAACGGTGAGTTGGGGGTCGTCGTTGCGCAGCGTCCCAGCGCCGACGAGAACCGCGTCGTGGGCCGCACGGAGCCGATGGGCATCTCGACGTGCCGGGAGTTGGGTGATCCACTGCGACGTGGTGTCTGCTGCAGCGATCTGGCCGTCGAGGGTCATCGCGAGTTTCAGTGTCACGAAGGGTGTGCCGGCGCGCCGGTTCGCGAAGTACACGGGGTCGTTCGCCTCGATGACAGGTGACAGGTCGCTCTCGATGACGTCGATACCTGCATCTCGGAGGCGTGTGATCCCAGCACCGCGAACCTGTGCGTCGGGATCGCGAGTTCCCACGATGACCCGTGAGATCCCTGCGTCGATGATGGCATCGGTGCATGGCGGTGTTCGACCGTGGTGGTCGCATGGCTCGAGGGTCACGATCATCGTGTGGCCCGAAACGTCGTCGAGGCCTTCGAGCGCGAGCCGCTCGGCGTGGGGTGTTCCGGGTCCCTCGTGGGCCGCGACCGAGAGAACCGCACCCTGGGGGTTGACGATGACGGCACCGACCCGTGGATTGGGATGCGGAAGCGTCGTTGCAGTTGCCTGCAACGCACGACGCATCAACTGATCCACGTCCGTGCCGTCGAGTTGGTTGTCGACAGCGCGACGCATCAAGCGTCCCCTTTCTTCCATCCGGACTTTCACCGTCGACTCCGGATTTCCACCGGATCGGCCCCGTAGTGGGGTTCGCGGGCTTTGACCGCCGGTCGGGAGTTGCTCCCTGCCCCGAAAGAGGTATGTGGCACATACGGTAGTGCCTGGTACTTGGTATCCGGAACCCGGAAGAGAGCAACCCGACCGAGCGCGGAGTGCCAAGGCGACGGGCGAAGAGGGAGCAGTTGTCCTCCGTTCACCACTTACCGAGAGAAGCGGAACGTTCAGGAACAGTCAGGTGTCCCGGCTGCGAGCTGTCGACCCGCCGACCGGGTCCCCTGAGCCTCCAAGTACCAAATACCAAGTACCAAATACCAAGTACCAGGTACCTCTACGTCCGCCTATCCACCTGGTAGTTCGTGCCGGGGGTTCGCTTCGCGACTTCCTTCATCTCGGATGCCACTGCAGAAGCTTCCCACTCGCTCGAAAGGCTCTTGTGTTCCGCCGTGGCGACACCCATCGAGAGAGAACAGATCGGGAACGCGTGCCGCTCTCCCCTTCTGTCTGTCACCTCGATGTAGCCCTGGAGTGCATCGGCTGTGTCATAGTGTTCGAGGATGCCGTCGTCGAACGTCACGACGACCTCATCACAGAACGGCTTCATGTTCTCGGCTCGTACGATGGCGACGAAGTCGTCACCACCGACGTGACCGATGAACGCATCCTGCTCCCCCGCAACAGCAGCCGCATTCAGCAGCACTTTTGCAGTGAACTTGATGACCAGGTCCCCTCGCATGAATCCGTAGTGGTCGTTGAATGCCTTGAAGTTGTCGAGGTCGGCGTGGACGAGAGCGAACGGATCTCCCTGTGCCACGCGGTCTTCGAGCTCGGCCGCGATGCGAAAGTTCCCGGGCAGGCCGGTCAGTGGGGAGAGATCGCGCATCTGTTGGGATCGCCGCAACACGGTCTTGACCCTCGCGATCAACTCTTCGAGGTCGAACGGTTTGGTGATGTAGTCGTCTGCGCCGAGGTCGAGGCCCCGCACACGGTCCTCAGCGAGACTCCTTGCCGTGAGGACGATGACCGGGATATTCGCCGTGGGCGGATCGCTGCGCATGCGCCTCAGGACGGTGAGTCCGTCGATCTCTGGCATCATCACGTCAAGAAGCATCAGATCCGGGGGGGCCGCTGCTGCCTTCTCGAGGGCCTCTCTGCCGCCGCCTGCGAGTTCGACCTCATAGCCGTCGAGTTCGAGGTTCAAACGCACGAACTGGAGAATGTCGGGGTCGTCATCCACGATGAGAATCCGCTCAGCCATCAGCTTTCAGCACCTACGATCGATCTCAGTTCCTGTACCGTGCTCAGGGGATCATCGGCTCCGAACACCGATGATCCCGCAACGAACACGTTGGCGCCTGCGGAGCGCGCCTGGCCCGCCGTCTGGAGGTTGATGCCTCCGTCGACCTGTATATCGGCGGGAAGTGCCCGCGAGTCAACGGATTCTCTCAACGACCGGATCTTTGGGAGGACGGCATCGATGAAGTGTTGACCACCAAAGCCGGGTTCGACGCTCATGACGACCACCATCGAGCAGAGATCGAGGTAAGGATCGATGGAAGCGACCGGCGTCGAAGGATTCACGACGAGACCGAAATCGAGACCGAGATCGCCAGCCTCTATAGCGACGGGCGTAGGATCCGGTACGGCTTCGATGTGGACGGTGACACCGTCCGCACCGGCCTCTTTGAACGCACCGAGGTACCGCAGAGGGTCGGTGATCATGAGATGGCAGTCCAGGTACAGGTCTGTTGCGCCACGCAGGGAGCGGATCACCGGAGGCCCGAGCGAGATGTTCGGAACGAAGTGGCCGTCCATCACATCGACGTGGAGCATGTCGATGTCACCGGCAATCACGGCGATCGAGTCGGCGAGATAGGCGAAATCAGCTGCAAGTATGGACGGTGCGATTGCGATACGATTCGTCATCGTGTGCGAGTGTATCGGGTTGCTGCGCCGCCGAGGAGGAGGAAGACGTCTGTGGACAGATATCGAGTAGAACCGGGTGGTCGATTCTCTTTGGCGACTGTCGATCCGAGAGATCGTTCAGCCTTCCCCGATCTGACCAAGTCGACAAGCGTTGCGGAACTCCAAGCGATGCGTAGACACCTCGCGGAACTGCAGCGGCTGTTGTGGGCGGATGCGCGTCACGCGGTTCTCGTCGTGCTCCAAGCCATGGATACGGGGGGCAAAGACGGCACGATCCGCAAGGTGTTCAGCGGCGTGAACCCTCAAGGTATCGATGTGAGGGGTTTCGGTGTTCCCAGCGACCTCGAACGTGACCACGACTACCTGTGGCGTGTTCACCACCAAACGCCACGCAAGGGACGCATCGGGGTCTTCAACCGCTCGCACTACGAAGACGTCCTCGTGGTGCGGGTCAACGAGCTCGTCCCCCGGGAGCGCTGGCAGAAGCGTTACCGCCACATCAGGGAGTTCGAAGCGATGCTGGGCGATGAGGGCACCACGATCGTCAAGATCATGCTGCACATCTCGTTGGACGAGCAGAAGAAACGTCTTCAGGCGAGGCTCGACGACCCGTCCAAGAACTACAAGTTCAATCCGTCCGATCTCGATTCGCGCGCGCGGTGGGATGACTACATGGCCGCCTACGAGGATGCTGTCAACGAGACGTCCACCGATAGTGCCCCGTGGTACGTCGTGCCCGCCGACCGCAAGTGGCACCGAAACCTCGTCATATCTCGGATACTCATCGACACGCTCGAGTCACTCGACCTATCGTATCCGGACCCCGAGCACGACCTGTCCTCGATCGAGATCATCTGACGCCCCATGGGCGTTCAGCGGTCGAAGGTAGCGATGAACATCCCATCGGTGCCGGTCGTGTGAGGGGCCAGGAGAACGCCGTCCCCCCACGGTTCACCGATCGCGGTCTCGGGTCTCGACGCCCCGAGGCCGGCGATGACCTCGACCGTCTCTTGCGGGAACACCGTACAGACGCTGTAGACGAGTCGACCACCCGGCCGGACGATGCGCAACGCTTCGATGAGCATCCGTCGTTGGATCTCGCCGAGCCTCGCTGAAGAACCTGGGTCGATGCGGTGTCGAATCTCTGGCCGACGACGCAGCGTGCCGATCCCTGTGCACGGTGCGTCGAGGAGAACCCTGTCGAAGGACGCGTCTTGGAAGGGCGGAGCTGTGGCATCAGCAACGACCCATATCGTGTTGGCGAGGGTGCCTGAACGCTTGCGGGCACTGGTGAGCCGTCGCTGATGCACGTCACAGGCGACCACCAGGCCGTTCGGTTCACACCGCTCTGCGATGATACGTGTCTTGCCCCCAGGGGCGGCTGCGAGGTCGGCAACGCGTGCACCCGTTGCCACGTCGAGGGCATCGACCACGGCGACGGAGGCTGGATCGATGATGTCGATGGCGTTGGCAGCCGCCAGTGCACCGACCGTCGTGTCGTGTCGAACGTAGCCCGTCCCCGCAACACCTGTTGCACTACCGCGATCGAGCCCATCACGCGATCTGATCCCCGTCAGCGGTGGCGTGTTCGAGGCGGCGATGAACGCGTCTGTTTCGTCGCCGAAGACGGAGGTAAGCCGCTCGTACAGCCACTGAGGCATCCCGGCGTACACGTCGGACGGTACCGGTTCATCCACGCGACGGGCGATGGTTCGCAGCACGCCGTTCACGAACCCTGCCGCACGATGCCTTCCAAGTTCCCTGACGGCCTCGACCGACTGGGACACCGCACTGTGCGCAGGGCGACGCAGATACCGTAGCTCGGCCGTTCCGATCCGAAGGACCGACAGCACGTCGTCTTGGATCCGGTCGATCGGTCTCGATGTCGCTCCAGTGATCGCTTCGTCGATGGATGGAAGATAGCGAAGGGTCTCGAACACGAGGCGCTGGTAGAGGCCCCTGTCGAGAGAGGGGCTGGTCTTCTGATTGGACACCACGATGTTGCTATATGCACCTTCGGCAAGGACACGATGGAGTGCCCTCGCAGCAAGAGCCCGTGTCGAGAGCCCCTCAGTCGGCATCTGTGCCGAACGACGTCGGCTCTCCCCGCCTGCCGTTCATCCAGGCAACCCCGCTCATCGGTCCTTTGCCCGGTGGCTGGATGGTGATGAGTTCCAGAGAGCCATTCGAGAAACCTGCGACGACGGAGTCATCGATGAGTTCGACACGGCCGGGCACGACCGAAGGTGAAGCTACGCGTGCGCGATGCACCCTGAGATGCCCCTCTTCGATGCGTATCCAGGCACCCGGCCTCGGGGAGAATGCGCGGACTGCACGATCGGCGGTGGTCGACGTCATGTCCTGGCTGAGGCGTGCATCCTCCTTCGTCAACTTCCTGGCGTGCGTTCCTCCGCTTGCCAGCTGGGGAACAGGCCGGCGACGTCCGTTGAGGTAGTCCGGCAACGTGGAGTCGACCAGTGAAGCTCCGAGGTGAGACAGTCGCGCTGTCAGTGTGCCTCCGGTCTCGTTCGGTCCGATCGGTGTCGCGATCTCACCCAGGATGGGGCCCGTGTCGAGACCGTCGTCGATCTTCATCAAGGTGACTCCGGTCATTTCATCACCGTACGCGATCGCCCGTTCCACGGGTGCTGCTCCTCGCCACCGAGGGAGCAGAGAGAAGTGAACGTTCAGGAACCCGTATGGCAAGAGCGCCAACATGGCAGGTGTGAGGATTCGTCCAAACGCCACGACGAGGCCGATCGACGGGCGGACACTCGCCAACACGTCGAAGAGTTCTTCACTATCGCCGGGCTGTGCAACGGTCAGGCCGAACTGCTCGGCCGCCACTTTCACCGGAGGTGACACTTTCGTCGAACCACGGCCTGCTCGACGGTCTGGCTGAGTGATCACGAGGTCGACGTCCTCGACGTCACAGAAGGCAGCCAGACTCGGTACCGCCGCTGCAGGAGACCCGAGGAATACGCCTGCCATCAGAACGCCTGTCCGATTCCGAGTGATTCCTCCCGGAGTTCCTTGAGCGCCTGCTTCTTGACTCGTTGACCGAGCCGCGAGAGCAGAAGCATGCCGTCGAGATGGTCGATCTCGTGCTGGAGTACCCGCCCCATGAGCTCGTCCCCATCGTATGCAACCGGACGGCCCGCTGCGTCGACCCCTTCCACCACGACGTAGTCGAATCGCTTGATCGTCCAGTACTTGCCAGGAACCGACAGGCACCCCTCTTCGAACTTCCACTTCCCTTCGGTGTCGACGATCGAAGGGTTGACCATGACGAACGGGCCTTCGCCGACGTCCGCCACGAACAGGCGCTTCGAGACGCCGATCTGGGGCGCAGCGAGCCCAACGCCTGGAGCGTCGTACATCGTATCGAGCATGTCGTCGACCAGACGGGCGAGGTCGTCGTCGAACACCGTGACCGCCGATGTGGTCATGCTCAGCACGGGGTCGGGAAAGGTCCGTATGGGGTAGATCGCCATCGGTAGGAGGCTACCTGGGTGCAAGGTCATGTGTCGGTGAATCCTGGCTCACAGATCGATCGGGTCGGCATCGACCCTGACCCGGGCGCCGCGATCCCTCAGCGATCCGACGAGATGCCGCAGACGGATCCGTGCCTCGCCCAGGTCACGCCCCTGGATGAGCCATCGAACTCGATCTCCGAGCACCGCGGGGCCGAGAACAGTGGCGACCCGTCCGATGGTCTCGGCGACCTCCACTCGCGCATCGATCGTCGTGTCGACTTCCAGAGCGATCAGCTGCCCGAACGGGGGGAACCCGGAACGCCGACGCACACTCAGCAACTCCGCGAGGAACGTTTCGGGGTTTCCCGAGCGAAGTGCAGCGAGAACCGGCTGGTCGGGTATCGCTGTTTGCACGAGCAGACGGTTTCCGCTGCCCCGACGGACCAGATGGGCCACACGCACGTGCAGCCGCAGAGCATCCTCGGCCGCCCTGTAGTTCGGTGCGTGAGCGAGACCGTCGATATCCACCGAGACCGCCAAATCGACGGCCGGGTGACCGATGATGTCTCTTTCCGAGCCAACCGTGATCGCTCTGTCATCGTCGCGGACGCCGACGTCGTTCCCGACGGATCGCGCGATGGCGTCACGGACGGATCCGATTCCGGCACCCAGTGCGTCGAATCGTTCTCCGCCGCAGTGACCGCATCCCTCCGGAACCGCTCCGCAGCGCCGACACTCTCCCCTGCGTGTGATCGCTGCGGCGCACGCGATACATCGACGCATTTCTCCACACTTGATGCATCTGAATGCAGGCGCGTAGCCACGCACGGGGACGAGAACGAACGCTGTGCCCCCTCGCTTGAGGTTCGTGACGATCGCTGTGCGTGTCCGATCCAGGAGCACCGAACGCGACGGAGGCTCTTCTCGTCGGTCTGCAACCTCGACGAGCGGCCAGTTCCTTCCCTTCGTCTCGACGACGTGCGCGCCGAGTTGCAACGTTTCGAGGCTCGGCACGGGAGTCAGGAATGTCACATCTGCACCTTCGACGCCTGCGCGGTGCACGATCACTTCTCGTACCCCGAGTGTTGGAGTTGCAGGGGACTTCATGACGCGGCGTGCATCCTCGACCACGACGATCGTCCCGAGGCGTTGGACCGGCCACAGCATGATCTCACGCGTACCGATGAGCACGGTCGGCGACTCGGTCGCCGCCCTGACCCACGCTGCGGTAGCGGATTTGGCTTGCGTTCCCGACGTTGCCATCACGACGACGACGTCCGGGGCCGTCGCCAGATCAGCAGCGAGACGTTCGACTTCGGCGATCGTGGGAGCTACGACCATGACGCTGTCCCTCACGCCTATGGAGGCTGCAACGATGGCTCGGACATGGGCGACGTGGTCACCTGCGCCCGAGACGATCACCGAGAAGGATGGCTTCTTTCGCCCGTGCGCTCGCTGTGGCTTCACAGCTCCCCGTGCAACGTTGGGTGGCATCGTGCGTTTCAGGATCACCGAAAGTGGGCTGACGTAGTGTGATGCCGCCCAACGCAGGGTTTCGAGGCCGATCTCATCGAATCCCGGAATCGTCCCGGAGAGCCCGTCGAGCGGGAGCAGCCTGCGGTCGGGCGGCGCGTCGAGCAGCGCCGTGACGAAGCCTTTGAGTCTTCGACCAGAAACCCGGATACGTACCCGTGATCCAACGGTGATGTCCATGCCGTCGGGTATCAGATACGTGAATCCGTCGTCGACGGCGAACGACGGGATGTCGGGGACGACCTGGCAGGCCCGTACGGTGCTCAGCCGCGGCTCCGCTGCTCGAGCACGGCATCCCAGATAGCATCCGCGACGTCCTCTTTCGACATCAATGCCAGTGCGGTCGATTCGCCTCCCGGCCCGATGAGCGTGACCTCGTTCGTGTCCGTACCGAAGCCCGATCCAGGGCTGCTCACGTCGTTGGCAACCATGAGATCGACCCCTTTGCGTACCGCCTTGTCGAGGGCGGCGTCGGTGGAACCGACCTCGGCGGCGAAGCCGACGAGGAAGGGACGGGGTTCAAGCGCTCCGACTCCTGCCAGGACGTCTGGAGTCGGCTCGAGCTCGATAGCGGGCACACCGTCGGCGCGTCGGATCTTGACGTCGGACAATGTCGCCGGACGGAAGTCTGCAACCGCTGCCGCCATGACGGCGATCTGACATCCAACGACTCGATCCCACACGACTTCGGCCATCTCGGTTGCGGTCTCGACGGTGATGATCTCGATGTTCGTCCCGTGCGGTCTCGATTCGGCAGCGGTAACCAATATCACATGAGCTCCACGGGCCGACGCTCGGGCTGCAAGGGCGTTGCCCATCTTCCCGCTGGAACGGTTGCCGATGTAGCGAACCGGGTCGATGGGCTCACGTGTCCCTCCGGCCGTCACCAGGACTGTCATCCCCGTCATGTCTCCGGGTACGAAGACCGCGGAGAGCACAGACACGATGTCGTCGGGCTCTGCAAGCCTGCCGATGCCGATGTCGCCCCCGGCGAGGGCACCTACCTGGGGTTCAACGATGTGGTATCCGAAGCCTTCGAGCCGCGCGACGTTGTCCCGTGTTGCGGGATGCTCCCACATCTCGGCGTGCATCGCGGGGGCAACGACGACCGGTACCCCGGATGCGAGCACGGTGGCGGTCAAAGCGTTCGAGGACTGTCCCGCCGCGATCTTTGAGATCGTCGAGGCGGTTGCGGGGGCGATGACGACGGCGTCTGCCCACGCAGCGAGTTCAGTGTGTGGAGATACTCCAGGTCCTGTGAACAGATCGGTGACTGGTTCACTCCCGGTGATCGCGGCCAGGGTCGCTTCACCGATGAAGTTGGACGCTGCCGATGTCATGACGGTGCGTACCTCGGCACCCTGTTCCATCATGCGTCTGGCGAGATAGACCGCCTTGTAGGCTGCGACACCGCCGGTGATGCCGAGGACCACATGGCGCCCGGCGAGCATGGCTACTCCTCGACCGGAGCGATGACGACCTTGTCCTCGTAAATCTCTTCGAGGGCGATCGACAGGGGTTTGCGCGACATGGAGTGGACCTGTGGTGGCACGTAGCCACCGATACCAGCGCCGAGTTCGTTGAAGTAGGCGTTGATCTGGCGGGCCCTGCGTGATGAGAGCACGACGAGCCCGAAACGGGTGCCGGTCTTTGCAACGACGGCGCCGATGGGTGGTTCGATCATCATGATGTGAGTACTCCTCATGCTGGGTCTGTGCCCGCGCGGCACTACAGGTTGGACGCGGTGCGATCCTGCCCGTTCAGTATATCGAGGACGCGGGCGATAGCTTCGTCGAGTCGATCGTTCTCGACGATCTCGTCGTATACGTGCGGGGCCTCTTCTATCTGGCTCGCAGCAACACTCAGGCGACGTTGCACGTCACTCTGGGAGGTGTCACCCCGACCGTAGAGGCGCCGGGCGAGTTCATCGAGGGATGGAGGGCTGATGAAGACGAGGAGCGCATCGGGGTACGCCCTTCGTACCTGCTTGGCACCTTCGTTCTCGATGTCGAGGATCACGTTGATGCCTCGATCGAGGATCGGGACGACCTCGTCGCGCATGGTCCCGTACAGGTGACCTCCATACTTTGCCCACTCGAGCACCTTGTCCTCGTCGATCGCCCTCTCGAACTCCTCGATCGTGACGAAGTGGTAGTCGACACCGTCGAGTTCTCCCTCACGGGGTTGACGGGTCGTTGCAGACACAGAGAACCGGGTGTCGGTTCGATCCAGGACGGCGGCGAGAATCGTGGACTTTCCGACCCCCGATGGTCCGGAGATGACGACGAGTTGGCCTCTACGAGAAGCGGTCAAGGAGCTTTGCTCGCTGGTTCGGTCCGAGGCCTCTGAGAGTCCGGTTGTCCGCGATGCCGATCTCTTCGAGCAGTCGCTTCGTCGAGACCTTTCCCATGCCAGGCATCGAGACGACGATCGCCTGAATCTTGGTTCCCGCAACGAGGTCGTTCTCCTCCGCTCGCGTGAGGACATCGGAGAACGTGAGGCTGCCCGTCTTGAGCAACTGCTTGATCTCGGCGCGCACCCTGCGGGCCTCTCCTGCCCGTTCGAGGGCCGCGGCCCTCTGTTCATCGCTCATCTCGGGAAGCATGTGGCGTCCTTTCTCCTGGGGAATCGTATCAAGGTTGGACACTCACGATGCAATACCGGCGAGAATGTCCCTGGCAGCTTCAGCGGGATCGCCGGCCCGGGTGATCGGACGTCCTATGACGAGGTACGTTGCTCCCCGCTCTACCGCATCGTTCGGCCCGGCGACCCGAGCCTGGTCATCGTCGGTTGTCACGGTTCGGATTCCCGGCGTGACACGGATCAAGTCGGGTGCCACCTGGCGCACCACGTTGAGCTCGAGCGGTGAACACACGAGCCCTTCGCATCCCGCGGCCGCCGCGACGGTTGCCATCTTGCTCACGAGCTGGCCTGGAGTGCGTTGGATACCGAGGCGTTCGAGATCGGATGAATCGAGAGAGGTCAGCACGGAGACTCCAAGCACTCCCGCCGCAGCGTTGCCTGCACCTCGTCTGAGTCCCCTGACCGCAGCTTCGAGCATGGTCTGTCCTCCCCCGACGTGTGCAGTGATCCAGCGTGCCCCGTGTCTGGCAAGACGCTCCGCTGCGGCTTCGACCTGTGATGGGATGTCGTGGAGTTTCGCATCTGCGAACACCGGAAGATCGAGACGCACGAGCGCATCGATCGTTCCAGGGCCAGGTCCGTGAAGGAGGCCGAGACCGATCTTGACCCCCGCGACGTAGGGTGCGACGCGTTGAGCGATCTCGACTGCAGCCTCGGCGGTGGGAAGGTCGAGTGCAACGATGATGGGGCTGTCTGTTCTCGCTACCACGGCTTGTACGCTCCCTTGAGTGATCGAATCGATTCGATGTCGTTGTCGTGCAGGTACTTGCGGACTCCCTTGAGGACCTTTGCTGCGATGCGGGGCCGTGCGAAGTGCGCCGTTCCAATAGCGACGGCGTCGGCTCCAGCCAGGATGAACTCGATCACATGGTCTGCGTGTGAGACGCCGCCGCAGGCGACGATCGGTGCGTCCGGTAGATCACGTGCAACCTCGAGTACACAGCGCACGATGATCGGCCGGATCCCCGTCCCCGAGTAGCCGCCGATCAGTCCCGAGAGTGCAGGACGCCGTGTGGAGATGTCGATGGCCGCACCCATCACGGTGTTCGCTATCACGAGCCAATCCGCCCCTGCGCTCATCGCTGCTTGAGCCACTTCCGATATCGGCATGGCATCTGCGGACAGTTTCGCTCCGATCGGAAGATCGGTCACCGACCGGACTGCCTCGACCACATCGTGGGTGACCTGCGGGTCGAGAGCGAACGGCTGCCCATCGAGGTTCGGGCACGACAGGTTGATCTCGATACCGGACACACCGGCTGCGCGCATCTTGACTGCCACCTGTGCAAAGCCGTCGGGGTCGTGAGCGACGACGCTCCCCCACACCGGGACCGTCATGTCCCTGAACGCGAGAGAGACGTCTTCCAACCAAGCGTCTATGCCCGGATTCTGGATGCCGATGCCGTTGAGCATCCCCGCGTCGGTGGTCGCCATCCTTGGAGGGACACGGCCGGGCCACGACTCGGGTGCAACCGACTTCGCGGTCACCGCACCGTAGCGCGACAGGTCCACCGTGCGCCTGAACTCGACGATGGATCCCAGCGTCCCCGACGCCCCGATGAGCGGTGTGTCGAGGAGGACCGGCCCGAGGGTCACGTTGAGGGGGTGCATCACCTCAGAACCCTACGATGATGATCCTGCAACGAGGTGACCCTGTTCGGATGTGACCGGGTGGTTTCGACCGATCGTGCAACGGCGAGTCCGCCCGCTGCGGTCGTCACGGTCGCGATCCCGTGTCGTGTGGCTGCGATGCGGATGAGCCTCCCGTCTCCACGGGCCTTGCCGCCGGCGGGAGTGTTGATCACGAGGTCGATCCGTCCCTCTTCGATCAGTCGCACAGGGTCGTACGCCCCATCACCGACCTTGTCCACACGTGTCGAGGGGATCGAACGACGCTCGAGGTAGTCCGCCGTGCCGTCGGTTGCGAGGATCCTGAACTCGAGATCGTGCAGGATCGATGCGATCTCGGCGCCAAGAGGCTTATCCGCGTCGGCGAACGAGAGAAAGACTGTCCCCGAGACGGGCACGGTGTGGCCGGCTGCATGCAGAGCGCGAGCGTACGCCTCACCGGGGTTCTCACCGATTCCCATGACCTCGCCGGTCGCCCGCATCTCCGGTCCAAGCATCGTGTCCTCCCCCGAGAAGCGCGTCCAGGGCAGGACCGCTTCTTTCACCGCGGTGATCTCGAGGTCCGGGGTGGACATGGGAAGTGCTCCGGATTCCTGGAGGTCCGATATTCGTTCTCCCATCATCACCCTCGTCGCGATCTTGGCCAGGGGAACCCCCGTCGCTTTGGAGATGAAGGGAATGGTACGCGATGCCCGCGGGTTCGCCTCGAGGACGAAGACGTCGTCTCCCTGAACGGCGAACTGGATGTTGATCAGTCCGCACACGGAGAGGCCTTCGGCAAGGCGTCGCGTGATGTTCGATACCTTGACGATGACGTCGGGCGACAGGTTCGGCGGTGGTACGACGCACGCTGAGTCTCCCGAATGAACCCCCGCCTCCTCGACGTGTTCCATGATCCCGCCGATGTAGAGATCGACACCGTCGAAGACCGCGTCCACGTCGACTTCGGTCGCAGCTTCGAGGAATCGGTCGATGAGTAGCGGGGATCCCGACAGATCGACCTCGCCTCCCGGTGTGGGTCCGTAGAACTCCCCCAGGTAGGTGGAGAGTTCCTCGATCGAGTAGATGATGCGCATCGCACGGCCGCCGAGCACGTAGGAAGGGCGTACGAGCACCGGCAGGCCGATACGGCCGACGACATCGTGGGCTTCTTCGAGCGACCGCGCGGTGCCGTTGGGTGGCTGGGGGATGTCCCGCTGGGAGCACAGGGCCGAGAACTGCTCGCGGTCCTCGGCAACGTCGATGGCGTCGGGCTGGGTGCCGGCGATCGGAACACCAGCACGTTCGAGCGCCGCGGCGAGTCCGAGGGGCGTCTGACCCCCGAGTTGAACGATGACCGCCCGTGGCTGTTCGATCGCAACGATGCCAAGAACGTCCTCTGCCGTGAGAGGCTCGAAGTACAGACGCGTGGAGGTGTCGTAGTCGGTCGAGACGGTCTCAGGGTTGCAGTTGACCATCACCGTGTCGTATCCGCTCTCCTCGAGGGCGAACGCGGCATGGACGCAGCAGTAGTCGAACTCGATACCCTGCCCGATCCTGTTGGGTCCCGAGCCGAGCACGATCACCGTGTGATCCCCCGGTTCGGGTGCCTCCGACTCGTCTTCATACGACGAGTAGAAGTATGGCGTGGCTGCAGGGAACTCCGCCGCACACGTGTCGACGGTCTTGTACGCGACTTCGATCCCTGCTGAGGAGCGAAGCGATCGCACGGCGTCCTCGTCCATTCCCCAAAGGTACGCGAGTTGCCCGTCGGAGAACCCCCACTGCTTGGCGTCGCGGATCGAGCCGGCTGATGCGGCTCTCGTCTCGAGTTCGTTGCGGACCGAGACGATCGATGCCATCTGGTCGACGAACCACGCATCGATGTGTGTCGCCGCGACGATCGCATCGACGCTGACGCCTCGCCGAAGTGCTTCAGCGACCTGGAAGAGTCGTTGGGGTGTCGGCGTGGCGACTGCTTCGATGAGGGCGGCGTCGGACAGGGAGCGTAGCTGGCGCTCCAGTGGATCTGCGTTGAGACCCATCCGCCCCGTTTCGAGAGAACGCAGCGCCTTCTGGAGTGCCTCGGGGAACGTTCGGCCAATCGCCATCGCTTCACCGACGGACTGCATCGAGGTTCCCAGTACCGGGCGAACGGAGGCGAACTTGGCGAAGTCGAACCTCGGAATCTTGACGACAACGTAGTCGAGTGCCGGTTCGAAGCATGCTGGCGTTGCCTTGGTGATGTCGTTGGTGATCTCGTCGAGTGTCATACCCACGGCGAGCATGGCCGCGATCTTGGCGATCGGGAATCCCGTCGCCTTCGACGCAAGAGCGGAGGAGCGTGAGACCCGCGGATTCATCTCGACGATGATTCGCCGCCCCGAGATCGGATCGACGGCGAACTGGACGTTGGAGCCGCCGGTCTCGACGCCGACTGCACGCAAGCACGCAATCGCTTCGTCGCGCATCTCCTGGTACTCGCGGTCCGACAGCGTCATGACAGGCGCGACCGTGATGCTGTCCCCGGTGTGCACCCCCATCGGATCGAGGTTCTCTATCGAACAGACGATCACCGCGTTGTCGGAACGGTCACGCATGACTTCCAGTTCGTACTCTTTCCACCCCGCGACGGACTCCTCGACCAGTACCTCAGACACGGGAGAGGCTGCCAGAGCCTCTGTGACCACGTCGCGGAACTCCCCGGGGGTGTGCGCTAGGCCGGTACCGCCGCCACCGAGTATGAAGCTGGGTCGTACCATCGCCGGCAGGCCGATCTCTTCGAGTGCCCGCTCCGCTTCTTCGATCGACGTCACATAGCGTGCCTCAAGCGTTTCTATGCCTGCAGCATCCATGATCTCTTTGAACTTCCCTCGATCCTCCGCGGCACGTATCGCGTCGATCGATGCACCGATGAGTTCGATCCCGAGGTCATCGAACACGTCGCGCTCTGCGAGTTCCATCGTGACGTTGAGCGCTGTTTGGCCTCCCAGAGTCGGCAGCACGGCGTCGGGCCTCTCCTTGACCAAGATCGCCTCGACGGTGTCGGCTGCTATCGGTTCGATGTAGGTCGCGTCTGCGAACTCCGGGTCGGTCATGATCGTTGCCGGATTCGAGTTCACGAGGATGACCCGGTACCCGAGTTCCTTGAGGACCTTGATCGCCTGGGTCCCCGAGTAGTCGAACTCGCATCCCTGGCCGATGACGATGGGTCCGGAGCCGATGATGAGAATCGAGCGAATATCTTTTCGCTCAGGCACGGGCAGTTCCAACGATCGTAGCGAACCGATCGAAGAGGATCGATGCGTCGTTCGGGCCGGGGGCAGCCTCAGGGTGGTACTGCACCGAGAAGGCCACGACATCGCGACATGCCAGGCCTTCGTTCGTTCCGTCGTTGAGGTTCTGATGTGTGCCGTCGACGACTCCGAATGCCGAATCGAGACTGCGAGGAACGGTGTCGGACGTTGCCAGGGTTCCCGTGGGTGGCGGTTCAGTTCCCGCAAGGGACCAGAGATCAACGGCGAATCCGTGGTTCTGTGACGTGATGTCTATGGTCCCGCTCTCGAGCGAGCGCACCGGATGGTTCCCGCCATGATGTCCGAACGGCAACTTGTAGGTTCGGGCACCGAGCGCCAGGGCGAGGAGCTGGTGCCCGAGACAGATGCCGAACAGGGGAACTCTCCCGAGAATCTCGCGAACTGCACCGATCGGGCCCGAAAGTGGCTCCGGGTCTCCCGGACCGTTGGAAAGGAAGACGCCGTCGGGATCCAGGGCCATGACGTCGGTGGCCGACGTCCCTGAAGGCACGACGGTGACCGCCAGTCCACGGTCGGTCAAGGCGTTGACGATGGCGCGCTTGATCCCGAAGTCGTACGCGACCACGTGGCCCAGTTCCGTCCCCTTGGCCGGGCGGTGATAGGCGTGATCGGTTGTGACGCCACTGACGAGGTCGGTGCCCAGTAGCGGCGGGGTGGATGCGGCGATGTCTCGTAGCTCCGAGACATCGACGTCGGTACCCATCGCTACCGGCATCGCCCCGAACTGCCTGATGCGACGCGTCAGACGACGGGTGTCGATGCCCGATACGGCAACGACGTCGTTGGCGATCAGGTAGTCGCTGAGGTTCCCCTGTGATCGCCACGACGATGCCGGTGAGATCGAGCGCATCACGACACCGCGGGCATGGATTCGATCGGCCTGGTCGTCTTGGTCTGTGACACCGTAGTTGCCGACGTGAGGAACCGTGAACGTGATGACCTGGCCGGCGTATGAGGGGTCGGTGATGATCTCCTGGTACCCAGACATGGAGGTGTTGAAGACGATCTCGCCCGTGGCGACACCTTCGGCGCCAACGGCGATGCCGTTGAGTACCGTGCCGTCGGCGAGTGCGACGACGGCGGGATTCACGAACCTGCCTCGTAGGTGATCCTCCCCGACAGGATCGTCGTGCGCACTCTCCCTGTCCGCTGCGTCCCGAGATACGGCGTGTTCCTCGATCTGGATCGCGTCGTTTCCGGCGTCCAGGCAGCAACCGGGTCGAAGACGACGAGATGGGCGGGTTGGTCTACCGCCACCGCAAGACCGTGGGCGGGGATCTGCCCGATACTCGCCGGTGTGATCGAGAGCGCTTCGAAGAACCGTGACACGTCGTCACCGATGGTCTCGACGGCTACCGATGCCGCCCATTCGAGTCCGGTCACGCCGTTGGGCGCATGCTCGAACGGCACTTCCTTCTCTCTCGCTGCGTGCGGTGCATGATCTGTGGCAACGATGTCGATGATTCCGCTGCGTAGCGCCTCAGCCAGAGCGTCACGATCATGCTTGGTGCGAAGCGGTGGCATCATCTTGAAGTCCGGATCGGTCGTCTCGACGTCTGTGTGATCGAAGGTCAGGTGATGCGGCGTGACCTCACACGTGACTGCAAGTCCATCCTCCTTGGCGGCGGCGATCAACTCGACACCTTTCGCCGTCGAGACGTGCTGGACGTGATAGCGCACGCCTGTGAGGCGGACGAGTGCCAGATCCCTCGCAATAACGATCTCTTCTGCCTCCGACGGGATCCCGTACATCCCGAGCCGTGACGATACGGCACCTTCATGCATGAATCCGTGGGCGCTGAGCGTCGAGTCCATGGCGTGCTGGGCAACGACACCTCCAAGGTTGGCGATGTAGTCCATGGCCAGGCGCAGAACCGCGGCGTCGTCGACCGAGGTCCCGTCGTCTGTGAAGATCCGAACGCCCGCCTCCCACAACTCGTCGATGTGTGCCATGCGCTCGCCGAGGCGCCCCATCGTGATCGCACCTGCAGGGAAGACGTCTGTGTACCCCACACGACGTGCCCGTTCCGAGACGTAGAACGCGATCTGTGCATTGTCGATTGCAGGAACGGTGTTCGGCATGGCTACGACGGCCGTGTAGCCACCGGCGGCCGCGGCGGCCGTACCCGTCGCGATGTCCTCCTTCCACTCCTCGCCTGGATCTCGCAGATGTGTGTGGAGGTCGACGAGGCCGGGACCGACCCAGGCGCCGGAGGCATCGATCATCTGGGATCCTTCGAGGGCGTCGCCCAGTGCAACGACGGAACCATCTGCAATGCCAACGTCGGTCTGTTCGATACCCGTACGTGTGAGGACGGATCCTCCAGAAATCACGATGTCAAACATCGGAGTCACCTCCCAAGAGTGAAAAGAGCACGGCCATGCGGGCCGCCACGCCGTTGGTCACTTGTTGCAGAACGAGGGCACGCTCGTCGTCGGCGACGTCGTGACCGATCTCGACACCTCTGTTCATCGGGCCGGGATGCAGGACGATGGCGTCGGGTTTCAACCGGGCGAAGCGTTCGCTCGTCATCCCGTACCGCTTCGTGTACTCAGGGAGTGATGGGAATACAGAGCCTCCTCCACGCTCGGTCTGGACACGAAGGAGGTACACGACGTCCATCGCTTCCATCACCGCGTCGAGGTCCGTAGTGGTCTCTGCGGGCCACCCCGTCGTGTCCACGGGGAGGAGTGTCGGCGGTGCGACGAGAGTGACATTCGCGCCGAGCGTCGCCATCGCGAACATGTCCGAGCGTGCAACACGTGAGTGTTTGATGTCCCCCACGATTGCTATGTCGAGCCCATCGAGGGATCCGAAGCGTTGCTTGATCGTCAGACAATCCAGCAGTGCCTGGGTCGGGTGCTGATGAGCGCCATCGCCGCCGTTGACGATCGGGATGTCAAGCCACTCGGCCAGGCGCCACGGCGTCCCCGTCGCACCGTGTCGCACGACCATGAGGTCGACACCCATGGCGTGTACGGTGAGTGCGGTGTCTTTGAGCGACTCGCCCTTCGACAGCGAGGAAGTCCCAGGCGAGAACGACATCGTGTCTGCGGAGAGAGCCTTGGCTGCCTTCTCGAAAGACATCCTCGTACGCGTCGATGGTTCGAAGAACATCGTTGCCACCGTCTTTCCCCTCAGCGCCGGCACCTTGGGGATGGGTCGGGTGAGGACTTCGGCGAACTCATCGGCGTCGGAGATCAGATTCTCGAGCGTCTCCCGCTCGAGGCCTTCGGTCGTGAGGAGATGCTTCACGATGTCGCCTCCTTGCCGATCCAGACCCCGTTGTCACCGTCGATCTCAGAGAAACGGACGGAGACGTGTTCTTCGAGAGATGTCGGGATGTTCTTGCCGACGTAGTCGGCCCGTATGGGGAGTTCGCGGTGGCCCCGATCGACGATGACCGCCAGTTGGACTGCCGATGGACGGCCGAGGTCGGCGAGCGCGTCGAGCGCGGCGCGAATGGTACGGCCGGTGAAAAGGACGTCGTCTGCAAGCACGACCGTCTTGCCGTCGAGATCCTCGGGGATGTCTGTCGGACCGATACGGGTTCTGGGTCGTGTGTCGATGTCGTCGCGGTACATGCCGATGTCGAGGGAACCGGCGATCACTGCCTTGTCTTCGATCTCGCCAAGAGCCGTCGCGAGGCGTTCGGCAAAGGGCCTGCCTCTCGTCGGGATACCGAGGAGGACCGTTCCTTCGAGACCGTGGTTGCGTTCGACGATCTCGTGTGCGATCCGCCGTGTCACTCGCGTGAGATCATCCCCATCCATCACCTGCCGCATGAAGGGTCCTTTGCTGTCGTTGGTACAGAAACAGAAAAGCCGCACATCGAGATGTGCGGCAGCCGGCGTGTGCTCATGTTCGTTCCTTCTCGGCCTCACGGGACCGGGTTAAAGGGTGCTTGTTGGAGCCACTGTAGTACCGGGATCAGCGAATGGGCAGCGGTCGCTGAGTTGACAGTTCACAGTCGGAAAGCCTGGCCGTTTCTGGGTGCTTGCGCTTCGCCGGCAAACGGTAAACGGAGAACGGAGAACGACTGCTCCTTATCCGCTGGTCTTCTCGGTGTCTGATCGTCCCGGTTCTTCCTTCGCAACGGCGACCGCTGAAAGGATGCCGTTGACGAACGCGCCACTCTTTGCGGTCGAGAACTCTTTGGCGAGTTCCACGCATTCATCGATGACGACGCCGAGCGGCACGTCGGTGAAGAGCAGCTCGAAGGTGCCAAGGCGCAAGATGTTCCGATCGACTGCAGGCATGCGCTCGAGGCGCCATCTCGTGGAGGCGGCGCCTATCGCTGCGTCGATGACCTCTTTGTTCAGCCAGGCACCTTCTGCAAGTGATGCAGCCCTCGCCGAGACCTTCGTGATGTCAATGGCATCCATCGATCTGGCGTCGGCGGCGTAGAGCGCCCCAAGCGCGCCAATCCTCGCTGCGTCGGCCGTCATGTCACGCGCGTGATGTAACCGCCGGTGCGCGTGTCCACCTTCACGACATCACCCTGCTCGACGAAGAGCGGCGCCTGGATCACACGGCCGGTCGAGAGCGTGACAGGTTTCGTCGCACCCGAGACGCGGTCTCCTTTGACTCCCGGTTCGGCGAAGGTGACCTCGAGCTCCACCGATGCCGGAAGCTCGATGTCGACGGGAGTTCCTTCGAACATGGCGATCTTGACGGTCATCCCGTCCGAGAGGAAGTCGGCGTTGTCGCCGACGAGGTCCCCCGACACGTTCATCTGCTCGTAGGTCTCGCCGTCCATGAAGTTGAAGCCCATGTCGTCCTTGTACAGGAACGTGTAGTCCCCGCGATCGATGCGTGCCTTCGGAAGGTTCTCACCGGCCCGAAACGTCTTGTCGAGAACGGCACCGGTGCGCACGTTCTTCAACTTCATGCGTACGAACGCCTTCCCTTTCCCCGGTTTCACGTGCTGGTGATCCACGACCGAGAAGAGGCCTTCTGGCAGGTTCAACGCCATGCCTGGCCGTACGTCGTTGGTAGAGATCATGGCGGAGTCCTCCTGGGCGGGTTCGCGGCGTCTACACGAGGTCGATACCTGCGAGGGCGGCACGTACGGTAGCGTCGTTCGGGTGTATGAGCACAGGCGATCCGAACTCTTCGAGGAGCACCATCCGCAGGCCCTGCGAATCTCGTTTCTTGTCGAGCGCCATCATGGCTCTCACCGCCTCAGCGTCCGCCTCCGGGGCCGTCAGCGGGAGACCGATCCTCACGAGCACCTCCTGCTGACGGGTGACACCAGCGAAGCCGAGATGGTGGGCGGCGGCGTGACCGGCTGCGACCATCCCGATCGCGACTGCTTCTCCGTGGGGTCGTCCTGTGGTCGACTCGATGGCGTGTCCCACGGTGTGGCCGTAGTTGAGGACCGCTCGAGAACCCCGTTCGGTGAAGTCTTCGTTCACGACTGCCACCTTGACCGCAACGGAGCGGTTGACGATGTCCTCCAGGTCGGTGTCGATCCCGTCCGCCTCGAAGGCCGCGATGATCTCGGTGTCCGCGATGAACCCCGTCTTGATCGCTTCTGCTGCACCGACGATCTTGTGCCGGCGTGGAAGGGCATCGATGGTATCGATGTCGACGATCACGGCTTCAGGATGTGAGAACACGCCGGCAAGGTTCTTCCCATCGACGTTCACAGCAGTCTTCCCACCGATAGCTGCATCGACCGCTGCGAGCAAAGTCGTTGCGACGTACATGGCGGACACGCCACGGAGGTAGGTCCCAGCAATGAAGCCGGTCACGTCGGTGAGCGCTCCCCCACCCACACCGATCACGATGTCGTCCCTGGTGAATTTGGCTCCGTTGAGGAAGCGGTAGACGTCTTCGACGATACCGAGCTGTTTCGCCTCCTCACCGTCGGGCAGGGTGTATCCCGACACTTCGAACCCAGACCTGTGAAGGTCGTTCGCGTAGCGTTCGGCGAGGGCCACCGTCGATGGTTGGCAGAGGACGGCTACCCGGCGACCGGTACGCCGTGCAAGGAGCTCGGGGAGAACACTCGAGACGCCGTGGCCGACCAGGATCGTCGACACCGGCTCGTCACCTCTCCAGATCACGTGGCGACGCATCGGACGACCTCCCTTGCAACCTGGTCCGCATCTCGCGATGTGGTGTCGACGATGATGTCGGCAGCAGCGCTGTAGATCGCTTCGCGTTCGATCGCTATCCGCTCGAGGTCTTCCTCGCCACGTAGCAGCGGCCGATCCGTGGATTCCCCAGACAGCCGGGCGATGAGCGCGTCGGGTGGCGCGGTGAGGAGGACCGTTGTACCCGTCGCGCGCATGGTCGCGAGGTTATCCGGATCGAGGATGGCGCCCCCGCCGGTCGCGACGACACTCGTCTGTCCTTCGGCGATCGTACCGATCATGGCGGCTTCGATCCGACGAAACGCCGCTTCGCCTTCATCGAACAGTTCGGTGATCGTCTTGCCGGTTTCGGCGACGATCCGCTGGTCGAGGTCGATGAATGGGACACGGATCGAAGCAGCGACACGCACGCCCACGGTGGTCTTGCCCGTCCCCATCATGCCGATCAACCAGACGTGCTTCATCAGAACGACGCGAGGCGTGCCCGGTACGCAGCACAGTTCGTGGCGAGATCCCCTACGGTGTCGCCACCGAAGGATCTCGTCACCTCGTTGGCGAGAACGTAGGCGACCATCTGTTCTGCGACGACACCTGCTGCAGGTACCGCACACACGTCGCTGCGCTCTCGGAACGCTTTCGCTTCCGCCCTGGTGGTCACGTCGACTGTATCGAGGGCACGCATGAGCGTCGCGATGGGCTTCATGTACGCGGTCACCCTCAGAACGTCCCCGGTCGTCATGCCGCCCTCGAGGCCTCCTGCGCGGTTCGTACGTCGAGCGTAGGCATCGTCGGTGCGGATGATCTCGTCGTGCGCCTGCGAGCCTCGAGCGCCCGCCTGAGCGAGTCCGTCCCCGATCTCGACGGCCTTGATGGCCTGGATCGACATGACCGCACCTGCAAGGAGCCCGTCGAGCTTCCTGTCCCAGTGCACGTGGCTCCCGAGACCGGGAGGCAGACCGTAGGAGAGGACCTCGATGGAGCCACCGAGCGTGTCGCGGTCCGCTTTTGCCGACTCGATCTCTGCGATCATCGCCGATTCCACTTCGGCGTCGAATACCCGGACCTGTGATGAATCGATCTGGGCAAGGTCCCCGGGAACCGGCAGATCGACTGCGCCCGGCACGGTCACCGAACCGATGGCGGTGACGTGTGAGAAGACCTCGACACCTACTTCGCGGAGCAGCTGCTTGGAGAGGTAACCCACGATCGTGCGGGCAGCAGTCTCGCGTGCAGAGGCCCTCTCGAGGATGTCGCGTGCATCGTGCGTGTCGTACTTCATCATCCCGACGAGGTCTGCATGCCCTGGCCGGGGGGTCGTTTCGACCTTCGTGGCAGCGCCGGGATGTGGCGACATCTCCTCTTGCCACCGCGGCCACTCCGTGTTGCGGATGAGTACGCTCACCGGTCCGCCGAGGGTCCTGGCGAAGCGAACTCCACCGAGGATCTCGACTTCGTCCTTTTCCAGCCGCATCCGGGGTCCCCGGCCGAAGCCGAGCCTGCGACGGGCAAGTTCGGCCGAGATACCGTCGGAGGAGACGGCCAGGCCCGACGGGAGGCCTTCAACGGTCGCCACGAGGCCTGGGCCGTGGGACTCTCCCGATGTGATGAAGCGCAGCATGAACCGACAGGCTAGTGCGGTGGGTGCCGTCCGCCGCTTCGACCCGGCAGCTAGATTCATCACATGTACTCCAGCATCGGCTCGACGGATCACGAGGGTCGCCGCATCGACTTCGGACGAACCGCGGCCGACTATGAGCGATATCGGCCGGGATTCCCTGCGAGTTTCTTCTCGGTGTTGAAGGACCGCGAGTGGATCACAGTGGGTGATCGGGCGGTCGACCTCGGCACGGGGACGGGCACCATCGCTCTCGGCCTTGCCCGGTGTGGCCTCGACGTCACAGGGCTCGACATCGCTCCCGAACTACTCGAGGTCGCGACGAGGACTGCCGACAGGCAGCGATCGAGCGTGCAGTTCCTCGAAGGTCGGGCGGAAGCCACCGGGCTCCCTGCCTCGAGCTACGATCTCGTCACGGCCGGTCAGTGCTGGTGGTGGTTCGATAGTGGTGCTGTCATCGAGGAAGTACGTCGCATTCTTCGTCCCGGTGGGCGGTTGATCATCTGCGACTTCAGCTACCTGGTGCTACCGGACAACGTCGCAGGCCGAACGGAGGCCCTGATCCTGGAGCACAACCCGCGTTGGCCCAAGGCGGGCTGGCGAGGGATCCATCCTGAACAGGTTGAAGATCTCGACCATGGTGGGTTCTCCAACGTCGAGAGCTTCAGCTACGTCACGAAGGTCGAGTTCACACACGAAGCGTGGCGTGGACGCATCCGGACCTGCAATGGGGTCGGTTCGGCTCTCACCGATGATGCGGTCGAGTCGTTCGACAAGGACCTCGCGGGACTGCTCTTGCGGGAGTTCCCCGGCGACCTCGATGTGCCACACCGTGTCTTTGCCACCACGGGCATCGCGACTTGACCGACCGGCATCCGACATCCCCGATGCGATGTGGGTCGAATGGGCGGCTTCGTGTCGGCCCGGCTACCCGATGTACCAGGCGATGATGGCATCGCCGAGGAGGACCGCACCGATGCCGGCGACGGTCATGAAGGGTCCGAACGGGATCGAGTCCTTGCGACTGCTGCGTCGGGTGACCAACAGGACGAGTGCTACGACGCCACCGAGCAGGAAGGCGCCGACACCAGCAACGACGACGTGGCCCAGGGAGAGGTAGCCGGCGAAGATACCGATGAGGAACGACATCTTGACGTCACCGAAGCCGAGACCCCCACGGGAGATCAACGCGAGGATGAACATCACTCCGAAGTACGCCGTCCCGCCTGCCACCGCCCAGAGGAGGCCGAATCGCTCACCTGAGATGATGCCACCAACGATCAGCAGGCCCGATGCGATGATCGTTGCGGGCCCGAGGATCCGGTTGGGGATCAGCTTCGTGTCGAGATCCGTGAGGGTGAGTAGGACCATGGTGCCGGAGAACACGAGGTAGGCAGGAAGCACAGCGAGCGACGGAACGGCGAGCGAGACGGCTCCCAAGAGGACGCCAGTCGCGTACGGCGTCAACCACGATGCGGTGGATTGACGGTGCGCTTCACCACGACAGCGGGTCATCGTGACGTTCAGCGATGTGTCGCACACCTCACAGAGAGGATCCCACCAGCGATCCGGAAGGTTCCTCCGATGAGCCGAAGCCTCAGCAACGATGGCGCGCCCGGCTACCAGGCCGATGAGTGCTGAGATACTGAAGGAGAGCCACATGCACGGCGAGCATAGGGTGCATGGAGGCTCGGTCTGTGTCTTGGATCACTGTCAGCGTCCAGCGAGTGCCATGACGTCTTGCGGCGCAGGTAGACCCGTGAACAGTTCGAAGGCACTGAACGCCTGGCCGGTGAGCATGTCGATCCCGTCGGCGTGCGGGATCCCCATCGTCGTGGCCCAGAGAATTGCCGGAGTCGGCGTCGTGCTGTACGCCATGTCGAGGATCCCGGCAGCGTCGGCCAGCGTAGGCTCGGGAAGAGACTCACCTCTCATCCCGAGGGGTGTAGCGTTGATGACGATGGACGCGTTGATCCCCGTCCCCCACGGAACAACGGTGACGAGCTCGCCCATCGAGTCCGCAAGGCCCGCCGCGCGTCGATCGTTGCGACCGCAGACGATGACGGTGCGTTCGGCCATCGCAACGACAGCGGCACGGGCCGCTCCGCCGTATCCAAGGACCACAACGGGGAGATCGTCTGGCAGCTCGAGCAGTTCCATGGCGTAGCGGACACCCTCGACATCCGTGTTGTAGCCGTGAAGGCGCCCCTGGGATGCGATGACCGTATTGACGGATCTCGACCGAGCAGCGAGTACGTCATGCTCGTCGACCGCCTCGTAGGCATCGTCCTTGTGCGGCATCGTGACGTTGATGCCACTGAAGTGCCCGCTTCGCAGATCTGAGACGATCGAGGAGAACTCCCCTGCCGGCACTCTCACCGCCTCATACGTCGCGTCGAGACCGACGGCGGCAAGACCCGCGTTGTGGATAGCAGGCGACCGCGAATGGTCAACTGGATCGCCCACGACGGCGAACCTCACGGCAACACCCCGGCTTCCTTGGCTGTACGCACGTTCTTCTGATGCTCCTCATACGTTCTGGCGAACGCATGGGAACCGTCCTTGTCCGCAAGAACGTAGAAGAGGTAGTCGGTGAACTCGGGGTTCACCGCAGCTGCAAGGCTCGACATCGAAACCGTGCCGATCGGCGTGGGTGGGAGTCCGTCGATCTTGTAGGTGTTGTACGCAGACTCGATCTGCAGGTCCTGGGCGGTGACCCTGCCGTTGACCTGTCCGAGCGCGTAGACCACCGTGGCATCGATCTGAAGCCTCATGCCGTCGGCAAGGCGGTTGTGGATCACCGACGAGATGAGTGGACGGTCCTCGTCTATTCCGGCCTCCCTCTCGATCAAGGAGCCGATGATCAACGCGTCGTACCGAGAGATCGAAAGCGAGTCGAGTCGGGACCAGTCGACATCGTCGAGGCGCCGGTTCATCTCTGTGGTCATCTGACGGATCACCGTTTCGGGCGTGTCGGACGGAGCGATCGGGTACCGCGCAGGATAGAGCAGGCCCTCCCACCGGGTAACGCTGTCGACGACATCCGATACCGGTGGCAGGAGGGGAGACGAAACCGCTCCCGATACGAGCACGGCCTCGTACTCCTGCCTCGTGAACGGGGTCTGTGCATCCAACTCGTCGAGAATGCGGTCGATCGTCCATCCCTCCACCAGGGTGAACGCGCCTCCGGCGGCCTGGGAGGAACCGGTTGCCAGGATGCGCACAACCGTATCGGGGTCCATATCCGTCGTCAGTGCGTAGGTTCCCGCCTGGAGCTGGTCTTCGACACCTGCCCCACGGGCCGCATCACGCAGGTCGCTTGCCCGTGCAACCCGGGCATCATCGAGGATGCGATAGATCGTCGACGCCGAAGAACCGGGGGCGATGGTGACTTCGATGGGGATGCCTGGTTGCACCGTCCACGGATCTCCGGCAACGAGGCGGGCCGTGAAACGGGCGGCACCAAAGAGGGCGAGAGCACTCACGACGACGACACCGGCGATGAGGAGCCATCGCTTCGAGGGGGTGCCCTGCGTCTCAGAGAAGTTCGTCGGCTCCTGGTCCAGCATCGTGCCTCCGGGCGTCGAGATACGCTTGCAGCATCACGGCCGCAGCGATCTGGTCGCGCTTGTCCTTCCGCTTCCTTCGCCGTACGCCTCCCGAGATGAGTGCTTGCTCGGCCGTGACGGTCGTGAAGCGCTCATCGTGGTAGACCACCTCGACATCGACCCCTGCAGCGACCTCGCTGCCCAGGCGGCGAGCCGCTTGCGCAGCAGGGCCCTCCGTGCCGTCGAGACTGATGGGAAGCCCAACGACGATGAGGGACACTGCAAGTTCGTCACACATATCTGCGACCGCATCAACCACGTTCTCCTTGGCTCGGTCGATGAATCGATCCGGCGAGGCGATGGTACCGGTAGGGTCCGCTACCGCCACGCCCACACGACGCTCCCCCGGGTCGAGGCCGATGATCCTCGCCATCACAGAGCAGCGAGCGCGCCCTGAGCCTCGGTGCGCCCCACAGCGATGGCTTCGTCCATCCCTTCGATATTCGGGCCACCGGCCTGCGCGAGTTTCGGGTCCCTGCTGCCACCTCCACCGAGGGCCCTTGCGGCGGCGCCGGCGATCGCACCCGCCGATACACCGGCTTCGACGAGATCGTCGGTCACGAACACGATGAGGGCTGCCTTGCCTTCGGTGACGGATCCCAGAACACCGATCCCCGTGTCGATACGGTCACGCACAGCAAAGGCGAGGGATCGCAACCCATCGGGACCTGCTCCGTCGAATCGCCTGGAGACGAGAAGGCGGCCATCGAACGATTCGGCATCGTCGACGATCCCCTTGGCGGCGTCGCGACGCTCACGGTCCTCGAACTGCCCGAGACGCGCTTCTGCAGCTTTGAGACGGTCGCTGAGGGACATGGCAGCGTCAACGACCCTTCCAGGCTGGCTCTTGAGCACCTCTGATACGTTGTCGAGACGCGATCGCAACTCGACGAGGTGCTCATACCCGGCAGATCCGGTCAGGGCCTCGACTCGGCGTATGTTGCTCCCGACCGATCCTTCACTCACGAGGACGAGGGGTCCGATCTGGCCTGTGGTGGGAACGTGGGTTCCTCCGCAGAACTCTGTGGAGAAGTCACCCGTCTTGACGACGCGGACGCGTTCACCGTACTTGTCGCCGAAGAAGGCAAGCGCGCCCATCTGCTCGGCTTCGTCCTTGGTTGTTTCTACGGTCGTCACCCGTGCGTTCTCGATGATCCGCTCGTTCGTCATCTTCTCGATGTGGTGCAGCGTCTCCGTGTCGACCGCAGCGAAGTGGGAGAAGTCGAAGCGGAGGCGGTCGGGAGCGACGAGCGATCCTGCTTGGTGGACATGATCACCGAGGACGTCCCGCAACGCCCAGTGCAGGATGTGGGTTCCGGTGTGGTTCTTCCGTGTCCGCTCTCGGCGTCGACGATCGATCGAGGTTCGCGTGTCCTGACCGTGTTGGATGTAGCCCTTGACGACCTTCCCACGATGGCCGTGCACGCCGGGAAGCGTGAGTTGGGTATCGGTCACCTCCACGACGCCGGTCTCGGTCGTGATCGTTCCCGTATCACCGACCTGTCCCCCTGATTCCGCGTAGAAGGGCGTCACGTCGAGAAAGATCTCGACCTCACTCCCTGCCTCGGCGCGTTCGATCACCTCTCCTTCACGCAGGATGGACAGGATCGTGCCTCGTGCATCCAGGTCCTCGTATCCGACGAACTCTGTGTGATCGATGCCACGAAGCAGCTGCCGGTACGCCTCTGCCGTGTCTCCGAGATCGCCTCCCTTGAACGCCGCCCTGGCACGATGCTTCTGGCGGGCCATAGCGGCATCGAAGCCTCCACGATCGACCGAGAGCCCCCGCTCCGATACGATCTCCTCCGTGAGTTCGATCGGAAATCCGAACGTATCGTGGAGCTTGAACGCGGTCTCCCCCGGTACCGGTGCCCCTGGAGCAAGCTCCTCGAGTGCAACGTCGAGGAGCTGCTCACCCGAGGCAAGCGTCTTGGAGAACGCATGTTCTTCGCGACTTGCGAGTTCTTCGATGAAGTCCTGTCGATCCCGGATAGCCGGGTAGGCCTCGCCCATCTCGATGACCGTGGCACCGATGAGATCCGTAACGATCGGTTCCCGTGCGCCGAGCATGTGGGCGTGTCGGACTGCTCGTCGCAGCAGCCGACGCAGGATGTATCCCCTGCCCTGATTCGAGGGAACGACACCGTCGGCGATGAGGAACGTGAGAGCACGGCCGTGGTCTGCAAGGATCCGTAGCGAGACGTCTGCCTTCTCGTTCTCCCCGTAGGTTGCGCCAGAGTGCCGTTCACCAACGGCGAGGATGGCGCGCAGTGTGTCGGTCTCGAAGGCCGAGCCGACTCCCTGGAGGAGCATTGCGGTTCGCTCCAGGCCCATTCCCGTGTCGATCGACTTGGCTGGGAGGTCACCGACGACGTGATACGGCTCGTCCTGGATGTACTGCATGAAGACGAGGTTCCACACTTCCATGAAGCGTTCCTCATCGACGACAGGACCCCCATCGGGCCCGTACTGCGCTCCCTTGTCGTAGAAGATCTCCGACGATGGGCCTGCGGGACCTGCAACCCCCATCTGCCAGAAGTTGTCCCGGTCTCGCCGCTGCAGTCGATCTGGCCGAACGCCAACGACGTCGAGCCAGATCTCGGCGGCCTCGTCATCGGACTCGTGGACGGTGAACCAGAGACGTTCGGGATCGAGCGCGAAACGTTCCGTGATGAGCTCGTAGGCAAGCGGTATCGCCGTCTCCTTGAAGTAGTCACCGAAAGAGAAGTTGCCGAGCATCTCGAAGTAGGAGAGGTGCCGTGCCGTCGTTCCGATCAGATCGATGTCCTCCGTACGGACACATTTCTGACTCGACACGACCCGCAGATACGGTGGCTCCTCCTCACCGAGCAGGTACGACTTGAACGGCACCATGCCTGCAACGGTCAGCAGGAGCGTGGGGTCGATCGGGATCAATGATGCGGAGGGGACGACCTGATGGTCCTTCTCAGCAAAGAACTCGAGGAATGTGGCGCGAATCTCGTTGGTAAGCATGGTCAGGCGAGGTTAGCCGTGGTTTCCTAGTCAACCGTTGGCGTCGCCTTGATGGCAGAACGCTGGAGACGGCGACCTGTGTACTCGATGACGTCGGCGGCCAGGGTTGCTCCGACACGCCCCACGCCTTCGGCGTCGAGACGCTCGCGCATCGCCCTGGCCCGGGTCACGACGACAACGGTCATCCCGAGGGTCGCAGCAGAGCCGTAGACGAACCATCGTGCACGGGTGAACATGACCCAAGGTTACCCCGAGCTCCCGGTCCTAGCGGCGGGGCGCCTTCCCGAGGATCTCATCGATGCGTGCGAGGCGCTCGGCAAGCGCCGCCTCGTCGCCAACGCGCTTCGGGTGATAGAACAGTGCATCCTCGAGGCCATCGGGGAGGTACTGCTGGGACACGACGGATCGCGGATCGCCATGGGGGTACACGTACCCGACTCCGAAGCCGAGCTCGCGATCACCGGCGGTCGCACCGGCTCTGAGGTGCGGGGGCACCTCCCCGCCTGATCCTTCGGTCACCGCTTCTCTGGCTGCGATCATCGCTTCCTTCACCGAGTTGGACTTCGGTGCGAGGCTGAGGGTCAGCGCGGCGTGGGTGAGGCTGTAGGCCGCCTCAGGAAGACCAACGAACTCGAGTGCAGCGAACGAATCGACTGCCGTCGCCAAGGCTGAGGGGTCGGCGATCCCGACGTCCTCCGATGCAAAGATCACCATCCGGCGGGCGATCAATCGCGGGTCCTCTCCAGCTTCGAGCATCGTGTGGAGCCAGTACACAGCAGCGTCGGGATCGCTGCCACGCATCGACTTGATGAAAGCAGACAGAACGTCGTAGTGCCGGTCCCCTGCCCGGTCGTAGCGGATGATCCGACGTTGGAGCGCCTCCTCGACGCACCCGAGGTCGATCACTCCACTTGACCTGCCCCGTGCGATGGTTGCGGCGACATCGAGTGTGTTGAGCGCCAAGCGGGCATCACCTCCTACTCGTTCTCCGATCGCTTCGAGAGCAGGCTCGTCTGCCTCGATGTCAGCCAGACCACGCATCGGGTCGCCAAGCGCCCCGAGGAGTACGTCGAGGATCTCGCGAGGAGTCAAGGGCTCGGTGCGAAAGATCGTCGACCGTGAGATCAGCGGAGAGTTCACTTCGAAGAACGGGTTCTCCGTCGTGGCTCCGATCAGGATCACCGTGCCATCTTCTACGCCGGGAAGCAGCGCATCCTGCTGTGCCTTGTTGAATCGGTGTATCTCGTCGAGGAACAGGATGGTCCTGCCCCGCCCCTCACCGAGCCGCTGTTCGGCTCTGGCAAGGACTCCGCGCACGTCCTTCACACCTGCAGCGGTTGCAGAGAGTTGCTCGAAGCTCCCACCGATGCTGGACGCTATGAGGCGAGCGAGTGTTGTCTTTCCTGTTCCCGGCGGACCCCACAGGATCATGGACGAGACATTGCCCGTGTCGAGCATCGCGCGAAATGCAGCCCCTTCTCCAAGCAGGTGACGCTGGCCGACGACTTCGTCGAGGGTCCGGGGCCGCATCCTGGCCGGGAGTGGAGCGTGAGCGCGCTTTGCCTCGTGCCTGCTCGTCGAAAAGAGGTCGTCGTCCGCCATCAGCCCGCCGGAGTGTCCTCGACCTCGGCCCAGGCATCGAGTACCTCGCGTCGCACCTCGATCCCGAGATCGGCGAGTTGATCCTCTTCGACACGGCTCGGAGATCCCGTGAGAGGATCTGCCCCCGTCTGGGTCTTCGGGAACGGGATGATCTCACGGATGTTCGGCTCGTTGCGCAAGATGCTGACGAAGCGATCGATCCCGATCGCGAACCCCGCATGGGGCGGGGTGCCGTACCGCAGCGCCTCGAGGAACCAACCGAAGCGGGATCTGGCATCCTCGTCGGAGATACCCATCACTTCGAAAACCTTCGCCTGCGTTGCAGGGTCATGGATTCGGACGCTCCCCGACCCGAGTTCGGTGCCGTTGAGGACGAGGTCGTACGCCTTCGAGACAGCGGTCTCGGGAGACGTGATCATCTCATCGAGGTCCGCAGGTGCCGTGAAAGGATGGTGCGCCGGGGACAGCGCACCATCATCGCCGACGTCGAACACGGGGAAGTCGACCACGAACGCGAAGGCGAGCTCGTCGTTGTCATCGGGCTGGCCGTGATCCAGGCGCAGCTGTCCGAGCACACGATGGACGACCTTCGAGGAATCGCCAACGATCAGCACCGTGTCACCGGGGTGAGCTGTCGTTGCTTCGACGATACCGTCGAGTTCGGCCTCGGAAAGGAACTTCGCTACGGGTGAACGTAGCGAACGGTCCTCTTCGACGACCATCCATACGAGGCCCTTGGCACCGAGCTCCTGCGCCCTTGCGACCTGTGCATCGAGACCCGATCTTGCGAGACCGAGTGGTCCGGCGTTGATCGCAGCGACCGTGCCTCCTCCCTCGAGCACGCCGGAGAAAGCCTTGAACCCCGTCTCTTGGAACACGTGCGAGAGATCGACGATCTCCATGGCGAAGCGGACGTCCGGCTTGTCCGAGCCGTACCGGCTCATCGCTTCGGCATAGGTCATACGTGGGAAAGGCGTCTTTGGTACGACACCCCGAAGATCCTCGACGACGCGCACAGCAACCTTCTCGAGGACATCGAGAACGTCGTCCTGGCCCCAAAACGACCCCTCGAAATCGAGTTGTGTGAACTCGATCTGGCGGTCGGCTCGGAAGTCCTCGTCCCGGTAGCACTTGGCCACCTGGTAGTAGCGCTCGACACCACCGATCATGAGCAACTGCTTGAAGAGCTGGGGTGACTGTGGGAGCGCGTAGAAGTTGCCTTTCCGCAGACGGGATGGGACCAGCATGTCTCTGGCACCTTCAGGCGTCGAAGCGATCAGTGTCGGGGTCTCGACCTCGAGGAACCCCCCTTCGTCCATGACCGAACGCATCGCTCTGATCGCCCTGGAGCGTGCACGAAGGTTCTCGGCCATCCGGTTCCGACGCATGTCGAGGTACCGGTACTCCAGCCGTAGCGTCTCATCGATGTCGGTACGGTCGTCGAGCTGGAACGGCAACACGGCCGATGGGCTCAGCACGATGAGTTTCGATGCAACGACTTCGACCGTACCCGTTGGCAACTCGTCGTTGACGGTTCCCTCGGGGCGAGGACGCACGGAACCGACGATCTGGACGCAGTACTCGAGGCGTATGCCGCGCAGGACATCTTCGGTTGCAGGCCGATCCTCAGGGTTCAGAACAACCTGCACGATGCCGGATGCATCACGCAGATCGACGAAGATCACTCCCCCATGGTCTCGACGACGCCCAACCCAACCGGCCAGGGTCACCTGGTCTCCAGCGTGCTCGAGCCGGAGCTCACCAGCACCAATCGACTTCATCGGGCCTGTAGCCATGCGATGATCTCCTTCGTTTCTATCTCTGATTGTTCACCGGAGGCCAGGTCCTTGGCCGAGACACGCCCAACGGCCCATTCGTCTCCGATGACGAGTGCCACCGACGCAGAGCGACGGTCGGCCTCTTTGAACTGTGCTTTGACCGACCGCCGAACATCGGTCATGTCCACGCGTAACGAGGCGTTGCGGAGCTGTGAGACGAGCCGTCTGGCATCCTCGCGCCTCGACTCGTCGACGAGAACTACGAAGGCGTCGAGAAGGGGCCGATCCGCGATACCGGTAGAGGCGAGCAGGATCCGATCCACACCCATTGCAAGGCCGACCGCAGGCGTCGGTTTCCCACCGAGGAGCTCGAAAAGCCCGTCATAGCGCCCTCCCCCACCGACGCTCGACTGTGCAGCATCGTATCGGGTTGGAACGTACTCCCACACGGTACGGTTGTAGTAGTCGAGGCCACGTACGAGCGATGGGTCCAGCGTGTAGGGGATCTCGAGCGATTCGAGTCCCTCACGGACCGCTGCGAAGTGCTCTGATGCCTCTCCACCGAGGAACTCGTCCGGCTTCGGTGCACCGGCAACGATCTCGGCATCGACCTTCGAGTCGAGCACGCGCATGGGGTTCGAGTCGACCCGTCTCTTTGCGTCCTCAGACAACTCCTCGTAGTGCTCGTGGAGGAACGCTCTGATCTCCTCGTGGTACCGGGCACGATCATCCGGGTCACCTATCGAGTTCAAACGCACCTCGACGTCCGGAACGTTCATCTGCTCGAGATAGCGGTATCCGAACTCGATCACCTCGATGTCGGCTTCGGGTGCTGCAGATCCAAGGTACTCGACGCCCCCTTGATAGAACTGGCGTAGTCGACCCTTCTGCGGGCGTTCGTAGCGGAACATCGGGCCCCAGTACGACGCCTTGAGCCGACCCTGAACGCCTCCTGCCTGGATCGCGGCTCGCACCACCGACGCGGTCGCCTCAGGGCGCAATGTCACGGACCTGCCGCCCTTGTCCGTGAATGTGTACATCTGCTTCTCCACGACCTCTGTGTCCCCCCCGACACCGCGTGCGAAGACCTCGGTGTCTTCGAACATGGGCGTCAGGACGAGTCCGTATCCGAACCGTTCGGCGAGTTCGTCGAAGATGCGATGGGCCTCGCGCCATCGCCCGGAATCCGGTGGAAGGACGTCGATGGTCCCCTTCGGTGCGCGGAACATGGTCACAACAACTCCTGGAGAAACGGGTTGAGCCTTCGCTCGGCGGCAAGCGTAGTGCCAGGACCGTGTCCTGGGAGAACCCTCGTCTCGTGTGGGAGCGGGATGACCTTGCTTGCCATGGAAGCCATCAGCGTGTCGTACGACCCACCGGGGAGATCGGTCCTGCCTATGGAGCCCTGGAAGAGTTGGTCGCCGGAGAAGAGAACCGCTTCGTCCGCGACGTGGAAACAACAATGACCGGGGGTGTGCCCCGGCGTGAACAGAACATCGAAGGACACGCCCGCAAGGTCGAGACGCTGACCATCGGACAGATCACTGAACGGTGCTGCGATCACCTCGGTTCCGAGATCACCGACAGGCTGCCCGAGAAGTGCCCGAAGCTGTTCGCCGGGGTGTCTTGCCATGTCGACATCGTCGGGGTGCAGATACGCAGTGACCGTTGGAGATACGAGACCGTCGATGCCCCCGACGTGGTCGATGTGCCCGTGAGTCACGAGCACGGCGATCGGCGTCAGATCATGACGGGCGAGGAGCCTCCCGACGCCGTCGGGGTCGGGAGGTGCGTCGACGACGACCGCCGGCCCACCGCGTTCGGCAGCAACGACGTACGCGTTCGTCTGGAAGTGCCACAGCGGAGCAAGATCGATGAGCATGGTCATGGTGGGGCCTCTCGGGTCACAGGACGAGTCGGTACGCGTCGTACACCCCGTCGATGGACCGAAGGCCACTGAGGACGTACTCGAGTGCTTCTCGGTCTGAGAGCTCTATCTCGTAGCGCAGGAGAGCGATACGGTCTCGTCCCGTGACCGAGGAGGACGCGTGGATGTTGGCGCCGTAATCCGACAGCGCCGCGGTGACATCTCTCAGGAGCTTGGTGCGGTCGAGAGCCTCGACCTGGATCCACACAAAGAACGTTCCCGTTTGCTCGGCCGCCCAAGCAACGTCGACCATGCGCTCGGACTGCATCGTGAGCGCACCGACGTTGGCACAGTCGGATCGATGGACGGAGACGCCTCTGCCGATAGTGACGAAACCGACGATGTCATCACCGGGCACCGGTCCGCAACACTTCGCCATGCGTACCAGCATGTCTTCGAGTCCTTCGACCACGACGTCGCCCACGGTTCGCTGTCGTCTCTTGTGAGGGACAGGGAGGCGTTCGGCGACGACCGCCTCTGCGGAGTCCTCTGGTTTGAGGCGCCTCGCCACCCGCTGTGAAACGGTTTGGGGGCTGGTTCGGTTCTCTCCCACGGACATGTACAGCGAGTCGATGTCATCGAATCCGAAGTCTGAGGCGACGCTCTTCAGCTCACCATCTATACCGTGGAGGGGAACACCGTCGCGCCGCAATGCCTTGGTGACTGCATCCTTCCCTTCGGCGAGTGCGGACTCCCTTCGCTCCTTCGTGAACCACCCTTTGATCTTCGACGTCGCCCGTGAGGACTTGGCGAACTCCAACCAGTCCCTGCTTGGGTGGGCATCCTGGCTGCGCGAGGTGATGATCTCGACGATGTCACCGCTCTCGAGCTCTGTCGAGAGTGGAACAAGCCTTCCGTTGACCTTCGCTCCGGAACAGCGATGCCCAACGTCGGTGTGGATGCGGTACGCGAAGTCGACCGGTGTGGCGCCCTTCGGGAGGGTCTTGACGTCCCCACGAGGCGTGAGGGCGAACACCTCATCCTGGTACAGATCCAACTTGAGGTTCTCGAGGAACTCCTTTGGATCTTCGGCGTCGTCCTGGATGTCCTGGATGTCCTGGAGGACGGGAAGATCGTCATCCCCACTCGATCCTTCCTTGTACCGCCAGTGTGCAGCGATACCTGCTTCGGCCCGCTCGTGCATCTCATGGGTGCGGATCTGGACTTCCAGGGGTTTCCCGCCCGGGCCGACGACCGTCGTGTGCAACGACTGGTAGAAGTTGAACTTTGGCATCGCGATGTAGTCCTTGAACCGTCCCTGGATCGGGGGCCACAACGTATGGACGAGACCGAGTGCCGCGTAGCAATCGCGAACTTCGTTCACGATGATGCGGATACCGATGAGGTCGTGGATGTCTTCGAACGCGAGCCCGGAAGCAACCATCTTTCGGTAGATCGAATAGAGGTGCTTCGGGCGACCCGTGATCTCGGCCAGGATCCCTGCGTCTGCGAGAGACTTCGAGACATCGTCTATCACCTCGACCAGGTGCTGTTCACGTTGGGGCGACCGCTTCGTCACGGCTTCGGAGATCTCGGCCATCCGTCCTGGATGGAGGATCGCGAAACACGTCTCCTCCATCTCGTGCTTGATCTCTTGCATGCCGAGACGGTGGGCAAGAGGGGCGTAGACGTCGAGCGTTTCGGAGGCGACCCGTCGTTGCTTCTCGACGGGGAGGGGTGCAAGCGTCCGGATGTTGTGTGTTCTGTCGGCAAGCTTGATCACCAGGACACGGATGTCCTTGGCCATTGCCACGGCCATCTTGCGAATGGTCGCTGCTTGGGCGAGTTCTCTGCTGGAGAACTTGATGCGATCGAGCTTCGTGACGCCATCGATCAGGAGTGCCACCTCGTCGCCGAACTCGGCTCGCACACCTTCAAGGGTGAGGTCGGTGTCTTCGACCGTGTCGTGCATGAGGGCAGCAGCGAGAGAAGCCTCGTCGAGTCCGTAGTCCGCAAGGATCTCCGTCACGGCAAGGGGGTGAACGATGTACGGATCGCCGGTGGCACGCTTCTGTCCCCGATGCTGTTCCTCGGCGACCCTATATGCCCGTTCGAGCAGATCGGTGTCCTTGGAAGGGTGGGCGCGTGTGAATGAAGCAACGATATCTTCGAACATCTCGTCTGGTGTTCTGCCTGCGACTGCCGAGTCGACGAAAGTGCCCGTTGATACGGCGTCGGATCCAGGCTCTTCACTCATCCCGTGAGTCTACCGACGTTTACGCCTCTGCTTCGGTGGCCTTGCAACCGGTACGGTGCTGTCCGACGTGCCAGGAGGAGTCTCGATCTTCTTCTCGTCGGTCTTTTTGGCCCGCTTCTCGTCGGCCTTCTTCTTATCGACTCTCTTGGTGTCGAGCACGGCATCTTGACCGGTACCTGAGCGTTTGGCAGCCTTGCGTTCGCGACGTTCCCACTCGGGTTCCGTGATCTTCCACCGAGCCAGGAGCGGCGCTGCGACGTAGATCGACGAGTACGTGCCGACCGCTACGCCGATGAACAGTGCAAGAGCGAACTCTTTGAGCGTCTCGGCTCCGATCGCCAGGAAGCCAACCAGCAGCAGGGAACCGACGGGGAGCAGCGATGTCAGCGACGTGTTGATGGAGCGCATGAGTACCTGGTTCATGGACAGGTTCACGATGCTCGTGTACGTCGTGCGTTCATCCTGATCGTGGACGTTCTCTTTGACTTTGTCGAAGACGACGACGGTGTCGTAGAGCGAGTACCCGAGGATCGTGAGAACTGCGATGATGGTTGCCGGCGTGACGACGAACCCGATCAAGGCGTAGATCCCCCCCGCGATCATGAGGTCGTGGAAGAGCGCGGTGAGCGCAGCAGCCGCCATCTTCCATTCGAAGCGCCACGTGATGAACAGTGCCACAACGATGAGGAAGACAATGAGCGCTTCGAGCGCCTTGCGAGTGACCTCGGCACCGAACGTCGGCCCGACCGCCGACACGTTGAGGTCGTTGACATCTGCGCCGGCGGCGGTGGCGACCGCCGCCGTGAGCGCATCCTGTTTGTCCGCGGTCAGGGACTCTGTTTGGACGTGGATGAACCCGTCTCCGGTGATCTGCACACGGGCGTCCCCGTATCCGACCGAGCGTAGTTCAGTGCGCATCGCCTCGACGGAGACGTCTGCCTTGTTCTCTACCGTGATGAGCACGCCACCCGTGAAGTCGATCGACAGGTTGAAGGGCCGTACGAGCATCATGACGATCGAGGCGAGGACGAGGGTGAGAGAGACGATGAGGGTCTTGCGGGAGATGGCGACGAAGTCGAAGGTCGTGCTTCCCTGGTACATACGGGTGAGGACACTCATGACGACACCTCCGCTGCCTCGAGCACGTGTTCTCGCTCGCCTTTGCCCATGGCGCCCTTCATAGAGAACACTCCTGCCTCACCGAGAGGGCCCCGGCCCATGAGATATACAGCAGGCCTCGTGAAGAAGTAGGCGACGATGACGTCGACGAGTGTTGCGATCCCGAGGGTGAGAGCGAACCCCTTCACCTGCCCCATCGCGAGGACGAAGAGCAGCACAGCACCGAGGAACGTCACCGTGTCACCGGTCAACACTGTGCGGTACGCGCTCGTGAATGCGTGATCGATCGCAGGGCGCAGACCGCGTCCGAGATGGAACTCTTCCTTGATCCGCTCGAAGTACACGATGTAGGAGTCCGACGTGATACCGACGGACACAATGACACCGGTGACTCCTGCAAGTGTCAAGGTCGTCCCCTGGGTCTGGCCGAGGAAGATGATCGTCCCGACCAGGAGTGAACCGAACACGGTGAGACCCGTGATCGAGATGATGCCGAGAGACCGGTAGAAGAACAGCATGTATCCGGCAACGAGCAGCAGGCCGAACAATCCGGCAGCGAGGCCGGCCTTGAGTGAATCGGCGCCGAGCGAGGCGGAGATGGATTCGACACGTTCACGTTCGAACGTGGTCGGCAGGGCGCCGTAGCGGAGGATCGCAGCAAGGTTCTGTGCTTCCTCTTCGGCGTTCTCAGCGTTGCCGACGGTGATGATCACGGCGTTCGGGTCGAGGCCCACTCCCGGCTGCACCTCATCGGCGACTGCCGGAGCCGAGAACACCACCCCGTCGACCACGATGGCCAGTTGCCGTTGGGGACTTCCCGACGGGAAGTTGGCGAGGTAGCCGGTCGCTTCACCGAACTTCTTTCCACCTTCGGATGTGAACTCGGGAACGACGACCCACTGCCCTCCGAAGCCCCCCGATGTGAACTGCACACGGGCATCCGTGATGTCGGCACCGGTCGGGAACACGACGGTACCCGATGGCGTCGTCACCACGACGCCGTCGACTTCGTAGACGCGGAGGTCGTCCTGTGATGGAAGGTACGCCCGCTTCGTGACGTCGTCTGCAGCGGTGAGACCCGTCACGGGGTCGAGGCCCTCGGGATGGTCTCCCTCGGGTGCGGTGAGTGCCGGGGATGCCCGGAACTCACCGAGTACGGCTCGAAAGGAGAGCTCACCGGTCGTGCCGACTGCCTGAAGCGCCCGCTCCCTGTCGGTGACACCGGGCAACTGGACGACGATTGCACGACTACCGACGACGGCGACTTCAGGTTCCTGAACGCCACCGAGGTTCTCGATGCGGCGACGCATGATGTCGGCGGCCGTGTTCAGCGTGTCCTGATCCGTTCCCTCCGGCGCAACGAGCGTGACGGCGAAACCGCCCTGCAGGTCGAGTCCGAGTTTCGGTGCCCAGCCGAGGGCAAGCATCCCTGCAAGGGAGCCCCACGCGATGGCGACCGTGACGATGAGCGTGATCCACGCCTTCTTACGGGTCATTTCTCGTCCTCCGTGACCTTCTCCGCAACGGCTCGCTTGACGATACGGATCGTGCTTCCGCCGAGGTCGACCGTGAAGACCTCGTCATCCTCTCCAACGACCCGACCGAGGATGCCCCCGATCGTCCGTACGTCGTCGCCGACCGTGATCTCGGATCGAAGCTGTTCCATCTTCTTCTGTCGCCTTCGCTGGGGAAGGATCAACAGGACGTAGAACAAGCCACCGAGGATCAGGATCGGGAACAGAAACGCAAGAATCGAGCTCCCGCCCGCTGCGGCTTGAGCCATGAGCGGCACTGGGAAGTATGCAGATACGGTCACGAGGGTGAGCCTCCGGGAGGGGTATGGCTGCTCCGTACGGGAACCCTGAGATGCTAGCGCCCGGCGAATCCAAGTCCCTGCTTCCGACGTGCAACGACATCTTTGTGGAAGGCAGCGAAGGATCCTTGGGAGATGTGACGCCTGACGTCGGCCATGAGCCGGTACGTGTACGCGAGGTTGTGCAGCGTGAGCAGCCGATGCCCGGTGAGTTCACCTGTGCGGTACAGGTGCCTGATGTGAGCCCTCGTGTAGCGTCGACATGCCACACAGTCACACGTCTCCTCGAGTGGACGAGCGTCGTGCTCCCACTCCCCACGTTTGATCGACATGTCGCCGGCTCTCGTGAGTGCCTTGCCGTGTCTCGCGAGCCTCGTCGGTATGACGCAGTCGAACAGATCCACGCCGTGGGCGATCGCATCGAGAAGACCTTCTGTGTCGCCGAGTCCCATCACGTAGCGAACACTCGACGGTGGCAGCTCCGGGATCGTCGCTTCGATCGCCTCTGCCCGTTCCTGTGGCGTTTCGCCGACGGCGAGGCCACCGATCCCGAAACCTGGGAATCCGATCGCGGCGGTTTCGCGGGCCGAGATACGCCGCAACTCCAGATCCGATCCACCCTGGACGATGCCGAAGAGTGCTCGATCGCTTCGCTTCTTGGCTGCCTTCGAGCGCTCGGCCCATCGCAGCGTCTGGTACATCGCCGTCTCCGTCGCCTCACGGGGCGCCGGGAGACCAACCGGTACGTCGAGTGCCATCGCGATGTCTGCTCCGAGCGCTTCTTGGACGGCGATCGACCGTTCCGGGGTCAGCTCGATGCGGGATCCGTCGTATGAGGAGGCGAACACGAGGGTGTCCTCAGAGATCGTCGGCGACAGCGAGAGCACCTGGTACCCCCCTGAGTCGGTCAGGATCGGCCTGTCCCACGCCATGAACTCGTGCAGGCCGCCGAGCCGCTCGATGACCGATTCGCCAGGCCTCAACATCAAGTGGTAGGTGTTGGACAGCACGATCTGTGCTCCGAGCCGATCGAGATCCTCCGTGTCGAGAAGCTTCACGGAAGCCCGCGTACCGACCGCCATGAAGTTCGGAGTTTCGACGTCACCGTGGGGTGTCGACATCACACCGGTGCGAGCCGACCCATCGACCGTCGAGGTCACAAAGGACACGGGTTCGCTCATCGGTCAACCTCGAGATACATGGCATCTCCGAACGAGAGGAATCGGTACCCGTTCGCGAGTGCGTGTTCGTATGCGGTCCTCCATCGATCGCCGACCAGTGCTGCAAGCATCACGAGGAGTGTCGTTCTCGGTGCGTGGAAGTTGGTCACGAGCGCGTCGACGATCCGCGGCTCATACCCCGGTTGGATGAACAGACTCGTCGGTCCCGCGAACTCTTCGAGTACACCGGCCGCCGGTGACGCACTTTCGAGTGATCGCACAACGGTCGTCCCCACGGCGACGATCCTGCCACCACCGGAACGCGTGGCTTCACATGCTTCGACGACGTCGGGACCAACATGGATTCGCTCCGTGTGCATCCGGTGCTCTTCGATCGTCTCGGTGCTCATCGGTCTGAACGTATCGAGACCCACTTCGAGTTCGACTTCTGCGATCCCGATACCCGCCAGAGTGAGGCCGTCGAGAAGTTCGCGTGTGAAGTGGAGCGCGGCCGTCGGGGCTGCGGCCGAGCCCACGGCACGGGCAAAGATGGTCTGATACCGCTCGGGGTCCTCGAGTGTGCCCTTGAAGTAGGGCGGGAGCGGGATGATCCCGGACTGTTCGATCGCCTCCTCGACGTCCCCGGGCGCCTCGACGGTGACGGTCGCAACGCCGTCGATCGGGTCTGTGAGAATGGTCACCGTGAGGGTGCCACAATCAACGACCGTGCCTGCGTGGAGTTTTGCCGCTGGTCGAAGGAGCGCTCGCCACCGGTTCGGATCGACACGCTGGGTGAGCAGGATCTCGCTCTTCCCCCCACCGGGTCGCCGCCGACCAAGGAGTCGGGCAGCGCGTACCTTCGTTCTGTTGACGACCAGGAGGTCCCCGCTCCTCAGCACTTCGGGGAGCTCGTTGAATCTGTGGTCCTGGAGGCCTTCGAGCACAAGGAGGCGCGCGTCGTCACGGGGCTCGATCGCGAACTGGGCGATCGCCTCTTCGGGCAACGTGTAGTCGAACTCGTCGGTGCGCACAGCACAAGGGTACGGTCAGAGCAGACGTCCCTGGTCCCGATCCGGGATCGGGTCGACGCCCAGATGGCGGTAGGCTCGTTCCGTGGCGATACGGCCTCGCGGCGTCCGCTGCAGGTAGCCCTCGAGGATCAGGAACGGTTCGTAGGCGTCTTCGACGGTCTCAGGATCCTCACCTACCGCGATCGCGAGCGTGGAGAGCCCGACCGGACCACCGCCGAACTTGCGGATGACGGCATCGAGGATGGATCTGTCCACCTTGTCGAGTCCCCCTCCATCGACTTCGAACACCTCGAGCGCGATGTCGGCGGTCGCAGCATCGACGAGACCGTCTGCCCGGACAGCGGCGTAGTCGCGCACCCGACGCAGCAACCGGTTGGCGATTCGTGGGGTGCCTCTCGATCGGTGTGCGATCGCATGACATCCGTCCTCGGTCACCGTCGTGTCGAGGAGCACGGCGGAGCGCCGGATGATCGCTGCGAGATCATCACTGCCGTAGTAGTCGAGTCTGGCCACATACCCGAATCTGTCGCGAAGTGGTGGGGCGACACGCCCGACTCTCGTCGTGGCACCAACCAGTGTGAAGCTCGGGAGGTCGATCTTGATCGACCGTGCAGCAGGGCCCTTCCCCACGACGATGTCGAGTTGTCCGTCCTCCATTGCGGGGTACATGACCTCTTCGACCTGCCGGGGGAGGCGGTGGATCTCATCGATGAACAGCACGTCTCCGGCTTCGAGATTCGTGATCACGGCGGCGAGATCACCGGGACGATCCAGCGCCGGGCCCGACGTCGAACGGAATGCCGCCCCCATCTCTGCAGCCACAATCGCAGCAAGGCTCGTCTTGCCGAGGCCGGGGGGTCCCGAGAACAGGATGTGGTCGACGGATTCTTCACGGGCAGATGCTGCTTCGATCAGGATCGACAGTCGCTCCTTGAGGGCTTCCTGGCCGACGAACTCTGCGAGCTTCCTTGGACGCAAACCCACTTCGAGTTCGACGTCCTCGGATGTCTTTCCCGTCGTCAGCAGTCCGTCTTCACGCATCAGGATGTCGCCCTGCCGAGTTGCTGGAGCGAACGCTTCAACATGTCGGCGACGGTGAGGTCCTGAGGCATGTCGGCAAGGGTGCCTCTGATCTCGTCGGGTCCGTATCCAAGCCCGGCGAGGGCCTCGCGAACCTCGGAGAGCGGACCGGAAGCGGTACCAGCCTCGAAGTCGACTTCCATCTTGGGGCGGAGTTCCACCATGAGTTTCTCTGCACTTCTCTTGCCGATGCCCGGTACCGCCGTGAGCGCCGACACGTCGTGGCTGACGACCGCGATCTGCAGTTGGTCCGGTGTCATCGTGGCGAGAATAGCGAGGCCGACCTTGGGGCCGATGCCTGAGACACCGAGGAGCATCGAGAAGAGGGCCTTGTCGGCGACCGTCTCGAAACCGAAGAGCGCGAGCTGGTCCTCGCGGACATGGAGATGTGTATGGAGCACGACCTCCTCACCGATTCCGGGAAGGCCGACAAGTGTCCGGGGCGTCACCGCAACCTGGTATCCAACGCCACCCACATCGAGCACGATGGACTCGGTCCCTCGATCAACGAGAACTCCCCGGAGACGGCCGATCATCGTGCGATCCTCGATGCGAGGTGCCCGCTGTGCTGCATGTGGCACAGGGCAACGCCGAGCGCATCGGCGACGTCTGCGGGTCCCGAGACGGAAGTCAGTCCGAGGCGCATCGAGACGACGGCAGCGATCTGGTCCTTGTCGGCAGAGCCCGACCCCGTGATGGTGAGCTTCATCTGCGATGGTGTGTACTCGGCCATGGTTATGCCGTACCCGGCAACCGTCGCCATGATGACTCCAGATGCACGGGCGACGGCGATCGCCGTACCTCTGTTCCTGTTCATGAACACCTGCTCGATCGCGGCACAGTCGACCTCGTACTCCCCGAGTACACCGAGGATGTCCGCTCGGAGCTCGAGGAGGCGTTGTGCCGTGGAGCCAGCGGGGTCGGTCCGGATGACTCCCGCCGTCACGGCTCGCGGGCGATCTGGATGTGATTCGACGATCCCGTACCCGGTGCGGGTGAGCCCGGGATCGATACCTAGAACGAACATATGTTCGGATGATAGGAGCGGGGTGTGACATTGCAAGTATCGATCCCCGTCCCTTGGCGTCTGGCGCCGATACAGCTCGCATCCGAGCTGTATCGGCGCCAGAGTCCAGATGCGCCGCGGGGATGGGAGCTCACTCGAGGGTCGCCAACACCTCGTCCGGGATGTCGAAGTTGGCGTAGACCTCCTGAACGTCATCGAGATCCTCAAGTGCGTCCACGAGCCGGAGCACCTTGGGGGCGGTCACTGCATCGACGGCGACGGAGACCGAAGGAAGGTACGTCACGTCGGCGGAGTCGATCGATACATCCGCAGCTTCGAGTTCGGAACGCACGGCTGTGAGATCGCCAGGTTCACAGACGATCTCCCACTGGTCCCCTTCGGGAGTGATGTCGTCGGCACCACCTTCGAGTGCCGCCATCATCACCGTGTCCTCGTCGCCCGATGCAAGGATGTACCCCTTCTGTTCGAAGAGGTAGCCGACAGATCCCGGTTCGCCAAGGTTCCCGCCGTTCTTCGTGAACGCTGAACGGACATCGGATGCGGCACGGTTGCGGTTGTCGGTGAGGATGTGCACGTAGAGCGCCACTCCGCCGGGTGCGTACCCCTCGTAGAAGGCCTCCGTGTAGTCGACACCGTCGACATCACCGCTCCCTCGTGCGATCGCGCGATCGATGTTGTCCTTTGGGACCGAGTTGTCCTTCGCCTTCTGGACCGCCGTGAAAAGGGTTGGATTTGCAGAGAGGTCGTTGCCTCCATTACGCGCAGCGGACTCGATCGCCTTGATCAACTTGGCGAACAACTTGCCGCGTTTGGCGTCCTGACGCCCCTTGCGGTGCTTGATGTTCGCCCATTTCGAATGTCCAGACATGCGATCTCCTCAGCCAGCGTCCAGGAAGTCGACGAGCATCTGGTGAAGACGCGGATCACCGGTCAGCTCCGGGTGGAATGAGCTTGCAAGGATACGACCTTGACGCACCAACACGGGGTGCTTGACTCCTTCGGGATCGGTGACCGAGCCAAGCACAGACACATCCGCTCCGACCTTGTGGATCCACGGGGCACGGATGAACACAGCGTGCATGGGTGAATCGAGTCCGACAACGTCGAGGTCCGCCTCGAACGAATCGATCTGACGTCCGAACGCGTTGCGCTCCACGACCGCATCGAGCACACCGAGCTGTGGCTGGTGTCCCGACACCGTCGAGGCAGCGAGGAAGATCATGCCGGCGCACGTGCCGAGAACCGGCATCCCATCGAGACACCGCTGCCGGATAGGTTCGATGAGCCCGTAGCGTTGCGCGAGCTTGCCGATCGTCGTCGACTCACCACCGGGAATGACGAGTGCGTCGACGGCGTCGAGCTCGCTCGGTGTGCGCACCTCATTCGCACTGACACCGATCGACCGCAACAACGCGACGTGCTCCCGAAAGTCGCCCTGGAGGGCGAGCACTCCGGCGTTCATGAGCCTCGTAGCTGCATCATCTCGGAGTCCGGCAACGTGTCGATGTTGATACCGACCATCGCCTCTCCGAGGTTCCTCGATACCTTCGCGATCTTCTCCGGATCCTTGTAGAACGTCGTCGCTTCCACGATCGCCTCGGCACGTTCTGCAGGATCACCAGACTTGAAGATCCCCGACCCGACGAACACGCCGTCACATCCGAGTTGCATCATCAACGCTGCATCCGATGGAGTCGCGATGCCTCCGGCTGCAAAGTTCACGACCGGCAAGGTCCCGGTGCTCGCGACCTCCTTGACGAGGTCGTAGGGAGCGCGAATGTCCCGTGCTGCGTTCATCAACTCGTTGGTCGTCAACGTCGTCAGGTTCCGGATCTGTGCGGTCATGACACGCATGTGTCTGACGGCTTCGATGACGTTGCCTGTGCCGGGCTCACCCTTTGTGCGGATCATCGCTGCGCCTTCACCGATCCGCCGAAGAGCCTCTCCGAGATCCTTGGCGCCACAGACGAACGGGACGGTGAAGACGTGCTTGTCGATGTGGTTCTCATCCACGGGAGACAGCACCTCGGATTCATCGATGTAGTCGACGCCGAGCGACTGAAGTACCTGGGCTTCGACGAAGTGCCCGATCCTCGACTTCGCCATGACGGGGATCGAGACGGAGTTGACGATCTCTTCGACCTTTGCGGGGTCGGCCATGCGTGCAACACCGCCGTGAGCCCGAATGTCTGCAGGGACTCGCTCGAGTGCCATGACAGCGCAAGCGCCGGCGGCTTCAGCAAGCCTGGCCTGCTCGGCGTTGACGACATCCATGATGACGCCGCCCTTGAGCATCTCAGCCAGACCGCGCTTGACCTTGTCTGTGCCGTATTCGGTGGTTGCCTCTGCCATAGTTCGCTTCCCTTTGTGGTCGAAACCCGATTCTACATGGCGCTGGAGTTCGATCAGGAACGATGCGCTGCGATCGCGTCCTCGTACGCCACGATGTACTCCTGTGCAACACGTGTACCGTCGAACATTCTCACCCGATCCCTTGCCCGCCCTGCGAGGTCTCCCCGACGGGAATCATCGACGAGAAGCCCCGCCACCGCTTCTGCGAGATCTCGGGAGTTCCCAGGAGCGACGATTTCGCCGGAATCACCAAGGACGTGGATGAATGCCGGGATCCCGGATGCCACAACGGCACAGCCTGAGGCCATGGCTTCTGCGACGATGATCCCGAACGATTCACCGCGCAGGTTCGGCGCCACGAACACTTCCGCTTCGGCAAGGCGGGCGTACTTCTCTTCGTTCCCGACCGGGCCGAGGAACGTCACACCATCGATCTCGATATCTCGCGATGCACCCATGACGTGGAGCGACGCGCCAGCGTGCGCTGCGATGACTTTGGGCCACGCCTCGAGGAGGACATCGAGGCCCTTTCGGGGGTCGTCCCTTCCGAGGAAGGCGACACGTCCAGGTACATGATCACCTTTCCCATAGGCGTCGACGTCGATGCCGTTCGGGATGATCCGGGCATCGAGGACGCCCGTGACAGCGGAGCGTGCAACCGGGCTGACTGTGGTGACGACATCGAGCTTGCCGAGGATCTTGCGGACGATCGGCGACAACGTCGTGTACCCCCTTCGCGCCCACGGGGGCGCATCGGCGTGAAAGGTTCCCACCGTTGGTCTGTCCCCGATCCGACTCGCCGTCAAGGACACCATGGGCATGAGCGGCTCATGGATGTGGACCACGTCTGCGTCGCCGACGGCGTCGTTGATCTTGGATCGGACACGTGGATCGAGGGCGATCGGGGTCCGTGCCGCATTCGCCTTCACGATGCTCGTGCCCGCCACGAGCACGGCACCGGGGGGTCCCTCGGTTCCGGGACCGATGACCGTCGACGAGTGCCCTGCCTGCTCGAGCCATCCCGCCAACCTGATCGCTTGATCCTGAACACCGCCAGGTTTGCCGAGGTCGTAGGGGCAGACGATGGCAACGTGCATCAGCGGTTCTCTGCGAATTCGTCAGACGGCCAGTTCGGTTGGAAGAGATGCCACTGTGATGGGGCCTCCCGAATCATGCCCTCGAGGACGTTGGCGAGGGCCTGTGCACCGCGCGAGACTCGTTCGGCTCTGTTGTCTCCTCCCGGCAACTCGACTTCGTCGTGGACCACGATGCGATGGCCGGCTCCCTCCTGGAAGTAGACCGCTACAGGGATCAATGCAGCGTTCGTCATGTCGGCGAGCGCCACCGGACCAGCAGGGATCGTCGTGCGCTCACCGAAGAACTCGGCCTCAAGGCCACGGCCGGTGACATCGCGGTCGGCGAGGAGAGCGATCGCCCCCCGATCCTTCAGATTGCGGACCAGCTTGGATCGTCGCTGCGGATCGGTCGTCAAGATGATGCCGACATCGAACTTGGCCCGCACATCGACGAACCACTGTGTGATGAGCCTGTTCGGCAGATCTTCGGCAATCGCGATGATCGGCACACCGATCTCTTTTGCGATGATTCCGGCAATCTCCCAGTTTCCCATGTGGGGGACGGCGAACACGATCGCTCTACCTTGGCGCTTCGCTTCGAAGATCGGATCGAAGTTGACGCGCTCGACACGCCGCGAGATGGCTTGCTTGCGGCGCGGGCGAAACCAGAACGTTTCTGTCCAGTAGCGACCGTAGGAGCGATACATCCCCTCAACGGCCTCAGCGACTTCTTGTGGTGTCGCTTCGGCGCCAAGGACGCGCCGCATGTGCCTGGTAAGGAGCTCGTTACGGTCCGATCCACGGCGGTACGCCAACGTTCCGCCGATCTCGCCGAGACGGCGAACGGCGTACTCGGGGAGGATGCCGAACATCGCAGCCGCGATCCGAAACGGGATGTAGGTGAGCCAGGTCTTCACGCGTCGAGCTGCTGCCAGGTCTTTCGGATGCGTTGTGCCACGGTGAAGCCGGTGAGAACGACGAAGATCCACAGGAGCGGCTCCATGATCGGCGCACCGACACCGACGGCCATCGTTCCGATGAGGATGAGGATCATCCGCTCGGCACGACCCATCCAGCCCCCCTTGCCTTCGAGGCCAGCAAGTTCGGCCTTCGAGCGAACATAGGGCACGAGGAGCGAGAACGCCATTGCCACCACACACAGGATCAGGAGGCGGGGCTCGAACCGAAGAAACACCGCAAGGCCGACCCACACTGCGATCTCTCCGAAGCGGTCCGACATCGTGTCGAGGAACGCTCCCCGATCAGAGACTTTGTCGAGCTGGCGGGCGAGAGGGCCATCGAGAGCGTCGAGAGCCACACCTGTGCCCGCAATGAACCCTCCGAGGAGCAGGTATCCAGACGCGACGAACACAGCACCAACAATCGTCACGAGCAACCCGATGATCGTCACGACGGCGGGTGTGAACCCGATCTTGGCAAGTACACCGGCGATCGGCTCGAGGAATGGGGCGATTCGCTTTCGTCCCTTGAGATCAAGCAAAAGGTCTCCTTCGCGCCAGAAAGGTACCACAGACTGGACCGGTTCAGCGACCCACTAGAATTGGAGTATCCAGGAGTGCCCGCACGTCCCTGTCGGTGACTCCCCGCCTCGTAGACGAAGGGTCGAATAGCCATGAGTGACAAAACCGCAAGCCTCGATCTCGGTAAGGAACCCATACAGCTCGACGTATATGAGTCGACAGTCGGTCAACCGGGTATAGATATTCGCAAGCTGAGGGCAACGACCGGCCATGTCACGTTCGACCCTGGCTTTGGGAACACAGCCGCTGCTCACTCGACGATCACCTACATCGACGGGGCCGCCGGCATACTTCTCCATCGTGGATACCGGATCGAGGCGCTCGCCGAGAACTGTTCGTTCCTCGAAGTCGCGTACCTTCTCCTGTACGGTCACCTGCCGAACTCCACGGAGCTTGCCGCCTGGACGACCTCGATCTCGACCCACACGCTGTTGAACGAAGAGATGCGGTCCTTCTTCGACGCCTTCCCTCGCAGGGCCCACCCGATGGCGGTGCTGTCATCCGCTACAAACGCCATCTCGACGTTCTACGACGTGTACCGACGGCCGATGCGTGGGGACGAGATCGACGCCGGAGCGCGCACGCTCATCGCAAAGCTTCCCACGGTTGCGGCGTGGGCGTTCAAGAAGTCGATCGGCGAACCCTACGTGTACCCACAGAACGACCTCGGGTACGTCGAGAACTTCCTCCACATGATGTTCGCGAGGCCCGTCGAGGACACCACGATCGACCCAGCCGTGGTGAAGGCACTCAACGTTCTGCTCATCCTGCATGCAGATCACGAGATGAACTGCTCGACGTCGACCGTGCGCGGCGTGGGTTCGAGCCGGGCGAACATGTTCACATCGGTCGCCGCCGGCATGGGCGCGCTGTGGGGCCCACTCCACGGTGGAGCCAACCAGGCGGTCATCGAGATGCTCCAGGCGATCCACGACGATCCGACTGCAACCGTCGAGTCGACGATCGCCAGGGCCAAGGACAAAGACGACGACTTCCGGCTCATGGGCTTCGGCCACCGTGTCTACAGCAACTACGACCCGCGTGCCCGCGTGCTCGCATCCTTTGCAGAGGACGTCCTCAACAGCATGGATCGGACGGACCCCCTGCTCGAGATCGCGCGAGAGCTCGAGGCTGCTGCGCTTGCAGATGATTACTTCGCCGAACGCCACCTGTTCCCGAACGTCGATTTCTACTCGGGAATCATCTACCGGGCTCTCGACTTCCCGCTGCGGATGTTCACGGTCCTGTTCGCCATCGGACGCCTCCCTGGTTGGATCGCCCACTGGATGGAGATGAACCTCGATGCAGAAACACGCATCATGCGTCCCCGTCAGCTCTACATCGGTGAGCCGGAGCGACCGTTCGTCTCACTCGACGAGCGCTGATCGTCACGGAGCTTCGACGGCCTCTTCATAGATCCCGGTGATCTCGCCGGAGAGGCCGTCGACGGTCACCAACGCCTGACGGTCCGGGGTGGGGCCTGCAGAGAATACGAGAACCTGCCAGATTGGTTTGGCGAGTGGACCGCGGAATCCCAGGGTTGCTGATCCGTGTCCGAAAGCGAACGATGTGGTGTCGCCGGCCTTCTCGATCGCCTCCATGTCCGTCACCTCGAGCTTCCATCCGCCAAGGAACTGGTAGCCGGCGATCAAGGTGAGTGGCAGGACCGCGGTGAACCACATGACATCCACCCCCGAGACGACCACGAGCGCTGCACTTCCAGCTGCCATGACGAGGTACACGGCTCCGGCGGTACGGCGCTTGGCCGTGTCGAGCCGACGGTACGGTGTCAGCGGTTCATCACCGGGGTACCCAGCCGTTCCGGCGCCCGTCATCGATCAATCCGCCTCTTGGAAGGCACCGCGCACGGTGGCGGCATCGAGTGTCGAGTCCCCCCGCCTGCGGTGCCACCGGTCCCAGAGCACCAGCATCGAGGGAAGCACCATCACCGCTGCAACCAACGCCAGGAGGATGGTGTACGCGATCACGAACCCGAACTGCCTGAACGGGATCGTCGTTGACACCATGAGGATGCCGAAGCCTGCAATCGTCGTGATCGCCGATCCCGCGAGTGCCCCTCCGGTGTGGATGAGGGTGTGGTCGATCGCGTCGTTCTCATCCTCCCACTCGAGACGTTCCTCGAGATACCGATGTGTCACATGGATCATGTACGGAATGCCGATGCCGATGCCGATCGCCGAGATGGTGGCGGTGACCGGGCCGAACGGGATGCCGAACGCGGCCATGAGTCCGAACACCCATATGACGACGATCGCAACCGGGAGGGTCGTGATGAGTCCGAGCATTGGGCGGCGGGACTCGAACCAGAAGTTGATCATGAGCAACAGAAGGGCTGCGCCCATCGTCAGGAGGAGAGACGACACCTGTGAGTCACGCAGCGTGTTGACGACGAGCGCGCTGATGATCGCGCTCGAGGTGGCAACAGCACCGAGGCCAGCAGCCCTGGCAGGCTCGAAGGCCTCGTTGAGGCCCTTGGCAAGCTCCGCCGCTCCTGTGTCGCCTGCGGTTGTGTCGAAGTTGAAGAGTGCTGCGTCGTAGCCACCGTCCGTGGATGCAAGCACTGCAGCGATCTCGAGGGGGTACTTCTCGAACGCAGCGTCGTACAGCGGTGTGAGGTCGGCCGACGCAGGGAAGGCTCCTCCAAGCCCGAACCCGAGCCCGATCGCCGTGGCAAAGAGCTCTTGGTCGAGCATCTCCGATTCCGGGTTGAGATAGCGCAGCATGACCGATGTGAAGGAGTTCCCCGTCGCGAAGATCCCTTGGTCGGTCTCAACCGTCTGGAGCGAAGGGACCTCGACACTGTCCGAGTAGGAGGACAGCATGGCGTTCCAGGCCTCCCCCGTGGCAACCTCTCCTGTGACAAGTACCGATGTCGTCTCAGGGAAGTCGAATCGCTCCGTGAGCGTGATGGCAGTATCACGCAGCGGAGAAGTCGTCGGTACGAAGTCGAGGAAGGAGAACTGAGTCGACAACCCGGTCATCCCGTAGGCACCGAGTCCTGTGAGAAGGAGGGAGACGATCACGGTCGCGACCGCCATCTTCCTCGGCAGGATCGATGTTCGTCCGATGAGGTTCGGTAGGATCCTGGCTTCTCCCGCTTCCATCCCCTCGGTCTCGAGCCGGTCGTTTCGCTCCGCTCGACGGTCGAGGACTTCGCGCACAGCCGGCACGAACGTGAGCATCAGCAGGAAGGACACGCTGATGCCGACCGCAGCGAGCTCACCGAACTCTGCAAGGGCGGGAATGTCGTTCGTGATGTTCGTCAGGAATCCGACGGCTGCCGTGAGTGTGGCGAGCACGAGGGCGATACCGACGGTGCGGATCGCGGTCGAGATCGATTCGTCGACGGACCGGCCGGAAACGAGCTCCTGGCGGTAACGGGTGTTCATATGGATGGCGTAGTCGACACCGAGGCCGATGAGCAGGATGGGAAGGATCTGGACCATCTGGGACTGGCTCTCGAACCGGAGATATCCATACCCGTTCATCCACTGTATGGCGAACCCGATGGTCAGCATCGTGACCAACGTATCGGAGGTCGTTCTTCGAAGCTTCCCGCTGCCGACCGCCCAGAGGATGAATGCGGCAAGGTAGAACAGAGCCGCGGTCAACAGGATGGGCCCGAGATCGGCGTCCGCCCACGACTGCGGGAAGACGCCGGGGATCACCAGTGCCAGGCTCGGCGCGAGAGCGATACTCAACCCTGCCAGCATCAGCACGATGCCGGCGATGTAGAGCGCCCGATCTTTCACCGCGGATGGCTTGACGAGGAAGATGATCGCGAGGACGAGGAAGATGATCAGTCCTGCCGATGCGAAGAGCCGCAGGATCTCGGTCTGGAAGTCGTCGCCTGCAGCGAAGATCAGTTCGAGGCTGAACGCCTCGTTCGTGATGGTGCTCGGTGTCGGCGCCGACACGATGGCGTCCGAGATGCTCCCGGCTGCCACAGCAGCTTCATCGAAGTTGTCGCTCGACTCGTACGAGACCGCACTCAAGCCGAGTTCGGCGGTCGCCGCTTCGAGGTCGGCGTCGTCGGACACGAGCGCTGTGAGGAAGGATGTGAACTCGGCCGGCATCATCGACAGACCGGCCGTGTAGAGGGCTTTGACTTCGGCGTCCGATGTCGGCATCGGTGCGCCACCTTCGATGGCGAACTGAACCGGTGCCATGAAGGTGACGATGGCTGGTGACTGTGGAAGGTCGATGAGGATGTCGCCGGCGTCGCTGCCGCGTATCGACTCCTCGAGCGCGATCACCGCTTGTAACCCATCGAGCGTGATGACGTCCCCCGTGGTGCTCGAGGTCAGCACCTGTATCCGTGACACCGCGCCGAACGTCTGGGCTATCTCAGATCCCGCTGCGAGTTCGGGAGCATCGGGGGCGAACGACTCGTTCTGGTCGGCAGATGGCAGATACTTGCCAGCGAAGGAACCGAGGATGACGGTGATGACGATCGTCAAAGCGATCACCACCCATGGAGCCCGTCTCACTGCGGCCGCGAGGGCGTTGACGAGTGTCTTCATGATCTTCCTCCAAGTGCGTCAACGGCCGGAACAGGCCTTGCGTCGGGCAGACTACCGGTGTGCTGATGCCATCGATGCCGGTCGTATCACCGCGGAGGCCGCGCCATGTCGGCGAGTGTCTCGACAGCATCGCCCAGCGCGATCCCCCTCTGTTCGTGTTCCTCACCGCGGAGGCGAAGCCCCACGGTACCGGCATCGACGTCCTTGTCCCCGACAACGATCACAGCCGGGTGCTTCTGGGTGATCGCTCTGCGAATCTTCTCTCCGACCGTTTCGTCGGCACCATCCACATGTACCCGAACGCCACGGTCGATGAGCGCAGTCCCGACGGAATCGGCGTAGTCCTGATGCCGGTCGGCGACAGGTATGACGGTCGCCTGTACGGGAGCCAGCCACATGGGGAACGCACCGGCGTAGTGCTCGACGAGGATGCCGACAAACCGTTCGATCGAACCGAGGAGCGCCCGGTGGATCATGACGGGCCGTCTTCTCGTGTTCTCACTCGTGGCGTACTCGAGATCGAAGTTCTCCGGCTGGGCGAAGTCGACCTGGATCGTGCTGAGCTGCCACCGCCTGCCGATCGCATCCTTGATGTGGATATCGATCTTGGGGCCGTAGAACGCCCCCTCCCCTGGTGCGAGTTGATACGGGAGATCTGCGGCTTCGAGTGAGGACGCGAGATACTGCTCCGCCTTCTTCCACAGATCCACGTCTCCAACGTACTTCTCTGGACGTGTGGAGAGGTCTGCTTCGAACTCATCGAACCCGAAGTCGCGCAGCACCATCAGCACGAAGTCGAGGAGATTCTTGAGTTCATCTGCGAGATCCTCTTCCGTGGTAAAGATGTGACTGTCGTCCTGGGTGAAACCACGAGCACGCATCAAGCCGTGCAGTACGCCGCTTCGCTCGTAGCGGTACACGGTCCCAAGTTCGAAGAGCCGCAGGGGAAGCTCGCGGTACGAGCGGCTCCTCGACCGATAGATGAGGATGTGGAACGGACAGTTCATGGGCTTGACGAAGTACTCCTGGCCGGGCTTGCCCTCTCCCCCATCGAGTTCCATCACCGGGTACATGCCGTCGCGGTAGTAGTCGAGGTGGCCTGAGGTCTCCCACAGGTCGGCTTTGGCAACGTGCGGAGTCACGACATACTCGTAGCCATGGTTGCGGTGCGTACGACGCGAGTAGTCCTCGATCTCTCGGCGCAGTATGCCTCCGAGAGGATGCCAGACGGCGAGACCGCTTCCGAGCTCGGGAGGGAACGAGAAGAGATCCAGCTCGTTGCCGAGCTTGCGGTGATCGCGCAGCGCCGCCTGCTCGAGCTGGAGCATGTAGGCGTCGAGCGCCTTCTTCGACTCCCAGGCGGTGCCGTAGATGCGCTGGAGTTGTGGCTTGTTCTCGTCGCCGCGCCAGTAGGCACCGGCGGACCGCATCAGGCGGAACGCCTTGAGTCTGCCGGTCGAGGGAAGGTGTGGACCCCTGCAGAGGTCGAGGAACTCGGCGTTCCTGTATGTGCTGACGTGGTCGCTGTCGACGCCCTCTCCGGCATCGACACCCTGGATGATCTCGTACTTGAACGGATGCTCTGCGAACACCGACAGTGCGTCCGCAATGGGCAACTCGCCACGCTCGAACTGCTGATCGGCGGCGACGATCTCGGCCATCTTCTCTTCGATGCGCGCGAGATCCTCCGGTGTGAAGGGGCGCTCGACCTGGAAGTCGTAGTAGAACCCGTCCTGGATCGCAGGACCGATGGCGTAGGTCGCGCCCGGAAACAGGTCGAGGACCGCCTGAGCCATGATGTGTGCTGCCGAGTGGCGGATCACGTGGCGTCCTGCCTCCGTGTTCTCGGTGACGATCGAAACGGCGGCGTCGTGGTCGATCGAACGGTGCAAGTCATACATCGCGCTGTCGACGGTGACGGCAACTGCAGCTTTGGCAAGTCTTGGTCCGATGTCCGATGCGATCTCGAACCCGGTGACACCGTCGTGGTACTCCCTCTGCGACCCGTCGGGGAGTGTGATGCGTATCGACACGGTTCCTGCCTTCTGTGCTTGCGGAAGGACAAGGGTACCCACAGCGCGCTCTCGTCTGTCCCCCGAATATGTCACAATGCAGGTTGCGACGTATGGGGGCCAGACGTGCAACCGAAGATTCTTGCCGAGAAGATGGCTACGGGGGGAACCATCCAAGAGTTGACGGCGTCTACTCCCCTGATCAGCGCCAACCAGGTATTCCGCATATGGAGGCCAGAGCGCAGCGTCGTGCTCAAGGTGTACGGGTCCGATGCGCGTCGCCGGAGAGAGGGCCACGCCCTCGATGCCCTCGCAGACGTTGATCGTCTTCCCAGGGTGATCGACAAAGGCTCCGAGGCAACCCTCTCGTGGATCCTGTTCGAGGACGCGGGGAAGTGGAACCTCCAGAGCCTTCCTGAGAACCCCGGCCTCGCCCGCAGCGCCGGGTCGATCCTCGCGGAGATCCACGCTTTGGACGCCTCCACGTTCTCGAATCTCGCCCGTGGTATCGATCAGGAGTGGATCGCTGTGGACTTCTCTGCAACGCTCCGTCGACTCGACCGCTATCGAGGCCGCGTCGGTGTGCCGGCAGACATCATCAGGACCGCCCTCGACGTGAAACCGCCATACGCGTCGGAGCCTACGATCGCCCACACAGACCCAACAACGAGGAACTTCATCGTCGATGACGACGGGACCGTCACCCTGATCGACTGGGAGTGGGCAACGCTCGCTCCTCCCGAATGGGATGTGTCCCGTACGGCGTGGTCGATAGGAATGCACGCCGGGCCGACTGCTGCGGCTGCGGTCTTTGCCGGGTACGGTCGTACGATCGGCGACATCCAACTGGACCGTTGGATCGTCTATCACGCGGCGCAGACCCTCGTACGGATCGCCGAGAGGAACTTGTCCTCAGGACCCGCAGGTGTTCCCCCGGTTCTCGTCGACGAGTTCAACAGGGCCGTTCTCGGAGCGAGTTGACCGGAAATACCGCAGTTTTTCGCGCTCTGACCCTACATTGCAGCATCCGACGAAGGGACCGTGATGCTGGAGATGGCACTCGTTGCGCTGTTCGTTACCGTTGCCCTGCTTGCACTGGGGGGAAGACGGACCATCGCTGAGAACCGGGCCGGTTTCCAATTCGCTGCACTCGAGGATTCGAGCGACCTTCCATGCCCGTGGTGTCAGGCCGCAACACGAGAGTCTGACAGAAACTGCCCAACGTGTGGTCAGCGCTTCGGCTGAGTCAACGCTGCTCGAACTCTCGGATCGTACGCTCTGTCTGCATCCCCACCGACCGATAGAGGCTGATGGCACGTTCGTTGGACCCATCGACCCACAACACGCATCGCTGCACACTGTCTTTCCCGGTGAGATGAGCCAATCCTGCCAGAAGCAGAACCCTCCCTGCACCGGTTCCGCTGTGATCGGGCACGACGCCGATCCGGTAGATCTCGCCATCACCGTTGTCGTGTATGCGGGTCCAGCAGAACCCGATGATCCTCTCCGGGTCGGAGAGCAAGAAGATGCCTTCGGGGTCGAACCAGGGTTCCTTCATCATCCGGGCGACATCATCCTCACCGAGAGATGCCGCTTCCCGGTGATCGGCGAACGCCCGACGGTTGGCTGCTACGAGCCCTGCGATGTCCGCTTCGGTGAAGGTGCGGAGCCTCTGCAGCAATTCATCGTCTCGGGAGCCGGATGTGGGACGATCGACCGCCATGAACAGGAGGGACCTCGCCTCGATCCACCCCATCGATTCGACCGCGCGGTCGAGGGACGGACGGTTCGACCAGATCGACAGCGCCGAGCGGTCGGGTACGAGTGCCATTGCGGAGTCCAGGACAGCAGCCTCGAACTCGTGGAACCGCATCGATGGTTCCACGGCAGTCTCGATCGCGAAGCGGACCGTTCCATCGGTCTGTCGGTGGCGGGCGCATGCAGCGACCGCTACGACGCGGTCCTGCTCGGCGATCACGACCGACGTATCGGGTTCACCGAGCGCTGCGAGCTTGGCATCGCTCAAGGGTGCATGTCCGTCCTGCTCACTGAGCGTCGTGAGGAACGTGTCTATGGCTGGGTCTCGATGCATGTCATCACCTTAGGAACCAGACGGTGGTGGGCGGTGCCTCCGACAGGTCTGGGCAAGGCGATATCCTCGTGGGTGTGAGCACGGTAGGACTCGTACTAGGTGGTGGCGGTATCACCGGCGCGGCGTTCCACTTCGGGACGCTGCTCGCCATCGAGATGGCGACCGGATGGAATCCGAACGATGCCGACGTCATCGTCGGCACGTCTTCGGGTGCCTTCGTTGCTGCGATGATCCGTGCCGATGCTCTCCATCTCGATACGTTCGCAGGTACCGGGGAGACTCAGGAGGAGATCCACGAGTGGCTCGACGGGTACCTCTACCGCAGAGGGGCGCCACGGGGCGCGGTTCGTTGGATCAAGAAGGGCCTTCTCCCGGCGCTTCGCAAGCCGAACCTGTATGTGACGCTCGGAAGTCCCGGTCTGTACCGCACCGACGGGCTGATCGACTGGGTGAAAGACATGGCAGGTGATCTCGCGACTTCGTGGCCGGACAAGCCGACCGTCATCGTCGCGTACGACCTCGAGGCGAGACAGCGAATGCCCTTTGGAACGGAGATCGCACCCGACGTCGGCCTTGCCGAGGCCGTCGCCGGCTCGAGTGCCGTTCCCTTCGTGTACGAACCGGTCCTGATCGACGGCCGTTGGTACGCCGATGGTGGCCTCGCGTCGGGAACGTCGGCCGACCTGCTCCTTGCCAACGAGGAACCACTCGACCTGGTTCTCGTCGTTGCACCGCTCGCAGCGACGACACCCCGCAAGCACGGCAGCTTCTTCGAAGACGTCTTCGACCGCGCCGGTCGGACGGCTCTTGCATCAGAGCTCGCGAAGATTCGCGACGCGTGGCCAGACACCGAGATCCTTGTTCTGCGACCAGACGAACGTGTTCTCGACATCGCCAGACCCAATCCCATGTCCGTCGGAGCTGCGATCCCTGCGTTCCTCACCACGTTGCGTTCGATGCGGTACGAACTCGCGCACCCGTCGGTCTGGAAAGTGCTGGAGCGTCATCTGATGCCCTCTCCCCTTCTCAGCGACACGGGATGAACGTGCCGGCGTCGAGTTAGAGTGCCCGCCATGACTCAACACGATGGACCGGACAACCTAACCGAGTACACCGACCCGTCTGGCATGTTCGGTGCAAGCGATCGGATCGAATTGATCGCCACGATCGCTCTTGCGATCGCAACGGTCCTGACGGCGTGGTCCGCGTTTCAAGCAGGTAAGTGGGGCGGCACACAGGCCATCAACTTCTCGGAGGCCGGCGCAGCACGTACCGAGTCGACGCGGGCAGATACCCGGGGCGGGCAGCTGGTCCAGATCGACGTTGCCATGTATATCGACTGGGTCACTGCACTGAGCGAGGAGATGAAGGCCGGCGAGGTCGTTCTCGTGACCGGCGCCGACTACACGCCCACGGATGGAACCGTGTCCGGATTCCTCTACAAGCGGTTCCGCGACGAGTTCCTTCCTGCCGTCGATGCTTGGCTGGCGACCGGTCCGATCGGGAACGACGAGGCGCCCAAGACCCCGTTCGCGATGGAGGAGTACGTCGTTGCGGAGCAGGTCAAGGCGATCGAGTTGGCGAACCTCGCCGATGAGAAGGCCGTTGCGGCGCGCGCAGCGAACCAGAACGGCGACAACTACGTGCTCACGATGGTGCTGTTCGCTTCCGTGCTGTTCTTCGCAGGTGTCAGCTCCAAGCTCATCAAGTGGCGTAACCGGGTCATCGTCATGACGTTCGGCATGATCATCCTCGTCGCGGGGATCATCATCCTCACGACCCTGCCGATCCTGTTGTGAGGATGCTCGGCGTCAGCGCCGTGCGACCTTGAGCTCTTCGGCGATCACGAACGCGAGTTCGAGGGCCTGATCCGCGTTGAGTCGCGGGTCACAGTGCGTGTGGTAGCGGTCGGAAAGGTTCTCCTCGGCAACGTTCACCGACCCTCCGGTGCACTCGGTGACGTTCTGGCCCGTCATCTCGAAGTGGACGCCGCCCGGGTGTGTTCCGTATGAACGGTGGATCTCGAAGAACTGTTGCACCTCGGAGGCAACCCGTGCGACGGGACGGGTCTTGTACCCCGTCGACGACACGATGGTGTTGCCGTGCATCGGGTCGCACGACCACACAACGTCGAACCCCTCGCGTTCGACCACTTCGATGAGTGGCGGGAGGTGCTCTGCAATGCCGTCGGCGCCGTGGCGGGTGATCAGGGTCAACCTCCCAGGGTCGTTGTCGGGGTCGAGTACGGAGATGAGTTCGACGAGTTCGTCCGGGGTCATGGTGGGGCCGCACTTGAGGCCGATCGGGTTGTGAACACCGCGGAGCAGTTCGACGTGTGCACCATCGATCTGGCGGGTACGGTCGCCGATCCACAGCAGGTGGGCCGAGCACGCGTACCAGTCCCCCGTGAGGCTGTCGTTGCGAATCAGCGCCTGTTCGTAGCCGGGAAGGAGGGCCTCGTGACTGGTGTAGAAGTCTGTTTCTCGGAGTTGGCGGGTCGTGTCCGGTGTCAGACCGATCGCACGCATGAATCCAAGTGTCTGGTCAAGTTCGGATGCGAGGGCTTCATAGCGGGCGTGGTGCTCGGTGTCGTCGACGAACTCGAGGTTCCATCTGTGGACCTGTTCGAGGTTGGCCATGCCTCCCTGTGCGAAGGCACGCAGGAGGTTGAGTGTGAGTGCCGATTGGTGGTAGGCCTTGATGAGTCGCTGAGGGTCGGGTATCCGTGCGCCTTCCTCGAACTCGATGCCGTTGACGATGTCACCCCGGTAGCTCGGGAGTTTCACATCCCCGTTGATCTCGAAGTCGGACGATCTCGGCTTGGCGAACTGCCCGGCCATCCGCCCGACCTTGACGACGGGGAGGGCCGCACCGTAGGTCAGGACCACAGACATCTGGAGCATCACCTTGAACGTGTCCCTGATCGTGTCAACGTGGAACTCCGCGAACGACTCGGCGCAGTCCCCTCCCTGGAGGAGGAACGCTTCACCCTTGGCGACCTGTCGAAGCTGTTTGCGAAGACGTCGGGCCTCACCTGCGAACACGAGCGGAGGGGAGCCTGCGATCTCCTTCTCCGCGGCTTCGAGTTCCCCCGGGTCGGGGTAGATGGGTTGTTGTTCGACGGGCTTGGTGCGCCAACTGTCGGGGGTCCAGGTCATCGTTCACCAGTATCGGGTAAGACGGGATGGTAACGGTGCCACACGGCTGGGCGATCCCCATCCCCCGAAACCCACGTCATGTCGGAAAGAGCCGCATCGAGGTCGAACAGTGCCGTGGCCTCCGTTCAGAACCTGAAGTGCTTGATCGGTTCGCCCTGGTCGGCGATCTCGGTCATCGCTTCGATGCCGATCTCGAGATGGGCGTCGACCCAGTCCCGTGTCACCCCGGCGTCGCTCTCTTCCGTCTTGATGCCTTCGGGCGTGAGCGGGACGTCCGAGACGAGAAGGAGCGCACCGCGCGCGATCTGGTTGTAGTGGCCGACCATGAAGATCGTCGCCGTCTCCATGTCGATCGCGATGACACTCATCGACTTGAGGCGTGCAAGGAAGGCGTCGTCGTGTTCCCACACCCGGCGGTTGGTGGTGTAGACGACGCCCGTGCGGTAGTCGAGGTGCCGCTCGAGGACCTTGTCGGACACGAACTTGTGGAGCTTGAACGACGGGAGGGCCGGGACCTCGGGAGGGAAGTACTCGTTGCTCGTCCCCTCGCCGCGAATCGCTGCGACCGGGAGGATGAAATGCCCGATCTCGGTCGAGCGCTTGAGTCCCCCACACTTTCCGAGGAACAGCACGCCCTTGGGACTCCTGGCGACGAGAAGATCCATGATCGTAGCGGCACTTGCGGTACCGATCCCGAAGTTGACGATCGTCAAGCCATCCCTGTTGGTGGCGGCCTGCATCGGCCGGTCCTCCCCGACGATGTCACATCCACAGCGCTCTGCGAATTTCTCGACGTAGTTGCGGAAGTTGGTGAGCAGGATGTAGTCACCGAAGTCGTCGATCGGCATCCCGGTGTACCGCGGTAACCAGTTCCGTGCGATCTCGAGTTTGCTGATCTCGGCCATGGACGACAGGCTACCG
>CAYLVM010000002.1:0-98375 GCA_964387145.1 uncultured Acidimicrobiaceae bacterium
ACGCGGCGCCTTAGGTTCAAATCCAGGTAGGCCCACCCATGAAACCCCTTGTGGCGCAAGGGTTTCTGTCTATTCGGCAGCCAGAGCGATGACCTCTGAATCCTCTCGTGTGCACATCGCGTGCACATCAGCAGCGGCGTAGGTCGCCTCGAGACGGTCTGTGGCGGCCTCGTCCAAGCCCTCGAAGAGGTGCCCGTACGTGTCGAGGGTCGTCTTGATCGACGCGTGACCGAGCCGTTCCTGGATGACCTTCGGATGCTCTCCCTGGGCGATCAAGATGGCAGCATGTGAATGCCTCAGGTCGTGGAAGGTACAGGGCTGGCCGACGGACGCCTCGACGGCAGGCAACCAGACCCGGCGCCTGAAGTTGCTCCTCCAGATCGGCCCACCGGTTGGGGCAGAGAAGATGAGACCGGAGTCGTCTGCGTACCTTGCGAGATGGGCGGCCAGGACATCGACGAGGAAGACCGGTACGCGAACGGTGCGGCGTGAAGCTTCGGACTTGGGCTTCTCGAAGAAGAACTCGCCTCCGCTCTCAACGAGTGATGTACTCACCCGGATTGTGCGCCGAAGGGCGTCGAAGCGGTCCACTCGGAGTGCCCTCAGCTCACTGAAACGGAGTCCCGTGTAGGCAGCAGCCAGGACCATTGCCGAGTACCGGGAGTCGATTGCGTCCGCAAGAACGTTGATCTCAGCCGGCTCCAGATACCGGATGGTGGAGACGGTCTCCAACTTCGGTAGCTTCACCCCTCGGCAGGGAGAACGGCCGATGAGCCCGGATTCCACGGCCGCGTCCATTGCTGCAGCGAGAAGTTGATACGCCTTGCGCACAGTTGCCGGCGCGTACCCGGCTGCATCCAGGTCAGCAACCCACTGGGCAACATGGAAACGGTACTGCGAAGCTGCCGGAATCTCGATGGGTCGAGCCGTCGCAGCGCTGATGGACGCAGAGCTGCTGGGCGTCTTCGGTGAGTTCGTAGGCGACGATCCTCCGATACTCGCCCAACGAGCCTCCGAGAAGCTCGCAATCCTGGAACGCGAGATCACAGCCCGAGAAACCCAGATCGCCGCCACCGATGAGCGGCTCCAAGGCTGGGACGACCGGCTACGTCTGCGGGAGGGCGAACTCGACGCCCGGGAACAACGAGTCGAGCTCATTTCGAAGGTCTTGCGTCAAGCCACCGTGGCAGACGTGAAGATCGGTCGCAACCAACGTTGCCCATGTGGGTCAGGTCTCTAGTACAAGCGCTGCCACGGGCGTCCAGAACAAAGACCAGACGACGAGTGACACCGGATGTGACTGCCTGTCATCCTGGCAACCACAGGCGAGGAGTTCTCGTTCCGTGTCACCCGTTTGGGTGGCCTTGTTCGTGTTACTCAGTGAGAATGGAGAACATGGAGGTCGATCCAGTGGTGGTCACGCAAGAGGAACCGGTGATACCTGCCGTTTCCCTCCACGAGGACTTCGAGTCCTTCTACGCACGAGAACACAGACCCGTCGTCGGGCTTGCATTCGTGCTTTCCGGAAGCCGTTCCGGTGCTGATGACCTGGCACAAGATGCCTTTCTCACCGCCTACAAGCAGTGGGACACCGTCGGGGCGTATGACAACCCCGGCGCATGGGTTCGTCGTGTCGTGTCCAACAACTCCGTGTCCACGATCCGGCGTAGGACAGCGGAAGCGAAGGCGCTCATTCGCTTCGGCGGGTCGGGTCTTGTCGTTCCCGAGATGTCACCTGATGCCGTGGCAACCTGGGCTGCAGTGCGAAGACTCCCGACCCGCCAGGCCCAGGCGATCGCACTGCGGTACTACGACCGCAGCTCCATCGCCGACATTGCCCGCATTCTCGACTGTTCACAGAACACCGTCAAGACCCACCTACAGCGGGCGAAGAAGACGCTCAACGCTCACTTCACCGAGGGAGACCGACCATGAGAACACTCGAAGACCGCCTGACCCAAGCCAGTGACGAGGCACGCAGCCACGTCGATCACGTTGATGCCCGACCGGCATCGACAATCAGCCGCCGTGTCCATCAGCGACGGGCCTTGGCAGGCGCTGCGGCTGTGGCGTTGGTACTCGGTACCTTCGGAGGGACGGCACTGTTGGTCGGTAGCGAAGTCGAGTCCCGGGCTCCCGGCGCGGGTGCAACCTCCCCGTCGACTACCGTCGAAGTCACAACGACAGTGACCGTTCCCTCCGACAGTGGAATCGAAACGATCGTTTCGGAAGACCCCACCGCCCTTGTCATGAGTCGCACATCCGTCGAGTCCCTGCCACCCATCGTGATGTGCCAGGGGGGCGGCACTTCAAAGCCCAATGTGATCGGTGTGGGGACGGATACAAACGCATACCCGTCAGCAGAAGATGCTCTTCGAGCCTTCCTGGTCGAAAACCGAACTATCCCTGGTACTCCGGGACTCGCTCAATCCGGCTACGTTGAACTGAGTCTCCCCGACGGATCAACTAGCTTCGGCAAGTTCTATGAAGGCGATGACAGCTCGGTAGTGACCCTCGTCAACGTGAGCGAAGCGGACACAGGTTGGGTCGTTGGACAATGGGAAGCTAGTGGCTGCTGAGACCCCCACGAGCCAACCTATTCGCGGTGGAGATCCCGGGGGGAGACCTCTGCCGCGAATACCGTCCACGGGTTGTCCTGGTCGTCGGAGATGGACCTAATCGACTGGAACGACAGGAGTTCTGGCCCCGGTGACGACCCGAACAATCTCGTCTGAGCAGGCCGTCATCGCTATCGCTGTGTTCCCTGGTCGTTCTTGCCATGCACGATTCCATCCTGTCCTCAGGCGAAGCCGCCCGACCGGAGAGCGTCATTGATCTCGGCTCTGTGGCGCGGATCGCACTGCGCCCAGCGCAGCTCGATGTCGTCGAGATCCGCGAGGAAGCCGAAGCGACCGCGCACACGTCGCTCCCATGCCACGACATCGACCGGCTGGGTGAGCTTGCCGATCGACTCGGGGGCGAAGTCTCTCTCGGCCCTGGTGTCCAACACATCGGACGGATCGAGAGGGCCCGAGCCGCGTCCGTCGTCGACGACATCGCCCCACACCTTGAGAACCCAGAGCCGCCGGACCAGGCGTTCATCGACCGGCCTGCCGGCGAACTGGGCCAGATCGTATACGTCGCGACCGAGGGAAACCCGGCGGTAACGGGCGAGCTTCTCGGCGGTCGCCTCAGGAGCCGAGATCACCGGCAGCGTCGGCAACTCGATCTCGTAGGCACGGTGAACGGGAACCACGACGAATCCGAGAGCTTCGGGGGCGAGCACGAGTGGGCGGCGAGCGAACTCGACGGATGCCACGACATCGGGCTGGCCGAGCTGTGGATGCGTTACCTGGAGGGACCAGTGTCGGCCGTCACCGCGGGTCGAGAACAACGAGAAATGGAAGCCTGAGACAGAAGCACCATCGATCGCTTCACACACGTCGAGAACCGTATCGTCATCGGGTGCAACGAAGTCCAGGTCCGTCGAGAACCGGCCGGAGTTGCCGAGCCGACATTTGCGCAGCGACGTGCCGCCCTTGAGGATCAATGAGTCGCCATCGAGAAGTCCTAGTTCGACAAGTAGCCAGAGCAGGTGGTCCTGCGCAATGTCGAGCAGGGCGGCGCCGTACGTGTCCGCTCGACCGGCGCCGTGCAGACGTACAAGTGCCTCGGTCAACGTGGGTCCGGGCATTACGCCTTTCCGAGCTGCTCTTGGAGCGGAGCGACGAGCCTGTCGTTGACCCGGAAGTCGGGTGACCACACCGTTGTCGGACCGTCACCGAATGACACAACGGGCATACGGTCCTTCGGCCGCTTGCCGAGGAGAGTACGCGCGTCGTCCCCACGCCCTCCACGATCGAGGAGGTACGCGGCACGCTGCCACGCAGACGCTGACTGTTCGAACAGGAGATCGGCCAACCGTTGAAGATCACAATCTGTGACGAGAACGTCGAGATGCGCGATGAGGTCGGCCCATACTCGAAACGACCGAGGCCGCGAAGCGAGCTGCACGATCAGCGCTTCGGGCCCGAATGCAGGAAGGCCGCTCGCCCACCCGGTGAGGTCGAGTCCCTTCCCGCGGAGCAGGGCTGTCGTGGGACCAAGCCGTTGAGCGTCCTCCCGAGACCACGAAATGCGCACCACCGAGACATGGGGACGAAGTCCATGCGGAACCCTTGCCTTTGTGGGAAGCCAGATCGCCAGAGGGCCACCAAAGGCTCGGGCGACATAGCCAAGGTGCCACGCCGCGGCCTCACCGGCAAGAGTGAACACAGCGTCGGGTTCGCGAGCCTGCCATCCCCGCAGATCGAGGTAGGGGTCGGAGGGTCGGTCTTCCCCCGCCGGCACGAAAGCCCACACACCCTTGAGGTGAAGCGTCGACAGCCAACCGAGCTGCTGAAGGTCTGACGCCGTGTCGTCCACGCTCCGAGTGCTCCCCAGCTCGGCGAGATAGCGGGCGAGGTCCTCCCGGGTGACCACCGCCGGGCGGTCCTGAGAGAGGCGGGCCACAAGGCCCGCAGCCCAAGGCGGGACAGGGCGCGCAATGGAGGTGTTCTTTGCCATCGTCTCACTCTCTTTACTTAACATCATACCCGCATCTACCTTCCGTGGGGGTACTTTCGGGATAGAAGTTAAGAGGTGTCGAACTACCGCTGCTCAACTCCCAGGCAACCCTCCTCGAGTACACGGTCACACCTCCTCAGCACGGTCGGAAGTAGCCCGCGTGCACATCGCGTGCACAAGAGAGCGAAAAACAACGCGAGATGGTGCAAACCAATGAGAACTGGTTCCCCTTGTGCCACAAGGGTTTCCGCCGATTTCGTAGGTACAGCCGCACCCCCTGATCATCCCTGATAAGGATGAGGTCCCTGGTTCGAATCCGGGCAGATCCACCACCCACCCCGCCGCCGCATACCCAGGGTTACTCGTCCGCTATTCGCCGCAGTGAGCCCACAGAATGCGGTTCCCGCCCGACGCCATACACGTCCATCCCGCTCGATGTTACTGCCCTCGTAGCCTGCACGGCAGGTAAGCTTCTCAAGGAAGGCAGCCCATCGCTCGGCTTCTCATCATCCTCGCGGAGTCCCATGATCGATGTCTCCGCTGACACGAGCAGATACTGCCGAGGCAACCAATCAACGTCACAGGCGAAGGCTGGGAGCATGGATTTCTGATGAAACGCAACATTGAGCATCCCTCGATCGCATTCGTGAGTACCTATCCGCCTACATCCTGCGGACTCGCAACTTTCACGGCCGCCCTGCGCGGCGCCATCGCAGCCGGGCGTGGCTCAGACCACGGGTTGGGTGTCGTGCGTTTGGTGGACGGCCACTCTGAAGAGTCGAGGCCGGAAGTCGTGTATGAACACTTCAACGGCGACCGCTCCTCACTTCTGGGCGCCATCGACGCGCTCAACTCCTTCAACGGCGTGGTCGTGCAGCACGAGTACGGGATCTTCGGGGGACCCGACGGCAGCGAGGTCATCGATCTCCTGTCCGACATCGAAGTCCCCACGATGGCGACCTTGCACACCGTGCTGAGCCGACCTACATCGAGACAGCGGATGATCCTCGAAGAGGTCGTGAGCCTGGCCGAACGGACGATCGTCATGAGCGATGCAGCGAACCGGCGAATCGTCGACGGGTACGGCGTCGACCCAGCGAAGATCCGCGTGGTTCCACACGGTGCAAGCGAAAGCCTCGGGGGTCCGTCCCTGGCGAACGGGCCCCGTCCGACCGTCCTCACCTGGGGCCTCATCGGGCCAGGCAAGGGGCTCGAGACGGCCATCGACGCCTTCGTCGGCCTTCGAGATCTTCGCCCACTCCCTCGTTACCTCATCCTGGGTCAAACACATCCCAAGGTCAGGGCATCACAAGGCGATGCCTACCTCGAGAGCCTCGTCGCCCGGGTCCACGATCGTGGACTCGACGATGTCGTCGAGTTCGGCTGCCGGTACCTCGACAACGACGCCCTGACCATCGCTATCCGTCGAGCCGATCTCGTCGTACTGCCCTATGAATCCACCGAGCAGGTCACCTCAGGAGTTCTCGTGGAAGCCATCGCGGCAGGCAAGCCGGTCGTCGCCACGGCTTTCCCCCACGCCGTAGAGCTCCTCGCCACTGGTGCGGGAATCGTCATCCCACATGATGATTCAGTCGCGCTCTCGGCAGCCCTCCGCACAGTTCTCGGCGATCCGTCGTCGGCCGCCCGGATGGCAGAGAAGGCACGACTGCTCGGCTCGAACCTGTACTGGCCGGCAATCGGACGTCGATACGACCGCATGATGACGAAACTGATCACTCAGCATCGAGCTGCCCGAATGCTCGCAACTGCCACACGGCCACAGGACGACCCGGATGTCTTCGCCAAGGTCAGCTAAGGCCCGGCCAACACAGTCTGGCGTACTGGAAGGCCCCGGTCGATCGAGGCCACAGCCCGGCCAGTACCAGGCGAGCCCACTTCCGAAGCCCCGCTTCGACCATCTCCGCCGGATGACCGATCGTCGAGGTCTGTGGGAGCACGCTCGCTTCACCGTCCCGCGTACAGAGCACGGATACTGCACGGATGACAACGCTCGAGCGCTCATCGTCATGAGCCGCCTGCAGGATCCGTGCCCCGAGCTCATCGAGCTCACCGAGGTCTATCTGCGGTTCCTTCAGCACGCTCGACTACCCGACGGCGGCTTTCACAACCGGCGAAGCTCCACGGGGACCTGGGTGGATGAGATCGGATCGGACGACTCTCAGGGCAGGACGATCTGGGCACTGGGGTCCGTCGCCCGCAGCGGTCCAGCGGCCTGGATGCGAGCCGTCGGCCTGGACATGTTCGAAGAGCAACGAGGTTTTCGATCTTCCTCTCCGCGCGCCAACGCCTTCGCTGTGCTGGGTGCGGCCGAAGTACTGCTCTCGTCGCCCGACCATGGTCACGCTCACCATGTCCTGGAGCAGTGTCCCGATCACCTCTTCGTACGCGACGATCCACACTGGCCGTGGCCGGAAGAGCGTCTCGCCTACGACAACGCTCGCATCCCGGAGGCCCTCCTGGCCGCTGGGGCGCTCCTCCCCGACGATGGCCTCGTCGACTCGGGCCTTCGACTCCTCGAATGGCTCGTGGCCACTGAGACAGCCGACGATCACTTCAGCTTCACGCCGGTTGGCGGGTGGGCACCGGGCGAACCACGGCCAGGATTCGATCAGCAGCCGGTGGAATCAGCAGCCATGGCCGATGCATGCAGCCGTGCCTGGTCGCTGACCGGGGACGATCGATGGAAAGATCGTGTCGAGAAAGCGGCTCGCTGGCTCATGGGTGCAAACGATGCCGGGAAAGTGCTCTACGACCCGCTCACCGGGGCGTGCGGAGATGGCTTGAGTGCCGACCACATCAACCTGAACCGGGGAGCCGAGTCGACCTTGGCTGCCCTCGCGGTGCTTCAGCAAGCAGAACTGATCGGTCGAACCGGGATGGACCGGGTCGCTGGATCCGTGAACTGAGCGCTCCAATCCCCTAGCCTCTGATTTCGCGTTCCATACTCAACGAACGACGCGGCCGGTCAGAGGCGAGCGACTCACTATATGAATCCAATCCCCGTCACCCGAACAACGGTGCGCTTCGCCCCCGATACGCGTCGTGTGATCACCAAGACCTTCCTTCCAGGGGAGCGCATCTTCCCCGACGGTCACTCACGAGCTGCAGTCGTTATCAAAAGGATCCTGGCAATGCCAGAATCCGAGGTGGTGTCGACGCTGCGGGAGACCAAAGACCGGTTCGCACACCGCCACAGGGACCTGAAGGCCATTCTCGAGCGGAACTTCGACGTCGTTGCCACCCACATCGAGGACAGCAGCAAGCTCTCCCTAGACCGCAAGCACCTCATCGGCGCCTACTTCACACACGAGTACTCGATTGAGGCGGCGGCCCTCGGTAACCCGTCGCTCGTCCCTGCGCCCGACCAATCCGGCCTCGATCCCGGGGAGCAACGCTTCGTGATGAGTCTGCGCGCGATCGGTGAAGGTCATATCTCATCCATCGAGTTCCGATCGGGGATGATCGACTCGCAGGGCAACATCACCGTCGACGCACTCAGCCGCTACGCAACCACCGCAGACCACAGCCCGCCCGTCTATGAGAACGAGGTCTTTCGCACGAAACTGGACGAGATGGACGAATTCAACGAAGTCGCGAGACAGATCCTCGACGCGCTTCCCCCAAGTTTCACGCTCGAGGAGCTCGAAGCCGCCATCGCTGATTATGACCGGCAGGCGCCGGACCGGTCGATCTCTGTGCTCACGATGAGAACCATCCACTGGCTCGCCTCCTCGAACTACGAGAGCACATTTGCTCCAGAGTCGCTCATCTCGGAGCGAGTGATCTTCCCGGCAGGACCGGCCGAGAGTCACGGCATGGAGGACGCACGTTTCGTGCGGTTCACAGACGACGATGGCTCGGTGACGTACTACGCGACGTATACCGCGTTCGATGGTTTCCGAATCCTTCCACAGCTCATCGAGACATCGGACTTCATCTCGTTCAGGATCGCCACCGTCAACGGGCGTTGCGCCCAGAACAAGGGCTTTGCGCTCTTCCCCCGAAAGATCGACGGGCGCTACGCAGCCCTTTCCCGACAGGACAACGAGAACAACTACGTCATGATGTCCGATGACGTGCGGTTCTGGACCGAGACCGACAAGATCCAGGAGCCCGAGCGCCCGTGGGAACTCATGCAACTCGGCAACTGCGGTTCTCCGCTCGAAACCGAGGCTGGGTGGTTGGTGATCACACATGGGGTGGGGCCGCTCCGCCGCTACTCGCTCGGGGCGATTCTGCTCGACACCGAGGATCCTCTCCGGGTCATCGGCCACCTCAACGAACCACTCCTCGAGCCGAACGAGAGCGAGCGTGACGGGTACGTGCCGAACGTCGTGTACTCGTGCGGCAGCATGATCCATGGAGACAAGCTCGTCCTTCCCTACGGGTTCTCGGATGTCGGAGCCGGTATAGCCACAGTGCCGCTGGATGATCTCCTCAGCCGGCTCACGGAGAAGTAGCCGCGTCAGCCACCCAACCGGTGACGCTCCACGACTTGGTGATAGACGGAGATGTACTCGTCGACCATCCGACTCGCATCGAAGCGGTGCTCGACCGACCGGCGCACGCTCAGTCGGTCCACGCTGCTCGAAGCGTGGACAGCAAGGACTGCCTCATCGACCGATCCCACGAGGAAGCCGTTCTCACGCTCGCTGACGAGTTCTGGCAAAGACCCTCGCGGGTGAGCGATGACCGGTGTCCCACATGCCATCGCCTCGACGACACTGAACCCGAACGGCTCCTCGAAGTCGATGAGGTGCAGGAGTGCCAGGGCGCCGCCAAGCACCTGCGCTCGCTGGTCGGGACCCACGGGGCCGATGTACGTGACCCGGTCTCCATCCACCCGGGGTCTGACGAACCGATCGAAGTACACATCGTCCTGGACGATACCGGCGATGATGAGCGGCATGCCTGCTCGTCGTGCCACCTCGATGGCCTCCACGGTTCCCTTGTCGGGATGGATCCTCCCGAAGAACAGCAGATAGTCGCCCGGCCGCGAGCGAACAGGGAATGCCTGCATGTCGATGCCGTGGTGGATCGTGGCCACGTAGTCGAGCTTCTCGTGCCGGTTCGCGTCGCTGATCGCCACGTAGTAGCCACGGTCGTTGTACTTCTCATAGACGGGCACGATCCGCTCAGACGAGAAGCCGTGGATGGTCGTGACGACCGGGGTGTCGACCAGTCCGCTATAGGTGAGCGGTAGGAAATCGAAGCTGTTGTGGATGACGTCGAACTCTTCCGCCCGCTCGAACACTGCCGAGATGTGCAGGCTCTCCCAGACCTTCGGGTCCAACTCTGGGTCTTCGGAGTACCCCGTCGGAGAGGTTCCCACCAGACGCGCACGTGTCATCGAGTCGGCCGTCGCGAACAGGGTGACGTCGACACCCCTTCCGACCAGGCCCTCGGTGAGGAGGGAGACGAACTGTTCCCACGGTCCGTAGTGACGCGGAGGGACGCGCCACGAGATCGGGGCGAGCATCGCAACTTTGAGCTGGCTGGGGGCGGGGACTCGAGAAGCCATCAGACATCGAGGGTAGCTCCTGACTTTCGGCTCTATTCGGCTGTGACCCCAACGACTACCTTGGAAGCAGAGGAAGAGGGTCGCCATGCATCGACTGATGGTTCTGCTCGTCACCTGGAGTATGTTTCTCGCCGCGTGTAACGGAGCGACGGTTGACTCGGCCATTCCCGTCGAGACGACATCGACGGCTCTGTCCACGACGACAACCACGCCGACGACAACAACCACCGTGAGGGACGGTGCATCGTCCACAACGACCATCCTCGCCACGACGACGACCCAAGCAGCCTCGACCACCACAACGACGATCGCGGTTCGTGCCGTGACCGAGCATCCGAACCTTCCCGACGCCGAGGGTGGACATCTCGTCGACTGGAATCTCGTTGGGCCGCGTTGGGCCCTGACCCTCTACGATGCACGATCCGTCACCACGATGACGCCTGGACCAACGATCCTGTACCTCGTCGATCCAGACGGGACGCGGTACGAGGTCGCCTCATGGCCGATGGGAGGTCCCTACGCAATCGCCGACTGGGCGGGCACGGGAGACACAGCACTACTTCTCCGCGGGGGTGCCCAAGCAGCCATCGTCGATCTCCGCACCGGGATCGAAACGGGAGCTGTGCCGTTGCCCACCGACTACTACGGGACACCGGTCGCCTTCACAGCCCCAACGGGGAAGAACATCGTCGTCCTCACCGACGATGGCACGACCCAGCACGTCGAGCGGCGAACCCGCTCGGGCTCTGTTCTCGCCGTACTCGGGGAGCAGCCCACGCCAGTCGATCTGAGGAGAGGCCTCGAGTGGCTCTACGGCTACGACGGCACCTTCGCTCTGATCAAGACCGCGGGAGGTATCGAGTTCGTCGGCAACGACGGGACGTTCGTGAGAGATCTGTGGACCCCGATGGGCCGAACGTGCACGCCCGTGCGATGGTGGACAGCGGACTCGTTCCTCGCGTCCTGTCTCGGAGACGGGCCGGCGTTCGGCCACGACTTCTACTCACAACTCTGGATCCTCGAGACCGATGGGACCGCGGGCGACATCTTGACGGCGTTCCCGCCGGGACCGATCCCCGTCGGCGACTTCGGGTTCATCGACGCGTGGCGCCTTCCGTCACAGACGGTCGTCCAGTGGTCCGGTGACTGCGGTGCTGCGAACGTTCAGGCGCTCGCAGCCGATGGTTCGGCGACACCGCTCGGTGGAACCAGCAGCCACCGGTTCGTCGAGGCCGATGCATCCGGTATGACGATCCTTGGGTGGCAGTCGTGCGACGGCTCCGAGGGGTGGCTGTACCGGGCCGACCCATCGGGGACCGAGGTCCTCGAGCTGGTGCCAAGGGTCGGTGACGCCTGGGGCGTCACCGACGCTGCGAGCCTCGCAACGGTGTACCCGTAGCACCGCCAGAACACGCATACCCAGGGTTGCTCGTCCGATATGTGCCGCAGTGAGCCCACAGAATGGACGTGGGATCAGCCGAGTGTGGCGACCATCACGGCCTTGATGGTGTGGAGGCGGTTCTCCGCCTGGTCGAAGACGATGCTTGCGTCGGACTCGAACACCTCGTGGGTGACCTCGAGGCCGTCTGGCATGTTCGTGTGTTCCATGATGTCCTTGCCGAGCACCGTGTTCGTATCGTGGAAACCAGGGAGACAGTGCATGAACTTCGCCGCAGGGTTCCCCGTACCAGCCATGAGACTCGCCGAAATCTGGTACTCCTTGAGTTCCTCGACACGGGATACCCACACGTCCTTGGGTTCACCCATCGACACCCACACGTCGGTGTGAACGAAGTCCACGCCGTTCACGGCCGCTTCGACGTCCTCTGTCACGGTGATCCGGGCACCCGTCTTGAGAGCGATCTCTTCGGCGGTGGCGACGACCTCTGCAGGCGGTGCAAGATGACCGGGGCCGGCCAGGCGGATGTCGCTCCCCATGAGCGCTGCCATCACGATGTGTGAGCGCGCCATGTTGAACCGGAGATCGCCAACGAAGGCGTAGGACAGAGCGTCGTACGGCTTTCCCGACGCCTCGTGCATCGTCAGGAAATCGGCGAGCATCTGGGTCGGGTGCCACTCGTCCGTAAGCCCGTTGTACACGGGGACACCTGCGTAAAGAGCAAGGTCCTCGATGTCGGACTGGTTCTTTCCCCGATACTCGAGAGCGTCGTACATGCGGCCAAGCACCCGGGCCGTGTCGGCTATCGACTCCTTGTGGCCCATCTGGGAACCGGATGGGTCGAAGTAGGTCACGTGAGCACCCTGGTCGAACGCTGCGACTTCGAAGGCAGCCCGCGTCCTCGTCGAAGTCTTCTCGAACAGCAGAGCGATGTTCTTGCCGCTCAGTTGGGGCTGTTCGGTGCCTGTGTACTTCGCCGTCTTGAGCGATGACGAAAGATCGAGGAGGAACTTCATCTCGGTCGGAGTGAAATCGAGTTCCTTGACGAAGCTCCGGTTCTTGAGGTTGTAGGCCACAGTGCTCTCCTTGTGTTCCTCGGATTCTATGCGCACACACGTCGGCGGGGTCAACCCGGAACCGGTTGACGACGACATGTTGCTCTGTCGAACCGATCACCACCGTACGACTACCGTTGCCGGGTGACCAACCGTCCCACATCGTCGACCAACCCAGTATCCGAACACGGCGTCTACTCCGAAGTCGGCAAGTTGCGCAAGGTCATCGTGCACCGGCCAGGTCAAGAGATGCGGCGCCTCACGCCATCGAACGCCCACGACCTCCTCTTCGAGGACGTGATCTGGGCCCGTAAGGCTCGTGAGGAACACGATGCCTTTGTCGACATCCTCAGAGACGACTTCGATGTCAACGTCATGTACATCCACGACCTTCTCGCAGATGTCGTCACCAACCCTGTTGGGCGGTCCTACGTTCTCGATCGGAAACTGACTCCGAACGAAGTGGGGGTCAACGGCTCCTTGATCCTGCGGGAGTGGATGGATGAGCTCGACGCGCCGACCCTCGTGCAGTATCTCATTGGAGGGATCACCGTCGACGAACTTCCCTCCGATCTTCGCAACCCCGCACGCAAGGCGTGGGAGAGCAGCGACTTCGTCCTTCCCCCTTTGCCGAACCAACTGTTCGCGAGGGATAGCTCGAGCTGGATCTACAGCGGTGTGACGCTGAACCCGATGTTCTGGCCTGCTCGCAGAGACGAAACGCTCCATCTCGCTGCGATCTACAAGTTTCACCCCGAGTTCGCCGATCCCGGCGTGACGGTGTGGTGGGGCGACCCGCCGGACGCGGGCTACGGCAACGCCATGCTCGAAGGCGGAGACGTGATGCCGGTCGGCAAGGGAGTCGTCCTGATCGGGATGGGGGAGCGAACCACGTACCAGGCCGTCGGCCAGGTAGCCAAGGCCCTCTTCGAGAACGAAGCTGCGACACGGGTCATCGCAGCCAAGATGCCGCCCGACCGAGCCAGCATGCATCTCGACACGGTCTTTACCTTCTGCGATCTCGACCTCGTGACGGTGTATGAGCCCGTCGTCGACGTAATTCAACCGATCAGCTACTACCCCTCGAACGACGGTGGGCTCCACGTCGTGATGGAGGACGCCCGGTGGCTCGACATCGTCGAGAGTGCCCTCGGACTCGATGAGTTACGGGTGGTTCCAACGGCAGGTGACGTCTTCGAAGCTGCGCGGGAGCAGTGGGACGACGGCAACAACGTCGTTGCACTCGAACCGGGCGTCGTCGTCGCGTACAACCGGAACGAGTGGACCAATGCGCGCCTCCGAGAGGCCGGCGTCACGGTCATCGAGATCGAAGGGTCCGAGCTCGGCCGCGGGCGTGGAGGAGGACACTGCATGACGTGTCCCGTCCTCCGTGACGCCGTCTACGACTGACCCCCTCAACCGCTCGTCTCGAGATACCTGGCAAGCCACTCCTCGTCGAGTTCCGAGTACGGATCATCGGCTCCCGGGACGGTCCAAACATGCATCATCTCGTTCGTCACAGGAATCGACAGGGAACCCAAGGGGCACGCCCCAAGCGGTGACTCGAATCCCGTGATCGTCACCGGAATCGACCCGAAGCAGATGTGGTCGTGTGCGTGCCACACAGCGATCGGTCCTGCGAACATGGGACCTGGGTCACCGATGGACTCCATCTCATAGAGAGCCCCGAGCAACACAGGTCCATCGCGTGTCGGCTCGTACACCAGTGTCTCGGGCCGCTGCGGATCGAGGACGATCCCGTCCGACTTGCGTTCCGGATTCTCGGCATGGAACTGTGAGCCGACCATGCTGGCGACGCGATACCCGTCGGCGGCTGCAACGGAGACATCCCGGTACTTGTCGATAGCAGCAGCGGTTCTCTCGGCGAAGAACCTCGCGGCTCGCCGTTCACCCAACGTGGGCTCTCGGTTCGTACCGACCGGCAACAGAACTCCCGGTAGGGGAGTCTGCCCGATCTTCTCCCCTCCGATGCCGGCGACCACGGCACCTCCCCATCCGGCGAGCGTCGTGAAGCCGATCGCCCCGATCACGGTGAGTGACGCCGCTGCGCGGAGGGCCTTGCCTCCCTCGACGGAACGCAAGATGATGGCGAGCGCGGTGACCTGCACGAGCGCGGCAATCAGCCCGACTTGACCAACAGTGAATCCGGCAACTGCCAACCCGAGGTTCACGGTGAGGACGACGATCAGGATGATCGAGAGGGCGGTGCGCCAGGGCCTGCCAACGAGAACCCGAGCCAGCACGACGAACTCCCCGACTGCCACCACGAGCAGCCACACGCCGACGGGTGAGCCGGAACGGCCGAGGGCCATTCCAAGATTCATAGCCCCCGATACAGCGATCAACCATACAAGCAGTCGATAAACCGAACCCAACGTTCGATATCCCGACAGCACGGCTTCAGATCGAGCACCGCCACGGCGCGCCAACCAGCCGTTCACCACTGCGGCGATCACCAGCACCGAGACGAACAGGACGACGATGCCGTGCTCGGGGGCCATCCCGTAGAGAGGACTTCCCAGATACCGCTCGAGGAGTCTCGCACCGTCGGTCACGCCGATATCTCCTCGAGCTCCAAGCGCTCATCGATCTCGGGGCTCGACGCGTTGTCCTGGAACTCGATGCGGGCAGTTGGGCGACGCAGCAGCCAGAATATCGATGCCGGCAACACCATCCGCACGAGGAAGCCTGTAGGGGTGAGCCCTCGACCGGCGAGAGTGACGGCGAGCAGGAGGTCGACGAGCGCGAGGGTGAGCCACCCGACCTGGAGTCCCATGATCCAACGACGAGTGCTCCGACGACGCTTCGGAAGCCTGGCGACGAGAGCCAGCGTGACCGTCGCCCCTGCCACGGTGAGGATCGCCCCGAACGCTGGAACGCCGCCGAAGATCAGGGCCGCACCAACCGCCTCAACGGCAAGCACCACGGCGACTGCACCCTGTACGAAGAGGAGCAGGCCGGCAACAGCGACGGGCCCCTCTTCCCTGTGGTTCTCTTCACTCATTCCCCAAGGATCGGGGAACCACGTGGGTCCATGATGAGAAGCAGATGAGCCCACGATGAGACTGGACAACGTATGAGGGCCCCCGGTCGATGGGGGCCCTCACCTTGCTCCTCGAACAGGTCGCGTCAGGACTCAGTTGAAGCTTCTTCGCCATCGGCGTCTTCGTCGTCGCTCCCACCTGCAGGGACGTACCCCGCAACGATGTTCTTCGCGCCGACCGCTGCACCCGTGACCTGACTGACGAGCACGTTGCCATCTGCATCGACCGTCGCTGCAGTCGCGGAGCCGACGACGGTCTCACCATCGGATGCCACGGCGAACCGCATCGCGGCATCACCGGTCGCTACGTTGCCGTAGACGACACCTTCGTCATCATTGGCGAGAATCCCGAGAACGCCGGCGGCTTCGGCATCGAGAGTGTGCCTGGCGAGATTGTCGTATCCGGCGATGATGTCCTGGAGCTGAGATACCCAGGTGTTCTCGACGACGGCGATGAACGCAGACGTCCCCGGATTGAGGCCTTCTGCCGCTTGCTTCAGATCGTCGTCCTCGAGAGCCATCTTGGCGAGCTTCGCGCTCCCTGCCCCCACACCGGCTCCGATCGCCGCAGCGGCAAGGATCGATGGTGGAAAGACCAGACCGATGGCGCCACCGATGAGGGCACCAACACCGAGTCCCTTCTTGACACTGGGCAACGATTCCTGCCTGACCGTTGCGTTGCCCTCTACGTCCTTGATCAGTGTGGCTGCGTCGATGATGTCGATCGCCTTGGCTTGGTCGAGCTCCTTGAGGGCTTCAACCGCCTTCGCGGCGCCGTCCTCCGTGTCGTAGACGGCGAAGAGGATCTCATAGTTCTCGTACTTGTTCGACATGCGTCTCCTCCAAGTGCAGGCACCTCTCAGAGATGCCGGGGATGTGGTCGGGCAGGTTCGAGGCTACAGCGACCGGTGGCATCAGGCTACGAGCCGTCCAGACACCCGATCGAGTGGAACTGAAATAGATCCTGTGTCGTTCGAGTTGAGCAACAGAACGAGCACATGACCTGTGTGCACGAGAGGAGACGGCGTGGCGAAGAAGCAGCGATCCGCAGGAAAGCCTGTCGACCAGCAGAAACAGGCCGAAAAGCAGGCTCGGAGGCAGGAACGCAAGGTTGCTGAAGCCGCTGCCAAGAGAGTGGCCGAACGCAAGCGTCGCATCAAGGCGGGTGCCGCCATCCTCGTCGGTGTTACAGCGATCGGTCTTCTCGGATTCTCTATCTATCGCAAAGCCGTGCCCCCCGAGCTACCGGGTGTCGCCCAGGAGTTGAATCAGGGACGCACCCACGTCGTGAATGACCGATCCGTCGGCTACTCCTCTGCGTCCCCAACGAGTGGCGCCCATAGTGGGAGTTCCCCGCGATGTGGCATCTACAACCAGGAGATGCCGCCCGAGTTCGCCGTGCACGCACTCGAACACGGCACCGTGGTCATCTGGTATCAGCCGACCATCCCCGGCGACGAACTCTCAGCAATCCGCCGCACGGTGAACAGCTTCGACAACGGCGTGATCTTGTCACCGAACTCACAACTCGCCGACCCCGTCGTTGCCACGTCGTGGGCAAGGCTCAAGGCGTACGACGGCGCCGATCCTGAGATCGAGCAGTTCATCACGACCTACCGCAGCCGGGGTCCTGAAGCGTTCCGGTGCGCCTACTGACCCTGCACAGGTCTGCATAGACCGGTAGGGTCCCTGAGCGATCAGGGAGACACCACGCACTCGAACGCTGAACTCATCACCTCGTTCTACGAGGCGTTCGCACAGAGAGACCACTCCTCCATGGGTGACTGCTACCACCCGGAAGCCGTGTTCTCGGACCCGGTGTTCACCCGCCTGCACGGCACTGAGGTCAGGGCGATGTGGCATATGCTCTGTGAGCAGGGGGCCGATCTCGACGTGTCGTTCGCGGCGATCGAAGCCAACCACATATCAGGTTCCGCGCATTGGCAGGCTCGCTATACGTTCGCGAGTGGGCGACCCGTCCACAACTTCGTTCAGGCGTCGTTCACGTTCCAGGATGGCAAGATCATCGACCACAAAGATGAGTTCGATCTCTGGCAGTGGACCCGGATGGCGATCGGACCGATCGGAACCTTTGCAGGGTGGAGTAGCCCACTCCAAAACAAGGTCCGGAGTGCAGCCGATCGGAACCTTCGCAGGTTCATCGACAAGCACCCCGAGTACGCCTAAGACACGGTGCAGAGGTTCGGAGCGATAGCCGTCCCCTCGACCCGTTCGAGGAGTCTGCTCGAAGCATCCCCCACGAGGATCCCGAACGCTGCTCCACCGACGACGTCAAGCGGGAAGTGTGCACCGACGTAGACCCTCGAAAGCGAGGAGGCAACGGCGACCGCGTACATTCCGGCCCCTACCCGCGGTCCTACCCGATCGTTGATCACGCCGGCAACGGCGAAAGCGACCGCGGCGTGGCCCGAGATGAAGCCAAGGCTGCCGTCGATCCGGGTGCCGAGCCGCAACCGGGTCTCGCTGTCGAAGTCGTACGGACGACCCCTTCCCACAGCCTTCTTGACCGCTTTGGCTCCGAGCCAGGCATTGAACCCCCCAGAGACGATCGACAACGCCGGCTCCGTTGAGCGGGTACGGATGGCAGCGAAGCCACCGATCAGGAACGGTGCAGCGAGTGCTCCTGCCTGCATGGGAAGCCACAGGAAAGGAGCAAGTTCGTCGGGAAGGCCGTTGATGCGCCGGTTGATCTCATCCTCCCTTGTACTCAACCCGCCGGATGCAGCACGAGCCGTTCCGATCAGTGTCACGACGGCGACGGCCGTCTTGAGGGAACGCATCAGCCTCATCATCGCCACAGCGACATCGACAGACTCAACCGTGAGATCCTGTCGAAACGGATCTCGTCCACACCACAGCTCTCGCGAACCTCGTCGAGAACCTCGTCGTACAACCCCTCGGACTCCTTGAGGCCGCTGCGTGTCGCTCCCGAGAGCGCCAGCGGCTGCATCCGACGTGCCGAGCGACACACGGCGTCCGTTCCCACGACATCGGTAGCAGCTGCAACAGCCCTGGCGGCCCCCACCTTGAGTGCCGTAGACATCACGAGTTCGGCGACGTCCGTATCGAGGAGTACCTGGTCGGCACTGACCTCGCTGAACCCGAAGTCGATCATCCACACGTCCCCTCGATCGTCGAGGAAGACGTTCGCGAGCCGTAGATCTCGATGAGCGAGGTACCGGGCATGCATCTTGGTCACCTCACTCCACACGGCACGGAGGACATCGTCTGTCATCTCGTTGCGGGGTACAGAGTCGAGCGACCGGCCAGCGATCGCATCCTGGGCGAGCAACATCGAGTAGTCCTCGTCGCCGATCTTGCGCCCAGCCCGTATCGCAGGCGTCCTGACTCCGATAGAAGCTGCGACCATCGCTGCGAGGGCCTCGTGTTCGACCGCCCTCCGAAGGCTCGAGAACGCCGGTTCGTCCCCGATGTTCTTCAGGAACAACATCCTGTACATTCGAAAGAGGATGTCGGCGCTTCGCTCGTCCTTGCTCAGTGTCTTGACGAAGAGTCGCTCACCGTTGCCAAGATCGACGAAGTACGGCTTCGATCCCCGCGCATCTACCCCTGCGGCCTTCACACGTACAGGGTCAAGACCCACGGCCCGAAGCGAGTCGACGATCTGGTAACCCGTCGGGCTGTGGTTCGGCGTGCCGAAAGCGAACCGTACCAGGGAACCGGAGGCCCATCCGATGCCGAGTGCGATGGCAAGATCGATGGGAAGACCCGACACGATCGCAACGCGCATGAGCACCCCCACCCACAGCGCCGTCCAAGCCATCCTGCGTTGTCGATGCGACAGGGCAGAGTTCGCGACGGTGAGTCCTGCAACAACGCCAGACACGTATGCGTAGAACGGTGCCACGATCTGGTCGAGTGAACCGTACGTAGCCCCCCTCGGCAGCCACCCGTACACCCAAATCGTGACCACGACCGCAACGATGCCCGCGACAAAGAGCATCACGGTGCGCATCGGCCGCTGCCGAACGACGTACCACCCGAAGATGACCAGTGGCAGCCCGAGGGCGATGATGGCGACGACGAGCAACGCTATGTCGTCGATGATGCCGGGGATCGCTTCACCCGTGGCTGCGAGATCGGCACCCACATCAGGAACCGTCGGTGAGAACAGTGCAACGATCATCACCGACGCGACCACGACGACCAGTGCCAACACGAGGTTGAGAATGTCTGCTGGAGACCTGACGATGTCCGGACGATCGGGGATGTCGAAGACGATCCCCTCGTAGTCACCACTAGATGCACGTCTCATGGCCACCGATGGTACCGCCCGACGGCCATCAGCCGAGGGTGGACGCCCGACCCTCACCCGCACGCTCGCAGCAGGAGCGACGTCGGTATCCCCGACTCAGTACCCGCGACGTGACCGTTCGCTGTAGCCGCCACCACTGTAGGAGAGGACGTCGAAGAGGATGCCAAGACCCAGGATGATCCAATCGAATCCGTTCACGCCGCCGGGGAAGACAGCGACCCACGTGATCGTCGTCCATGGAGCGAACAGGAACCCGATGAACGCGAAGAAGAAGTTGGTGAACGCCAGGTTCCATCGCGTCGAATCTATCAGCCACCAGACCAGGATGCCGAACCGTGGTCCGATCAGTGACATCGATGCCAGCAGACAGCACATAGGCAGTACTCCTCACTCCGCCTACACCCACACTACCAGCGACTCTTTCCCCCTCGGCATGGAATATGACACGTACGATTCGGTTGGCGTGTGTATGAACACTTCACATCTCCTTCAGTTCCGCGAGCAGAAGGATGCCTTCTTCAAGCAATCCGATCAGTCCCCGGTACCCCCAGAGCGTCGGAGCGCTTTCACCGGCCTTGCGTACTTCCCTCCGAGCAAGGAACTGGCGTTCGAGGTCGAACTCGATGCCGTCGAACCCACAGAGGTCGAGATCAGCACGACGACCGGTGACGTGCGCTCCTACCTGCGAGTCGCGACAGCGACCTTCGCGGTCGACGATCATCAAGCCACGGTCGCCCTGTACTCGACGGGCCAGGACGGGCTCTTCCTCCCCTTCCGGGATACAACCTCTGGCGACGAGACGTACGGGGCAGGACGGTACGTCGACGTTCACCCGGGAGAAGGGGGCGTTGCTCTCCTCGACTTCAACTACGCCTACGCCCCGTTCTGTGCGTACAGCGAGGACTACTCGTGTGCCCTTCCACCGGCCGAGAACTGGCTCGAGGTCCCGGTTCGGGCCGGGGAACGCATCCCAGACTGATCTGGCCTTGCTCGACTTCCTCATGCCTGCCACCGACGCAGGGGTCGCTGCTCAGTTCGCAGGATGGGCGGGCATGTCGGTCGTGGCGCTCATCGTCACCCGTCACAACCGTGATCTCCGCCTCCTCGCCATCGGACTCAGCATCCTCGTTCTCGGTGTCATGACCGTTCGAGCCGTCCACTGAGGAAGGTGCAGGAAGATAGAGTGGCCTCGATGTTCACGTTCTCCGAGTCACCGGTACCGGTCCGTAACGACATCCCTGAATCGTTCCGCTACCTGTGGGGCGAAATCGCTCGTCCGGGTCCCTCCCTGACGGCTCACCAACGCCGCACCGTGTTCGCCACGGCACGGGAGTCCGGCGCAGTGCCACCGGTGAACGTCGATCTTCCTCGTGTTCTCCTCGAACTAGCACGGACCCTCTCCACGAAACCTACCATCGTCGACGGTGACCTCGTGTCTCGTGCAGCCAACGACGCTGGGTATCCGGCAACCGTCGAGGTCATCGCACTCATCGCGATGCTTGGCGCCGTCGACGGCTTTCACCGTGCTCTCGGCGTCGACCTCGAGCAACTCCCCGATCCACGTACCGGCGACCCAACGGGACGTATCGCCGAAGGCCTGACCCCGCGCCGAACCCATGTACCGATGCCCCGTGGGGCGATACCCGCCGCCCTCGACCTCCTCCCCGACATCGGTGCCACGTATCGATCGCTCTTCGGGCCTCTGTATATGACGATGGAGGAGATGGGGTCTCCGACGTTCTCCCGCACACCCGGCCTCAACCGGGCGCAGATGGAGGTCGTCTCGTCGAGGACTTCCCTGTTGAACGAGTGCTTCTACTGAACACTGTCACATGTCCGGATGCTCCGTGAGAGTGCCATCGCCTTCAACTACGAGTTCGATCCGAGAACGATCGCCGATCCGACCGTACCCATGCACATCCCCGGTGGCGAGGTGCTGCGCCGGTTCGTCGATGCGCTGTTGCGCCGTTCCGGCGGGTCTCTCGAAACCGCACGCAACGACGTTCTCCGTGATCTCGGCCCGGACGCCCTCGTCGATGCCTGCTCGGTGTTCGGAAACTTCGAGATGATGAACCGAGTCGCCGAAGGTACCGGCATCCCGATCACTCCCCACGAGATCGAACGCCGGGCGGATCTGATCGAGACGCTCGGGCTCGCAATCCCATAGATCCGCGGAAGCCGACTCAGAATCGACAAGGTCGCACCAATCCGCGAGAATCCGGAGTGATCATCCCCTGCCTTGGAGGACATCATGGCCGACAGCGGAATCGAGAACCTACTTCAAGAAGACCGGCGCTTCCCCCCGCGCCCCGAGTTCTCGGAACAGGCCGTCGGCACGGCCGACCTCTACGAAGAGGCAGATGCCGACTACGTCGCGTACTGGACCCGGCAGGCCAAGGAGCGGATCACCTGGTACAAGGAACCGACCGAAGGACTCGACGACTCCAAGGCGCCGTTCTACAAATGGTTCGCCGACGGTGAACTCAACATCTCGTACAACTGCCTCGATAGGCATCTTGGGACCGGTGGAGACAAGGTCGCCTACCACTGGGTGGGTGAACCCGGAGACACACGCTCGATCACATACGCAGAACTGTCCGACGAGGTCAACCGGTTCGCCAACGGCTTGCGGTCGCTCGGTGTCGAGAAAGGTGACCGGGTCGCCATCTACATGGGCATGGTTCCCGAGCTCCCCGTCGCGATGCTCGCATGTGCCCGTATCGGTGCACCCCACTCGGTGATCTTCGGAGGGTTCAGCGCAGACTCGATCATCGACCGCGTCAACGACCAGGGCGCCAAGATCCTGGTCACGTGCGACGGAGCGTGGCGCCGGGGCTCCGTGGTCCCGCTCAAGGACAACTGCGACCGGGCGATGGAAGAGACCCCAACGATCGAGCACTGCTTGGTCGTCAAGCGCATCGAGAACGATGTGTCCATCCAGGATGGCAGAGATATCTGGTGGCACGACCTCGTCGAGGACCAGCCCACCGAGTGTGTGCCAGAGGTGATGAACGCCGAGGACCTGCTCTACATCCTCTACACGTCGGGTACGACCGCCAAGCCGAAGGGAATCATGCACACCACCGGGGGGTACCTTACCGGAGCGGTGACGACCCATGCGTTGGTGTTCGATATCAAGCCAGACTCAGACGTCTATTGGTGCGCCGCCGACATCGGGTGGGTGACCGGCCACACCTACATCGTCTACGGCCCCCTTGCGAACCACACGACGAGCGTCATGTACGAGGGAACGCCCGACTATCCGGACAAGGACCGCTTGTGGTCGATCATCGAGGAGTACGGGGTCACGATCTTCTACACGGCGCCGACGGCGATCCGTGCGTTCATGAAGTGGGGTGAGCGGTATCCGCAACGTCACGACCTTTCCTCACTTCGACTGCTCGGCACGGTCGGGGAACCGATCAACCCGTCGGCGTGGATGTGGTACCACGACCATATCGGTCCACAGGACTGCCCGATCGTCGATACCTGGTGGCAGACAGAGACCGGTGCGATCATGATCAGCCCTCTGCCAGGGGTGACGACGACGAAGCCCGGTTCTGCGACGAAGCCGCTCCCGGGGATCTCCGCAAGCGTCGTCGACGTCGAAGGCCACCCAGTGCCGCTCGGTGGCGGCGGGTACCTTACGATCACACAGCCATGGCCTGCGATGCTGCGTTCGATCTACGGCGATGACGAGCGTTACGTCAGTACCTACTGGAGCCGCTACCCGGGGGTCTACTTCGCAGGAGACGGTGCGAAGATCGATGACGACGAGTACCTCTGGATCCTCGGGCGCGTTGACGATGTGATGAACGTCTCCGGTCACCGGATCTCCACCATGGAGGTTGAGTCGGCGCTCGTGTCGCACCCTGCCGTTGCAGAGGCCGCGGTGGTCGGGGCGGCCGATGAGCTGACGGGACAGGCCATCGCTGCCTTCGTCACACTCGTCGGCGACTACGAGGAAGAGGAGGGGCTCCTCGAGGAGCTCCGCGCTCATGTTGCGAACAAGATCGGGGCGATCGCAAAGCCGAAAACCATCATCTTCACCCCGGATCTTCCGAAGACCCGGTCGGGCAAGATCATGCGACGGCTCCTTCGCGACATCTCGGACAACCGGGCCCTCGGTGACGTCACGACTCTCGCGAACTCCGAGATCGTCCAGGCCATCGCCGACCAGGCCGAGGCATACCGCAACGAGGACTGAGAGGGGGGCGGAGGTACTTGGTACTTGGGGGATGCGCGGATAGGGAACATCCGTTCTCCGTTTGCCGTCCACCGACTATTCACAGGCACCCAGAAACAGTCGGGGTTTCCGACTGTGAACTGTCAACTCGCCGACTACCCCCTTATTCGCTGATCCTCTTGGTACTCGGCGTACGCTTCTGGTCTCGCTGTCTCCGGGGTGACCGATGGCCGACAACGACACGAAGAAGTCCTCGTTCTTCTTCACTGCCTACATGTTCTCGAGATATCGGGTGACGGCCCCAGCAGCGGCTTTCCCCGAGCCCACAGCAGCCGTCATCCCGCCGCCACCGATCCAGGCACCCGTGAGAAACAGGTTCGGCACCGGTGTGGTCGGTCGACGACGGTTCATCATGTTCGCCACGCTGTGTTCCCGCCCGTAGATGGAACCCTGGGGTTGCATCATGTACCGAGCGTTGGTGAGCGGTGTCGCGATCTTGACGACTTCGATAGCCCCCTCGAGGCCGGGGATGAGGCGCTTGGCTCGATCTATGAGGATCTGTCCCGAAGCTTCCTTCGTCGCTATGTATGCAGGGTTGTTTCCGTAGTCCTCGAGATCTCCACCGGTTCCCCACACGTCGTTGTGGTCCCAAGGAGCGAGCACGGTGAGCACGATCACGGACTTGCCCTCGGGCGCACATCGCGGGTCGACCACCGAGTAGTTGGAGACGATCATTCCCACATTCGTGAAGTCGCCGGCAAGGATCGCCTCGTACTCGACGTCGAAGTCGTATCCGGACATGGCGAAGTACTCGTGGTGGTTCCAACCCCCAGCCGCAAGATCGGCCGCCACTCCAAGATGGACGGTCATGGTCGACAGAGCCGGCCGGTCTCGTTCTATCTCTCCTAGCCACTCACGTGTAACGACGCCCTCGGGAAGTAGCCCCGCCGTCGAGCGTGGACTGGCGTTGGACACAACCGCCTTCGCTTCGACCACGAGGCCGCTGTTGGTCGTCACCGTAACGCGGTCCGGGCCCTCGGGTACGATCGAGGTAACCGTGTTGCGAAGACGCACGTCACCGCCTGCCTCAACGATGGCCTCCATGATGGCGAACGACATCGCACCCGAACCCCCCGTCGGGTACCAGGCACCGGCTGTGTGATAGGACAGCAGCGTCAAGGCGAACTGGCCTGCCGAGAGCTTCGACGGGGGCAAGCCAAGATACCCCCACAGTGTCGTCACGAGGGCCCTCGCTTGAACGCTCTCGATGTACTCACTGATGAACGTCGACCAGGGACTCGCAAACGCCGTTGCCATATCGGGGTACCTCTCGAGCATCTGGCCCATATCCACACGAACACCCGATCGTCGATCCGTCGTGAACCGCGCAACGTCGTGCCCGACACGCTTGATCGCCTCAAAGAGTGCCTTCACACCAACTTGTTCGTTGGGGAAGATGGCTCCAAACCGCTCGATGTACTCATCTATGTCCGTCGGGGCAGACATCTCGAAGTCGGGAAAGGCGACGGTGTAGAACGGGTCGAGTCGGTTGAACTCGACCCTGTCGAGGATCCCGAGTGTTGCGAACATCGGCCGTGCCCATCCGCCGCTGCCCAATCCATCGAGGGCGTGGAGCGCCACCTCGAACCGATAGCCACCCGCCCTGAAATAGTGGGCGTAGCCTCCAGGTTTGGTGTGGTGCTCGAGCACGACGACGTCGATGCCCTTCTCCTGGAGGTGTCTCGCCACAGACAAGCCTCCGAGCCCTGCCCCCACAACGACGACGTCCGCCGAAAGGGTCTCGCTCATGGTGCGGGCGGCACGGCAGCAACGTCATCGTCGGGCCACGGATCCTGATCGATCGTCTTGCGCCAGATATAGACGGCCACATCCCGTATCGACGCGATCACCGGAACCGCAAGCAACGATCCCAGGAGTCCACCGACCTGGAACCCCACCATGAGTCCGAGCAGGATGATCGCAGGCCGAAGTTGTACGGCCGTACCCATCACCTTGGGTGCCACGATGTTGGCCTGTGCTTGGACGACGACGAGGTAGATCACGACGACGACGAGTGCGAACCAGTAGTTCTCGAGCTCGGGCCACCGCGTCGAACCGGACAGCAACGCCGCAAGGACCCCGGGGATCGCGGCGAGGATCGGTCCGAATGTCGGGATCATGTTGAGAACGACCATGATCGCTCCCATCAAGAATGCCCCTGGCAGCCCGACCGCCCATAGGACCAGGAACACGAACGACCCTGTTATCAACGAGTTGATGAGTTGTCCGTAGAGGTATCCACGCCACACACCCTTGATCTTGGCGAGCATCATCAGCCCGTCCCGTTCGTACCCGGAGGGGATGCCTGTGATCGTCGCTGCTCGCATCCGCGTGCTGTCGACGTTGAGGTACATGGCGATGAGGGTGGTCACGATCGCAGACGTCGCCACCGCTGTGAGGAAGCCGAGCACTGTTCTGAATCCGCTCAGACCTGCACCAAGGTAGTCGAGGAACCGCTCCGCGTCGACGACGAACCCCCCCGGCCCGTCTCCCGTCCCCACGGAGTTCTGGAGCGAGTTGAGCATCGAGTTCATGTCAACGACGATGCCGAATACGACGAGGTGCCCCTGCGCATTCACCTGGTCGAGGAGCCAGATCCGCAGTTCGTTCACGAGACTCACAGGGTCGAGTTCGACGACCGATTGGACGATGGAGCGGGCGAGCAACCCTCCGAACGCAAGTGTCCCTATGAAGACCAGCAGATACGCGACAAGGAGAGCCACCCATCGGGGCAGTTTCAGACGCGTGACGCCGAGCCGAACCAGGGGAGCGATGAGAAAGGCGATCAGACCGGCCAGTGCAGCTACGGCGATCACATTCCGGACCAGGTAGATGCCGATGATCACCAAGACGAACGCCATCGCGATGACGAGGAGTTTCGCGTTGTCGCTCCACGGGGGAGACTCGGGGTAGCTCGCTGCTACCCGTTCGAGATCCTGCGCCTGGACGATCCCATCGGGGACATCGTGTGGTTTCGACGATGACTCGGTCGTGTCTTCCATGCCTCCACGGTAGGACAACACGCGCCGTCGTGCGGCTTCGTCGCCACCACAGCAGGACGCACCCGACAGGAACCTAGACTCGCCGCCATGGCAGAGCGCGAATCTATCGACAACTTGCCGGACGGCTACGTGCCGCACATCGGCGCAACGCGCCAGTACATGCGAGACATCATCCTCGGTGTCAACGACGGTCTGGTCTCGACCTTTCTCCTCATTTCTGGAGTCGTCGGTGGGGGTCTCGGTGCCACCGATGTGCTCTTGACCGGTATCGCCGGAGCGATCGCCGGAGCGATATCGATGTCGATCGGCGAGTACATCGCAACGAAGTCCCAGGAGGAGGTCTTCGAGGCGGAGATCGCCCTGGAGCGCGAACATCTGAAGCATCACAGACAGCACGAGAAGGATCAGCTCAAGGACATGCTCTCGAGTATCGGTCTCGAAGGCAGCGACCTCGACAAGGTCGTCGACATCATCGACGCAGACGACGACGCGATGCTCAACATGCACGCTGCACTCGAGTTCGGCGTGGTCGATGCCGAGCGCAGGAACCCCGTCGCTGCCGCTGTTTTCTCCGGCCTACTCTTCATCTCCGGGGCACTCCCGTCGGTCCTCCCGTTCATCTTCGTCGACGACACGGGTCTCGGTCTCCTTGCAGCAGGCATCCTCACGGGGGTGGGCCTCATCATCGTGGGTGCGGTCAAGACACTCCATACCGGCAAGAACCCGTTCCTGTCAGCGGCCGAGAATTTCGCTTTCGGTATGGCGGGTGGGATTCTCGCCTACCTCGTGGGTCGCCTGTTCGACGCCTCGGTCATCGCCTGAGACGCCCGCTCAGTAGTCCAGACCCTTACGGGCGACCACCCCTGCGTCGAACGCGTGCTTGACCTTGCGCATCTCTGTCACGGTGTCGGCGATCTCGATCAGTTCGGGGGCCGCGTCACGCCCCGTGATCACGATGTTGACGTTTGGCGGTCGTAGCCCGAGCGTCTCGACGACGTCACCGACCGGAATCCATCCAAACGTCACGGGGTAGGTAGCCTCGTCGAGTATCACGAGGTCGTACTCTCCCGACAGTATCGCTGCGCCGGCCTGCTCCCAGGCATCCCGGGCCGCACGCTCCGTCGCTTCCATGTCGTCGGACTCCCATGTGAAGCCGTCGCCACCCGTGATCCACGTGACCCCGAGTTCCTCCGCCATCTTCTTCTCCCCCGTCTGCCACTTATCGGACTTGATGAACTGGATGACGATCACGGCCCATCCCCGAGCGACGGCGCGCAGCATCACCCCGAACGCTGAGCTCGACTTCCCTTTGCCATCGCCGGTGTTGACGATGACCATGCCCTTCCTCTCTACCTCACTCATGGATGCTCTCCTCGCTTCGCAGAGATACCGTGCCAGGATCACCGTCGATCTCTGGCATTCTGATCGAAAGAACAGTGCTGGGACCACATAGGTACTTCCCTGGTGTGGTCTCAAAGTAGCGTGCCGTGGTCATCAGGGCGCATCCACCGGTATCGTCACAGGATGAAATCTCTCCTCGCAATCGGAGCGACACTCGGTGTTGTGGCCCTCATCGTCGTCCGGTCGCGTCGGCGGACACCTCCTCCGCAACCGATCGGCTCGTGGGAGCCGGCAGATACATCCACAGGATGAGGATTGCACTCGATAGCGCAGTCGAGGTCGGTGCACGCGCCGGGCGCATCCTGCTCGCCGAGGACTCCTTGTCGTATCTCGGTCTCATGCGACCCTCCCAGCGGCACGGCGAGCCACGGACGGGTCCTGTCGGTGACCTCTCGACGTACGACGTCATCGTCTCGGATGGCGCAACTCCTGCGAGCAGCCTCATCGCTTCTGCTGCCGTCCACGGCGTTCCGCTCGTGCTGTGGAGCGATGAGCCGACGCTGCATCGTGGATCGGCAGTTGCCCCTGTAGCCGTCGGTGCGAACCTCGGCTCGACGCTCGCTCCGGCATTGATCCACCATCCGGCAATGGCCATTGAGAAAGATGATGCGGTCACGATCGCCTGGACCGAACCTGGCCCTGAGAGGCGAAGGGGAAAGGCGATCGTCTTTCCCGATCCGCTCGGCGTGTGCTGGGCACGAAAACGGTCTCGTGGACGATTTGTTGCCTACCGCGACGATGAGTGGGCAGGTGCTGTCGTCTCGGTGAGCGGTCGTAGCGGTGACCGGATCGTCGGAGTCGCCGACCATGCAAGCCACCTCGAGGCGATCACCCTCGCAGCAGTCGCTCTCACCGCCCTAGACGGTGCCTACGAGGCTCGCATTCAGAACGCAGCGGATCGCGGAGAGGGCATCCTGTCCAGAGCCATGTCCCTGGAGTTGGATATCGCCGTGTGGCGGTCAGGTGAGCATTCCACGGGCTGATGTCCGGCCGAAACCGCACGTCTCCTACACCCCGCTCGTTTGCTCGACGGTCTCCTCCACACTCAACTTCGACGTTCCCGCTCCGTTCGCAGGTACATGGACAACCGGTCGAGGCCGCTGTGGTTCGGGTGTCGTCGGCACATCGGGGACCTCCTCGAGCATGATCAGTTCGACGCCACCTACGATGTCGGAGATCAGGTTGTAGAGCACCGCAGCGAGGGTGAGTGCACCGGTCGTCGCGATGACCCACACGATGGCGGACATCACAACGACACGGAAATACAGGTTGCCATCTGGTGTCACTGCGATCGTCAACTGTGCGAGGAGGTCGACCAGTGCTTCCGGTATCCCCCGCTGGATGGCGATGGACCAAGAGATCCACACACCGAGAACCCAGACCAGTGCACCGATCACGTTGAGCACCAACGAGACCTTCAACACCGTCCACGGATCGATCTTACGGATGATGCGGCGCACCCGGCGAACCGACATACGTCCTCCTTGCCACCAGGCAGTGTACCGAGGGTTCCCCATGGGCCTCGCTATTGAGACGTCACCGGTCGTTGAATCGTTCCCTGGGACCGTGGTCGGTCACCCAAGCGCCGGCTTCTACTCTTCCTCTTTGGGTGCGATTGCCAGCGCAGAAAGCACGGCTCCCTTGTCGAGGTTCATCACCTTGACCCCTGTCGATGGACGCTTCTGTCGTGAGATCGACTTCGCCTCTGCTCGCATGACGATCCCATCTGAGGATGTCACGACGATCTCATCACCCGGCTCCACTGCCCGCGCTGCTGTGACCGGACCGCGTACCCTCGTGATCTTCATCGCTATCACCCCGACGCCGCCGCGCTTCTGCACACGGAACTCGTCCATCTTGACCCGTTTGCCGTACCCACCTTCGGTGAGGATGAGTACCTCTTCGGCCTCGTCCGCAACCGCCGCTGAAACGACCTCGTCTCCTTCCCGCAGCCGGATTCCACGAACCCCCTGTGAGGCACGACCCGTCGGGCGAACATCCTTCTCCGAAAAGCGGATTCCGAGACCGTTCTTCGTGAACATCATCAGGTCAGATTCACCGTTCGTCTGTCGAACGGCGACCACCTCGTCATTGTCGAGAAGATTGATCGCGACGAGAACCTGGTTCCTCGAGTCGTAGTCGGCGAACTTGGACTTCTTGACCAGACCGGACCTCGTGAACATCACGAGGTAGCGGTTGGTCTCGTAATCCCTCGTATCGATGACCGCCTCGATCGCCTCGTCGGGCTCGAGCGGCAGGACGGACTGGATGAGAACGCCCTTCGCCGTGCGGTCCTTTCTGGGAATCTCGTGGGCACGAACCCGGTACACCTTGCCGCGGTTCGTGAAGAACAGCAGATATGCGTGCGCAGACGTGTGGAGTAGATGCACGATCACGTCGTCATCCCTCACGGAGGCACCCTTGATGCCTCTCCCCCCCCTGGCCTGGGTGCGGTAGGCCTTTGCAAGCACCGACTTGACGTACCCTGCCAGGGACACGCTCACGACGAGTTCCTCATCCGCGATCAGGTCTTCGAGGGACATCTCACCAGCGTCCGGGATGATCCGACTGCGACGCTTGTCCGCGAACTTGTTGCGAATCTCTGACATCTCCTCACCGATGAGTGTGCGGCGCATCGCTTCGTCGGTGAGAAGGCCCTCGAGGTACTCGATCGTTGATTGAAGATCGGCGAGCTCGTCGCGTAGCTTGTTCGTCTCGAGTGCGGTGAGCCGTCTCAGTGGCATGTCGAGGATGTGGTTCGCCTGGACCTCGGACAGTGAGAAGCGTTCCATCAACGACGTTCTCGCTTCGTCGACGTTCGCCGATGACCGGATGATCTTCACGACCTCATCGATGTTGTCGAGTGCAATCAGGAGACCACGGACGATGTGTGCACGCGCCTCTGCTTTGGCGAGGCGGAACCGCGAACGACGCTCGATGACCTCGAGTTGGTGCTCGATGTAGTAGTGCACCAGTTGGGCGAGGTTCAGCGTCCTCGGGACTCCATCGACGAGCGCGACGTTGTTGACTGCGAACGTGTCTTCGAGCTGTGTGTGCTTGAACAGCATGTTGAGGACGACTTGCGGGTTCGCATCTCTCTTCAGCTCGATGACGAGCCTCGTTCCCTGGCGATCCGTCTCGTCCCGCACATCGGAGATGCCCGTCAGCACCTTCGAGTTCACGAGTTCTGCGATCTTGGAGGTGATTCGGTCGCGAGATACCTGGTATGGAATCTCCGACACGATGATCGCTATACGGCCCTTGCGGATCTCGATGACATCTGTCACAGAACGCATTCTGATGGAACCGCGCCCGGTCATCAGGGCATCGTGAACGCCCTTGTTCCCGAGGATGTAGGCGCCTGTCGGGAAGTCCGGGCCCTTGACGAACTCCATGAGATCGTCGACTGTTGCCTCTGAGTGATCGAGTGCATAGAGAACTGCGTCGATCACCTCACCGAGGTTGTGCGGAGCCATGTTCGTCGCCATGCCCACGGCGATACCAGTTGAACCGTTGACCAGCAGGTTCGGGAAACGTGAAGGCAACGCCGTTGGTTCCTCACGCTCGCCGGAGTAGTTGTCACGGAAGTCGACGGTGTCCTCGTCGATGCCGTCGAGCATGTGTGCGGAGAGTTTCGCAAGGCGAGCCTCTGTGTACCTCATCGCTGCCGGTGGGTCATCCACCGTCCCGAAGTTGCCCTGAGGGTCGACGAGTGGATGCCGTGAAGCGAAGTCCTGACCGAGGCGAACCAACGAGTCGTAGACGGCTTCGGGTGCGTGGGGGTGGAACCAGCCGACAACGTCACCGACGACGCGGGAGCACTTGCGGTACGGGGTCCCTGGACGGATACCGCTGTCCCACATCGAGTAGAGCACTCTGCGGTGGACGGGTTTCAGGCCGTCTCGCACATCGGGGAGGGCACGCGACACGATGACGGACATTGCGTACTCGAGGAACGAGTCGCGCATCTCCTTCTCGATATCGATGTGTTCGAATACTTCTTGTGGGTTCTGATCTTCGTTGGACATGGTCGCTCGCTCGCCCTACGCGTCCAGGAAACGGACGTCTTTTGCGTTCTGTTGTATAAAAGTGCGTCTGGCATCGACGTCTGTCCCCATCAGGGTCGAGAACGTCTCTTCCGCCGAGAACTGCTCCTCGAGGTGGACCTGGAGCAGCGTTCTGCTGTCAGGGTCCATCGTCGTTTCCCACAGTTCGTTGGCGTTCATCTCGCCGAGACCTTTGAACCGCTGGATGTTCATCTTTCGACCGGCGTTGTCTGCCTTGAAACGATCGAGCCCCTCGTCGTTCTGGATCCACGTCGTCTTCGTCCCGATCTTGACCGAGTAGAGGGGTGGCTGGGCGATGAAGACGTAGCCGTTCTCGATCACCTGGGGCATGTGCCGGAAGAAGAACGTCAAGAGCAGTGTGCGGATGTGTGCTCCGTCGACGTCGGCATCCGTGAGGATGATGATCTTGTGATACCGCGCCCTTTCGATGTTCATCTCGTCGCCAATCCCTGTGCCGATGGCTGTGATGAGCGACTGGATCTCGTTGTTCTGGAGGACTCTGGCGAGGCGGTTCTTCTCGACGTTGATGATCTTGCCGCGAATAGGCAGGATCGCCTGGAACTCCGAAGTACGTGCCTGCTTCGCCGAGCCACCTGCCGAGTCGCCCTCCACGATGAAGAGTTCGGAGATCTCGGGGTCCTTCGAAGAGCAATCCGAGAGCTTGCCCGGCAGGCCTGCAGACTCGAGCAGGCTCTTTCGTCGCGTCAGGTCGCGTGCCTGACGCGCTGCCGCTCTCGCCCTCGCGGCGGAGGACGCCTTGTCCGCTATCTTTCGCCCCTCGCCGGGATGGCGTTCGAACCACTCGGGCAGGGCCTGGTTCATGGCCTTTTGGACGAACGAACGGATCTCGGTGTTGCCGAGCTTCGTCTTCGTCTGTCCTTCGAACTGTGGCTCACGCACCTTGGCAGAGATGACGGCGGTCAACCCCTCACGTACGTCTGCACCTTCGAGGTTCTTGTCCTTGTCCTTGAGGAGGCCCTTCGTACGGGCGAAGTCGTTGATCGCCCGGGTCAGTGCCGTGCGGAACCCCTCCTCGTGCGTGCCGCCTTCGTGTGTATTGATGTTGTTGGCGAACGACAGGATGGTCTCGGTGTACCCACTCGTCCACTGCATTGCAATCGACACCTCGGCGTCCCCACCCACGTGCTCGAAGAACGCAACCTGGCTGTGGATCGGCTCGCGCGTCGCGTTGAGGTACTTCACGAAGTCGACGATTCCTCCCGCGTAACGGAACATCTCGGAGTAGACCTCCTCGTGCCGTTCATCCCGAAAGCGGATCTCGAGGCCCTTCGTGAGGAACGCCATCTCGCGCAGCCGGTTGATCACCGTCTTAGCCGAGTACTCAGTCGTCTCCTCGAAGATCTCCGGGTCCGCCCAGAAGGTGATCTGGGTCCCCGAGCGTTTCATCGGCTTGACCTTCTTGAGTTTCCCAGCGGGGTCTCCGAATTCGAAGATCTGCTCCCACAGGAACCCGTCGCGAACGACCTCGACGTGGGTACGTGTCGAGAGGGCGTTGACGACGGAGATACCCACACCGTGGAGTCCGCCCGAGACCTGATAGGCGCCAGAGTCGAACTTACCGCCAGCGTGCAGCGTGGTGAGGACGGTGGTCACCGCAGGCAGTCCGGTGGCCTTGTGCTTGTCGACGGGGATACCCCTCCCGTTGTCGCGGACCCGGACTCCGCCGTCGGCGAGGAGGGTCACGTCGACGCGGGTGCAGTACCCTGCCATCGCTTCGTCCACAGAGTTGTCCACAACCTCCCAGATCAGGTGATGAAGACCCCTTGGTCCGGTCGAGCCGATGTACATCGCTGGGCGCCGTCGGACGGCTTCGAGGCCCTCGAGGACCTGTATGGAGTCTGCTTCGTAGGACGCGTTCGCTGTACGTTTTGGTTTACTCACGAGGCTCCTTTCGCTCACCGACGAAACGGCAGCGTTGGGGCTGATAGTGGGGCTGCTGACAACGTTGTAAGTATAGCTGTTTCAGGGCTGAAAACCCCTTGTCTACCGGCACGAATAGGTGATTCAGGGGGACCCGATCTGTAGTCGAATCGACTGCACCAGGTCGTCACCGTACTCGCGTGAAATCACCGCGAGAAGGGCCTCGGTCTGGTACCTCAGCAGGGACCCGATCGTCCCATCGGGAACTGCTACGAGGAGCACGCCATCGCGCACGCCGATCGGTTCCCCGGCCTTCCAGTCGCCCGGCGCAAACGAACTCCAGGTATCGATCATCTCGGCCTGGCGAACATCGACACCGGCGGCAGCACCCTCGATCACCGATCCGAGGACCTGGCTGATCTCGGTGAGTTGTTTCTGTGGTCCATTGGTGAGGTACTTGGCTCGCATCACACTACTTCTCCATCTCTGACCGACCAGCGGCGTCCTTCGATCGGTACTTCATCTTCGCGTGCGGTTGTGACAAATACCTGACCCGCGGGCATGAGCGACAGGACCCGTCTCGCTCGATCGATGTCGAGTTCGGAGAAGACGTCATCGAGGAGAAGGATCGGAGTCTGATTGCGGATCGTCTCGATCAGTCGGTACGCCCCGACCCGAAGAGCGAGAGCGACCGTGCGTTGTTCACCCTGGGACGCTCTCGTTCGCGTTTGGCGTCCATCGAGGAGGAGGTCCGGTTCGTCCCGATGGGGGCCCACCGTCGTCGTTCTGATCTCGAGGTCCCTGTGTCGTCGCTCCTGAAGGCTCGATCGCAACGCTTCGACGAGTTCCGTCAGGTCTGACTCGCCATCCGATACCCACCCAGAGCGGTACTCCCATCTCAATACGCCACTTCCACCCACGACGTGATAGGCCTCCATCATCTCGTCCTGGAGTTCGGCGGTCACGGACCGCCGGTGTATCAGAACCCTGGCGCCGGCATCGGCAAGGCGCTCATCCCATACGTCGAGAGAAACGGGATCTGTGTGTCTTCCTCCCTGCTTGATGAGCGAGTTGCGTTGTCGAAGCGCCCGCTCGTAGTCACTCAGATCCGCCCCTGCTTGCGGCCACAGTCGCGATGCCAGGTCGTCGAGATAGTCACGACGCATGCCGGGACCACGCTTGACCACGTCGAGGTCGTCGGGAAGGAACGCCACGACGGGGACACTCAGCAGCACGTCTCTGACTCGCTTTGGACGCTTTCCATTCACCAGGATCGTGCGACGACCCTTGGCTGGGATCTCGACCTCGACCGTCAGCTCGGTCGCCCCGCCCCCGACTCCTCCGCGCAGGACCGCTGCATCAGTCCCGTCTCGTACGAGCGCCGTGTCGGGTACGGATCGAAACGATCGCATCGTTCCGAAGTATCCGATCGCCTCGAGGACCGACGTCTTGCCGGCTCCGTTGTCACCCACGAGGACGTTGACTCCTGGCACCGGTTCGAAGCGAAGGGTCTCGTAGGAGCGGAGATCCTTGAGCTCCATCCAGACGAGGTGCATACCCCGCTCAGAGGCGCACGGGCATCAACAGATACCGGAAATCGACCTTGTCTGCTCCGTGAATGAGTCCTGGCTTGAGTGGATCACTCGTCTCGATCACGATCCGTTCGTCGTCGACGGCAGTGATGCCATCGGTCAGGTACCTCGTGTTGAACGCGATCGTCATGTCCTCGCCGCTGTACTCACCTTCGAGAAGTTCGGTTGCCTCTCCCACTTCCTGGCGAATGACACTCAACTCGACACCGCCGCTGTGCATTGCAAGACGAACGGGGATGTGATCCTCGGCGACGAGTGCCGCACGGCCGACTGCATCGAGCAGCGCTGCCTTCTCGAGAACGAGCCTGTTCGAGTGTCCCTCCGGGAGGAGTTGCCGGTAATTCGGGAACGTCGCATCGATCACACGGACGGTCAAGCGACCGTGATCGGTCACGAAAGTCGCCTCGCGCTCCCCGAGCGCAACCTTCATCTTGCCAACGCCGACGGTCTTGCCGAGCTCCCGAAGGGCACGGTACGGCACCAGCCGAGACCTCTCCGTCGTCACACCGGGAACATCCTTGACGGCGAGGCGGTACGAGTCCGTCGCAACGAGACGCAGTGCGTCGTCGTTCGCCTCGAACAGCACACCGGTGAGCGTCGGACGGGCATCGTCGGAGGACGCAGCAACACCGACCTGGCTCAGGGCACGGGTGAGATCTCCACCATCGACGGTCACCGCATCGGTGATATCGGCATCGGTGATCTTGGGGTAATCGTCGACTGCCATCTCACGAAGCTTGAACCGCGGACCACTTCCCGTGATCTCGACCTCTCCCTCGTTCGATGCAAGCGTCACCGCTCCCGGCGGGAGCTTGCGCACAGCCTCAGCTGCCAACTTTGCTGGGATGACCGTCTTGCCCTCGTCGGTCACCTCTACTTCGAGATACGTCCGAACCGTGATCTCGTTGTCCGTACCCGTCACGGTCAGTTTTCCGCCGACGACGTCGCACAGAACACCCTGGAGAATCGGGAGTGGTGATCTCGTGCCGACCGCTCGTGCTGCTCTCACGAGCACGTCGGCCAGATCGTCTCGTTCCGCTCTGATTCGCACTTTGTTCTTCCTCTGCTGTTGCTGCTGTTTGTATATCTAAAGAGTAGAAGTAGTAGTAGGGGCTGTGGATTGTGGAGATCTCCAGGAAACCGTTGGTATTGCTACATCTCTCATCCACAGGGGGTGTGGATAGATGACACGATATCCACTGTTGTGAAACCATGCCCAGCCGACCTGTGGAAGAATCTCATCTTGTCCCCAGCTGTTGAGTGATGTCGGTGACCTGGTCGTAGACATCCTTGTCGGTCTGAAGGAGACCCTTGATCTTGTCGACGGCGTGCATCACGGTCGTGTGATCTCTGCCACCGAACGCCTGGCCGATCCGGGGAAGCGACAGCCCTGTGTGTTCCCGACAAACGTACATGGCGATCTGCCTCTGCCTGGCGAGAGGTTGGCGCCGCGAACTGCCGGTGAGCTCGGATCGAGGTATCTCGTAGTACTGCCCTACCGAGGAGATGATGATGTCGGCCGTCAGAGGTTCCTCGGACTGAAGACGGACAACGTCTCTCAGAACCGACGAGGCGAGTTCGAGGGTGACGCGTTCGTGTGTCAACGTCGAGAATGCGGTGACACGGGTCAAGGCCCCCTCGAGCTCACGGATGTTGTCCGCAACGTTCTGGGCGATGAACTCGAGGACGGTATCGGGAACCGGCGTCGTCGTTTCCGAAGCGTTCTTTCGCAGGATCGCCAGCCGCGTCTCTATGTCAGGACTCTGGATGTCGGTGGTGAGCCCCCACTCGAAGCGGCTCCGCAACCTGTTCTCGAGTGTGCGGAGGTCGCGAGGAGAGCGATCCGAAGAGATGACGAGCTGGTTCCCAGCCTCGTAGAGCGAGTTGAACGTGTGGAAGAACTCCTCGAGCACCTGCTCCTTGCCTTCGAAGAACTGCACGTCGTCGAGGAGCAGCAGGTTCACCTTGCGGTAGCGATCCTTGAAGTTCTCCATCCGCTTGCGCCGGATCGAGTTGATGAAATCGTTGAAGAACGCCTCCGAAGTCACATACCTCACCGTTGCCGTCGGATCGAGTTCGAGACGGTGTTGGCCGACGGCGTGGAGAAGGTGCGTTTTTCCGAGGCCAGCGCTCGCGTAGATGAAGAGGGGGTTGTAGTGGCGTCCGGGCTGCTCTGCGACGGCCTGGGCTGCAGCATGTGCGAAGCGGTTGGACTGCCCGACGACGAAGTTCTCGAACGAGTATCGGGCAACGAGGTTGGTCGTGACGGGGAAGCCGCCGTCGCCGGGAGGTGTCGTGTTGAACGTCGCTTGGAATGGGGCCGGCTCATCGGTTGCTACCGGAACCGGTGGAGCCGGGGCGACCTCGATCGATATCTCGAGCGGTTCGGCCCACACGGAGGCCGCGATCTCGTTGAGTTGATGTGTGTAGTTGTCCTCGACCCATGTGGCGTTGAAGCGGTTCGGCGCCACGAGTATCAGGGTCCCGTCATCGACGGACGCGGTCAGCGGCCGGATCCAGGTTTCCCACTTCGCAATACCGATGACGTCTCTCAGGCGACTGTGAAAAAGCTCAATTTGAGCGTCCACGGCCCCACGAGGTGTCTGTGTGACTCCCACGACTCATACTCCTTGTCAGGCTCACGCCCAGCCCGTAAAACTGTCCACACATCTATCCACAGGGTGTGGAGAAGACGTACCACGGTCACTGACCGACCGTACTCCGTGGGGGAAGAGCGGACATCCGCCAATGGAGCGAAGGCGAGCATAGGAACGCTTTCCCCGACACATCAAGAGCGGCAAATCCGCGGGTACCTTCGACGAGAGGCGAACGAGCGACTCTCCAAAACCTCCGTTGTCACAAGGGTTTTCGGGGGTCGGTGCGGCCGCCGTCTTCGTGCCCATTTCGGGAGATTCCACTGAAAATGCCCTCTCCTGTGTTTCGCGACCCCTCCGTAGTTTTCGCGTCCTATCGCGGAGGTGTCGTTTCGGTGCGGACGTCCCTAGAATATCCCCGTTCCGTGGCTGTACGGATGTACCGCGACTCCCCCCAACCAGGGATTACCTCAAATGAAGCGTACCTATCAACCAAACAACCGCCGCCGCAAGCGCAAGCACGGTTTCCGTTCGCGCATGCGCACACGTTCGGGACGGGCGCTACTACGGCGCCGTCGTTCCAAGGGCCGTCACGAACTCTCCGCGTAGGGTTCTCTTGTACGTCTCCCTGCGTCCGGGATCGAGATTCGGACCCGTCTACCGTACGGGGTCGAGGCGCCGCAGTGGCGGGGTCGTCGTATTCCAGGCTCCTGGTGAGCACGTTGAACCAGAGACGGGGTTTGTTGCAGGGAAGAAGGTAGGCAATGCAGTTGCACGAAATAGATCCAAGCGCAGGATGCGCGAGGCTGCTCGCAGAATCGACCTCGCACCCGCAACAGCGTACGTCTTCGTCGCGACGCGAGCGGTCCTCGACGCCCCGTTTGGGACGCTCGTCGAGTGGATGCAACAGGCCGTACTCGACGGAGCGACCGCTTTGGACGTGAGGGCGTAGTGTGACCGATCGATCAGATGAACCTGTCTCGCCCGTCTCCCGGGTCGTGCTTGGGACGATCCGGCTGTACCAGAAGCTGATATCGCCTCTGCTGACGAGCAACTGTCGCTACCACCCGAGCTGTTCTCACTACACATATGAAGCTATCGAGATCCACGGCGCCGGCAAGGGCTCCTGGCTCGGCATCAAACGCATCGGTCGTTGTCACCCTTTCCATAAGGGTGGGGTGGATCCGGTTCCCGGATCTCCTGGAAGCATGGCTGAGACGACGAAAGGGAGCCCTTCGTGAATCCGTGGCAACTGCTGCTCGACCTCCTCGGGAGCATTCTGTCGTTCTACTACGACCTCATTCCAGAATATGGAATATCCATCATTCTTCTCACCCTGACGGTGAGCCTCCTGCTGTTCCCCCTGACGCTCAAGCAGACGAAGTCCATGCGAGCGATGCAGGAGATCCAACCAGAGGTCAAGCGCTTGCAGAAGGAGTACAAGGGAGAGAAGGAGGAGCTGAACAAGCGACTCATGGCCCTGTATCAGGAACGCGGTGTCAACCCCGCTGCAGGGTGTCTCCCCCTCGTCATCCAGATGCCTATATGGTTCGCTCTCTACCGGGTCCTGTGGCGTGGCAACGGCATCCCCTCTGGCTCGGTGCTCAGCTCGGTGATCGAGACGGCGAACAACGCCCTCTACACCGTGGATGCCTCCGGGGATCTGACAACAACGCTGAAGGCGGGTGTCGACATCGCCTCGAAGCAGTTCGACCATGTCACGTTCCTCGGCATGAACCTGATGGTTCGGCCTTCCCAGGCCGTCGACTTCGGCAATCCACTGGGTGCTCTCCCCTACCTCATCCTGATCGCCATCATCGTTGTCGCCGGGTTCTATCAGCAGGTTCAGACGACCCGCAAACGGAAGAACGCACCCGATACCGACGCTCCACAGAACTCGCAGATGCAGGGGATGCAGAACGCCATGAAGATCATGCCCGTGGTCTTCGGCTTCATCTCCTGGAACTTCGTTGCAGGCCTCGGTCTGTACTTCGCCACATCGAACGCTTTCCGAGTAGGTCAGCAGGCCATCATCCTGCGCCAACACGGTGACGACAACGGCGATACGAAGGGGAAGGGTGCCGAAACCGGCACCGATGAACCGTCCGACGAGCCGGAGGGCAGCGGTCCATCACCCAATGCGAGTAAGAAGCGCAACCGCAGAAGAAGGAAGTAGCCCGATGGAGTGGGTCGAAGTACAGGGGAAGACCGTCGAGCTCGCCGTAGAAGTGGCGCTCGGCGAACTCGGTATCGAATCGAAGGACGATGCACAGATCGAGGTGATCCAGGATCCTAAACCCGGGTTTCTCGGTATGGGAGGCCGCGAAGCCATCGTGAAGGTGACGCGTGCACCCAAACAACGTCGCAAACGTCGTCGGAGTCGCGGGTCAAAGGGCTCGGACAAATCCGATGGAGCAGGCCAGCAGGGGAACGGAGCCAAGAAGCCGTCCCAGGAACGATCCGGAAAGGATCAGAAGGGTCCGCAGAAGTCGAAGCCCAAGCAACAGCAGAAGAACAATGAGAAGCGACGTCAGGAGAAGAAGGTGTCGGAACCAAACACAGCGTCGCAGCAGCCGCGCGATGATCGCCCGGAACAAGCACCCATCGAGGAACAAGCAGAGGTAGCCGCTGCCTTTGTCCGAGGGCTCCTCGGCGCCTTCGGCCTCGAGGGAGAAGTGGTGACTCGTATCGAGGACGAGGTCCTCTACCTCGACGTCAGCGGGGAACAGACAGAAGCACTCATCGGGCCGAAAGGGTCGGTGATGCACTCCGTTCTCGAGTTGACGCGAACCGTCGTCCAGCGCAAGACGTACGGCGCACCTCGTATGAGAATCGATATCGGTGGCTACCTCGAACGGCGCCGCGAAGCCCTCAAGATCTACGCAGGCAAACTTGCCGAGCAGGTGATCGAGGACAAGAACGAGATCATGCTTGAACCGATGAACGCAGCCGACCGTAAGGTGGTCCACGACGCCGTCGCGGAGATCGAGGGCGTTCGGTCCTACTCCGAAGGGGAGGATCCCCGTCGTGCGGTCGTACTGGCATACAACGGCGACGAGTAACGACAGGTTTCACGTGAAACGGCATTTGGCCTGATTCCAGGTGCGAGGTTTCACGTGAAACGGTCCGACGCCGCATTCGAGCGAGTGGCCCGCTGGTTGGAGATCCCACTGGATCTCAACCAGCGGGCCTTGCTTGTGCGGTATGAGGAGTGGTTGGGGACGGAGGCGGTCAGTGCTGGAGGTATCGGACCGCACGAGGTCGATCGATTGTTCGACCGGCACATCCTCGACTCACTCGCCTATCTCAGAGGTTGTCCGATGGAGGCCTCCACGCTACTCGACGTTGGCGGCGGGGTGGGCCTGCCGTCGATCCCGATCGCTGTTGCACGACCCGATCTTGCAGTGACGATGGTCGACAGGTCGGAGAACAGATCGCGACTCGCGCGACGCGCTCTTCGCATCCTCGGAATCACGAACGTCGAGGTGGCCACGGTGGATGTGGATGCTCTGTCGGATCGGTTCGACACGGTGACGTTCCGGGCCTCGTTGAGGATCGAGGACGCTGCCCGGGCCACGGTCAAGCTGACGGGGCCCCAGGGCGTTGGAGTATTCGGGGTGTCGCGGCGTCCCGAGGAGCCGACGATCCCTAGCGCGCCGGCGGGTGTTACCTTCACCCTGTCATCCGAGGGCAGCGGGGTCCTTGACTCGCCGTTCTGGCTCCTTAGGATGCAACGTACCTGACCGATTTACCGAGGAGCACACCCGACGATGTCTCAGGGAAAGATCGTGGCGATCGCCAACCAGAAGGGTGGTGTGGGCAAGTCCACAACCGCCATCAACCTGGGGGCGGGCCTCGCCTTCCAGGATGAGCGGATCCTGATCGTCGACCTGGATCCCCAGGGGAATACGACTTCGGGACTCGGCATCGATCGAAACTCCATCGATCAGTCGATGTACGACGTCCTCGTGGAGGGTACGGGCATGGAGGATGTCCTTGAGCCGACATCGGTGAAGGACCTCCACGTCGTGCCGGCGACGATCGAGTTGGCGGGAGCCGAGATCGAACTCGTCTCGATGATGTCGAGAGAGCAGCGACTCAAACAGGCCATTGCCCGGGTGATCGACGAGTACGATTTCATCCTCATCGACTGTCCACCGTCTCTTGGTCTGTTGACGATCAACGGCCTGGCAGCTGCGGATGAGGTCATGATCCCGATCCAGTGCGAGTACTACGCCCTCGAGGGAGTCAGTCAGTTGACACGGAATATCGGTTTGGTCCAGGCGAACCTCAACCCTCAGCTTGAGGTTGAAGGTATCGTTCTGACGATGTTCGATGGAAGGACCACTCTTGCCAGCGACGTTGTGGCGCAGGTGAGGGAGCATTTCGGGGAGACGACGTACAAGACGGTGATACCGCGAACGGTTCGCCTGAGTGAAGCCCCGTCGTATGGAGAGCCGATCGAGGCGTACGACTCGATGTCACGAGGAGCCATCGCCTACCGGGAGTTGGCACGAGAGTTCAGGAGGCGTCATGGCCGCACGTAAGAGTGGTTTGGGCAGGGGCCTCGATGCCCTGATCCCCCAGGAGCATCCGGAGTCCGGGTATGCGGAGATCTCGATCGATGCGATCCGTCCGAACCCGGATCAACCCCGTAGAGACTTCGACCAGGAGGCTCTCGATGCACTCGCAGCTTCTATCGCTGCGGTCGGCCTGTTGCAACCGATCGTCGTGCGTCCAGATGGTGAAGGGTATCTGCTCGTTGCTGGGGAGCGACGTTTACGCGCTTCCAAGCAGACTGGCATGGCGAGAATTCCAGCAGTCATCCGAGGTGGGTCCGAGAGTCGCTCGAACGTTACAGAGGCGTTGATCGAGAACCTTCAACGCGAGGACCTCTCCGTGCTCGAGGAGGCTGCCGCCTACGAACAGTTACTGGAAGAATATGGTATGACGCACGAAGAGGTTGGTCACATCGTCGGAAAGAGTCGCAGTGCGGTCTCCAACACGGTTCGGCTTCTGGTACTTCCCGGCGCGATCCAGTCGATGCTGGTCGCGGGGCAGCTCACGGCGGGCCATGCAAGGGCGCTCCTTGGCACAGATGACGAGGCGTACGCGATGCACATCGCCAAGCGGGCAGTTGCAGAGGGTTGGACCGTTCGGCGCGTCGAGGAGGCGATCCGCCTGCGTTCGACGCAGACTGCTAGGTCGGGGGGATCCACCGGTTCCGTTCGGCCTGCTGCGATCATCGAACTCGAGCACAGGCTCCAGGATCGCCTTGAAACGAAGGTCAAGATCGACCACCGAGCCAAGGGCGGCAAGATCACGATCAAGTACACCTCGTCGCAGGACCTCGAGCGGATCTACCGCTACCTCTTCGACCCGTCGGGCTGAGAGAGGACACCGTCTTCATACAGTGAGGCGATCACGTTGGCAACGACGCGGCCGACGCGACGGTTCATGGCGCGAACCGACACGACGATCGCAGGTGATCGCGTGTTCTTGAGGATCGGCATCGTGCGGCCGGCAGAGGAGAGGCCGAGCCGCTCACCAACGAGGTCGGCGACGGCCATTCCTGCTTCGGACCGGCTGTGTTCCGAGCTGAAGTAGAACACCGCCTCCTCGCCGTCCTGGGGGAGGAAGAACCCGATCACCATATCGACGTTGAGCCGGTTCGCTCGTTGAGCGCGTATCGACGGCGGCGGGGACGTGTCGATGCTGTGGCTTATGATCGGATGCCCTCCGAGCAGTTGGATCGCTGCACTGGCCTCCATCGCCGCGTTCCACGTGGCACCGGACTCATCGTCTGTTCTGCACTCCGGATCGATGTAGATGCGTTGCCCTGTGATCGAATCGGGAAGGGTTTGGAGCCACTGTCGCTCGCGAACGGCTTCTCTCCCAGGCTTCTGCGTGGCACGCCCTACGAGCCGCAACTCGCTTGCAACGAGATCTCCGGCTATACCGTCTTCGGCGAGGCTTCGATTGCGTTGAAAATCGAGAAGACCATGCAACGTGGCAGGGCCGAAGATGCCGTCGACCTTGTCGGTGTCGAATCCAAGAGAGTTCAAGCGCGCTTGGAGTTCCGCGACATCATCACCGCGCATCATCGGGACCCGGTGGTAGAGCATGCGGTCACCGAGCCGATATCCAGCATCTACCAGTGAGCGCCACGTGTCGGGACCGACGATCCCGTCCGTTGGAAGTCCACGGTCGGCCTGAAATCCGGCTACTGCGCGCTGTGTTCCCTCGTCGAACACGCCAGACGCGTCGTCTCCGGTATCGAATCCGAGTGCTGTGAGCCGGTCCTGGATATCACGTACGGGCTCACCGCGATCGCCTTGGTGAAAGAGCCTCACGAACTCAATCGTGCCAGATTCGTGTGCTAGTTGACGAAGTCGGCAAGTTCTACCTGCAGTTGGCCTTTGCTCCGCGCACCGACGAAGCGACGCTTCTCCTCGCCGTCCTGGAAGACGATGAGGGTCGGGATGCTCATGACGGAGTAGGTGCTCATCGTTGCCGGGTTCTCGTCGACGTTGAGTTTCGCAACGGTGAGCTTGCCCGAGAGCTCCCCTGCGAGCTCATCGAGGGGGGTGTCCATCATCTTGCACGGGCCGCACCACTCGGCCCAGAAGTCCACGAGTGTTGGGGTTTCGGATGCAATGATCGATGCGAAGTCTGCATCCGTCGCTGTGATTGTATTCTGACCCATGTCGTCTCCTCTCAGTCTGTTCCCGTGTCAGAGACCCGGGAACAGTTCGGATCTGTTCAGTCTTGTGCGTCGAGCCAGCGTTCGGTGTCGAGCGCTGCCTGGCACCCGAGACCTGCTGCCGTCACTGCTTGTCGGTACACCTTGTCTGTGACATCGCCCGCGGCGTAGACACCTTCTACAGAAGTGCGTGTTTGGCCTGGTGGCGTAACGATGTAGCCGGCGTCGTCGAGTTCGAGGTGCCCCTCGAACACGGAGGTATTGGGAGAGTGCCCGATGGCTACGAAGACACCGTCTGTAGACAACTCCTTGGTTTCATCGGTGAGCGTGTCTCGGAGCACGACTCCTGTGACGAACTCGTCACCGAGGATCTCGTCGACCGTGGTGTTCCAGGCGACCTCGATCTTGGGATGGTTGATCACACGCTCTGACATGATGGTCGACGCCCGGAACTCGTCGCGGCGATGGACCACGGTGAGCTTCGAGGCGAACTTCGTCAGGAAGATGGCTTCCTCCATGGCGGTGTCGCCGCCACCGACGACGACGAGTTCCTTGTCCCTGAAGAAGAACCCGTCACATGTGGCGCAGGCTGAAACGCCGTAGCCGCGGAGCCGCTCTTCGCCGGGAACGCCGAGCCACCGAGCAGAGGCACCGGTGGTGATGATGATCGAATCTGCCCGGTACTCGTCCTTATCCACCGACACCGTGAAGGGTCTCTTGGAGAAGTCGACATCGGTGACATTGGAACTGATGATGCGGGTTCCGAAACGTTCGGCCTGTTTGCGAATCTGGTCCATGAGGTCTGGACCCATGATGCCGTCTGGGAAGCCGGGGAAGTTCTCGACGTCCGTTGTGATCATGAGTTGACCACCCCGCTCCATCCCCTCGATCATGAGGGGTTCGAGTCCGGCACGAGCGGCGTAGATGGCTGCGGTCAGGCCTGCGGGGCCTGAGCCGATGATGAGGACCTGCTCGGTCATGCTCACTCCTGTTGTGGATCTCGGTCTTGGGGAAACCGCCGCGACCAGATGAAGGCTCCTACGAGGATCAGGATCAGGCCCACAGCGGCATACGCTGTTTCCGTACCGATCAGCGTTCCGAGAGCCCGAAATATTCCAACGAGTAGCCAGAAGATGCCCATCACCGAGGTGACGACGAGGATGAGGCCGATCGCTGCCCACGTGATGCCGGTTGCAGCCTTATCTACGGACAGCTCACGGATTCGGCTCGCCACCATCTCGAGGAAGTCGGCGATACGGGCGGAAAGGGGAGGACTGGGTTCGACCATAGACCCACAGAGTAGCCGGTCAACGGCTGTCGATGTCAGGTCAAGGGAGTGTGGCGGTCACCCGACACGTCTCGAGGTCGAGACTGATGACGCTCGTCACCGTTCCCTCTATTCCGACACCGAGGTGAACAACCTGTGCCCCCTCTGTCGTAGTCGCCGCCAACGGTGTGAGCTCATCGTCGGGAAGGGAGTCCCCGAGCCGGTCGATACAGTCCTCGAGGACAGCGACTTCGACAGTGGTCATCGCTGCCTCGTCCTCGACGAACTTCTGCATATCAGCACTCGTCGTATCGAGCTCTCGGAGTGAAGTGAGGAGGAGACCGACGTCCGACGTTGGTATCTCGGTGAGGGCCAGGAACTCGATGCCGACATCACCAGCGGGAGCGGAGGTCACGGTTGGTGCCGACTCGGCTGTGCCGCCGTCGCCGCCGTCGGCAAGACCGGTGATCTCCTGAGTGCTGAGGGAGTCGGTTGCCACGAGGGCGACATCTTCAGCGGCATCGTTGCCGGACAACAGACCCGGGACCGCAACGAAGGCAACGGCGACCGCGGCGACCGCGGCGAGCCCCGCCACCGGCTTCCACCACCGAGACCGGGGCTGGGGAGCAGGCGTAGCTGTGGCTGTGGGTTCGAGATGGAGTTGTGTCACGAGATTCGATCGCAACGTCGACCGCTCCAAGGCATTCAGCGTGACGGCGGGGAGATCATCGAGTGCCTCGATGACGGTGATCTGTGCTGCGAGTTCGCTGGCGAGCTCCTGGTCGGAAGCGACCAGCGCTCGGGCGCGCTCTTCATCTTCTCCGCTGAGAGCTCCCTGTGCCAGGGCGAGGACGATCTCGATGTCGCTGTCTTTCATGATTCTCCGCTGTCCCCGTTTGGATGCTTATCGGGGGGCCTCAGGTTCCCGAGACTTTGAGATAGTTGTTTGCGGGCCCGGAACAATCGACTCTTGATGGTTCCGACCGGTACTTCGAGGGTATCGCTTGCCTGCTCAAGCGACATGCCCTGAAGGTCGACGAGCACGATCGCAGCCCTGAAGTCGGCACTGAGGTCGGCGAGGGCCTCCTCGATGTCGGGGCGCACCTCGACGGCTTCGAGCAGGCTCTCCGTCGAGGGGTCCGGGCTGTCGTGTCCCTCTGGGATACTGGTCGTGCGCTTTCGCTTCGCCCGACGGAGATGGTCGTAGCAGGTGTTGACGGCCACCCGGTAGAGCCAGGTGGAGAAGGCAGCCTTCGCCTGGTACCGGTCCGCCTTGCGGAAGACCGTCAGGAAGGTGTCTTGCGTTGCGTCGAGCGCTGCCTCCCTGTCACGCAACATGCGCAGACATACAGCGAACACACGGTCTTCGTGGGCATCCATGAGTTCGTTGAATGCATCGATGTCACCTTTGAGATAGCGATCGATCAACTCGATGTCGAGGTGGGCCCTGTCGGTCATGTTCCCGAGAGCGTAGGGAGATACATGTCTGGAGGTGTATCAGGGGGTGAAGGAGACGTCGCGGATCTCAGCGCGGTACGACCCGTCCTGCTGCTCGGGAAGGTCGGTGAGCCACAGGCGCCAAAGACCTCCCCCACGGAGAGGAAGTTGCATGCGCACCTCGGCCGCCTGGAGTGTTCCTCTCGCAATGTGGCTCCAATCCCGGGGATCGTCGGGTACTGCTTCGGACCAGCCGATCAGATACGTCGTGCCGGCCGTGCCTGTGATGTAGATGGCACCCGGAGTACCGGCGACGTCGAGGACGATCCCCACACCTTCCTTGATGTCGCGTATCGGCCGTGAGTACGCCTCGGTCGACCACGACGTGGACCGGTCCCCATCGATGGTGTTGTCGACCGTGTCGTCGCTCTCGGTGCCATCTCCGAGGGGGTCGTAGACGAGTGCAGTCGCCGGTAGTGCGTCCGTCCCCTCGGGTTCCTCGACGACGATCGGAGCGGTGACAGAAGGAGATGGTTGCTCGCCGGCGACCGGGTAGAGGAAGGGAGAGTTCGGGTCGAAGTCGGTTGCAAGACCGATGGCAGCGAGGAGGGAGATCGCCACAGCGATTGCAGCGAACATCGCGAGCATCTTCCACGGTTTGGCCGGTTCGGGCTCTTCGGGAGGATGATACTCCGTCGATGCGAGGGCGTTCGCGAGGCCCGCAGCGTCGAGGGTGCCTGCGATCCCAGCCGAAAGGGCATCGTCGACCGCTTCAGGGAGGCCATCGATGACCGTCGAAGGCATCGTTCCAGCGTCGTGGGACCCGGTGATGGCCGCCCGAAGGACCTCGGCGAGGGCTCTCGTGTCCTCGGACTGCTCACTCCACCGGGGCCTGCGTCCGAACGCACCGAGCTTGACGGGGTGTGCAGCGGAGTAGTGAATGGCGGACGCGTCGATGGCCCCATGGAGTCCGCCGGCTTCGTGGTACTTCCCAAGTGCCAAGCACAGGCCGGCGGCATTGGGAAGGAGTTCGTCCATAGGAAGTGCCTCTCCGGCGGCGATCCTGTCTTCGATCGTGACGCCGCCGTCCCACTCCGAGACCGAGTAAGCGGATGCTGCTGTATCTCCAGCGGCGAAGACGCGCTGGAGATGAATCTCGGTGAGGGCGGCTGCAGACCGGACCTTGTCGAGGAACGACTCCCGACGCTCGGGAGAGGATTCAGGGGCAAGGTATCGGATCAGTACAGGGCGGTCGAGACGCTCGTCTTTGGCAAGCCACTCCTCGATGTCCCCGTCGCTCCCAAGCCGGATGTTCAGCCGGTATCGGTCGGGGAGTCTCGGGGGCACGTCTACCCCGCTTTGAGGACGGCGAGGGACTCAGGGAGCTGGACGTATCCCTCGGACTCGTAGAGAGCGAGGGCAGGGTCGTTGTCGCGTTGCGTGTTGAGGAGCAGCGCCTTGGATCCATGCCTTCGTGCACTGCGGGATGCGGCCCGCACGAGGCTTCGACCCATCCCTTGTCCTTGCCACACAGGATCGACGGCGACCCTCTGGAGATAGGAGATGGCGTGGCCGTATCCAACGACGGCGTACCCCGTGATACCGAGGTCACCGTCACGGATCACGAAGACGGATGATCGCGAGGTTGCCTGGGTGGACTCGACGAGAGATGTGCGGTCGAATCGCCAGAATGGGTCGAACGCTGCCTGATCGATCGAGAGCATCTGATCGATGTCGTAGTCATCGTTTCGCACGACAAGGTGGCGAGGGGCAGGAACGGGCGCTTCGAGTCCGAGACGCATGAGGGCGAGTTCGAGGAACTCGACGAACCCAGCAGCCTCCCACGGCTTCCGTGCGGAAGGTGCAAGAGGAGAGGAGAACACCGAGGGTGCCCCAAGGTGTGTGAGGCGTTGGACACAGGCATCGATGAAACCGGTTCCGCCCCTCACGAGGCGCAGTGTGGCGTCCTCGACGGCGTCGTTCCATGGGCGAGCTTCGGCTCGTGCCCAACCGCGCCGAAGCGAGATGGGGCCCGGCCATACTCCTCTTTGAAATACACGATGTGGGGTGTCGGCTAACGCCATGACCTCTCCCGGAGTCCTGCCACGCACTCCGTAATGTACCCCCGATCGCGACGTGCCCGGCGCATGGCAGAATCGGACCATGACGCTCCTCCTTGTTTCCCACGAACTCGGCCTAGCTCATCGCGTCCCTCGCGGGCACCCTGAGCGAAGGGAACGCCTCACCGCAACCTTGAATGGCCTGCACCGCTTGACGTGTGGTGTGGTGGATAGGGAGGCCCCCAGAGTCGATCGGCGGTTGCTCGAAGAGATTCACGACGCCTCGTACATCGAGGAGGTACGTCGGTTCTGTGAGGAGGGAGGGGGATCGTTCGACCCGGACACGTACGCCGTCCCTGCATCGTTTGCTGCTGCCCTCCACGCAGCGGGAGCAGGACCGTACGCCGTCGACGCCCTCATACGAGGCGAGGCGAAGACCGGGTTCGTCGCTGTCCGCCCCCCAGGCCATCACGCCGAGCGCCATCAGGCGATGGGTTTCTGCCTCTTCAACAACATCGCGGTGACCGCATCGTATCTGCGACGTGAGGGCCATCGGGTAGCGATCGTGGACTGGGATGTCCACCATGGCAACGGCACACAGAACTCGTTCTGGTTGGAACCCGACGTTCTCTACGTGTCCCTTCACGAGTTTCCCTTCTACCCGGGGACAGGGTGGTTGAGCGAGACCGGGGTAGGAGAGGGAGCGGGAGCCACCGTGAACATTCCACTCCCCGGCGGGACCTCGAGCAATGACTATCTGGCAGCATTCGCGCGGATCGTTGTTCCCGTTGTGCGACAGTTCGCGCCCGACTGGATACTGGTGAGCGCAGGCTACGACGCACACGTGTCAGATCCTCTTGGCGGTCTCTGCCTCGAATCGAGCGACTATCGAGCGATGGCAGGGGCGCTCGCCGAGATCGTTCCCCCGCAACGGATCGTTGCCTTTCTCGAGGGCGGCTACGATCTCGATGCCCTTGCAACGTCCTCCCAAGCAACGGTCGAGGGGGTGCTCAACGGTGCGCAGCAGTTTCCGTGGCCGAGCGTCATCGATGGGTCGGCCGCCAGGATCATCGATCTTGTCGTGGAGGGTGTTGGACGCTACTGGGACCTCGACTAGCGGGGACCCACACACGAGGAGAGAGCGATAGAGGTCAAGGGAGTTCGCGGACCGGCCGATACCTGTTCTGGTGAGTCGAACCGGAGGACACGTGCCAGACCAGATACCGACGCTTGGGGAACTCCTTGGAAAACTCGTGGAGATACACGGTTCCGACCTGCATCTCAAAGTGGGATCACCCCCTGCGTACCGGATCGACGGAGCGCTGCACCTCGCCGAACTTCCACCGCTCACCCCGGAACAAACCGAAGCCCTGCTCAGCGACCTCCTTCCGAGCCACCTTCAAGGGAGAGCATCTGAGACAGCGGACCTCGATTTCGCCTACGGCGAAGCGGGCCTCGGCCGGTTCCGTGTCAACAGCTACCGTCAGCGTGGTTCGATCAATCTCGTCGTTCGGTCTGTTGCCCCGGCCTCAACGGCCTTTCCCGACCTTGGACTCCCTGAAGGTGTCGTGAGAGCGTGTGACGAACGTGACGGGCTGATCCTCGTCACGGGTCCGACCGGTGCAGGAAAGACGACGACATGTGCAGCGATGATCGACCACATCAACGAGAGCCGTCGTGTGAACATCATCACGATCGAGGACCCGATCGAAGTTCTCCACAGGGACAAGAGAGCGATCGTGTCACAGCGGGAGGTCGGCGTTGACACGCCCTCGTACGCCGAGGGGATGGCATCGGTCATACGGCAGGATCCCGACGTCATCTACGTCGGCGAACTGCGTGACGCAGAGACGATGCAGGCTGCACTCATCGCGGCAGAGACGGGCCACCTCGTGATCTCGACGATGTACACGATCGATGCAGTCGAGACTGTTCATCGAATCCTCGACAGCTTCCCCCCGTACCTCGAACGGAGGGTTCGTCAGATGCTCGGTACGACGCTTCGTGCCATCGTGTCCCAGCGGCTCATCCCCAAGATAGAGGGCCCCGGAAGGGTCCTTGCCGCCGAGTTGCTGTTCAACACCGAAGCCGTTCGTGAGCATCTCGTCGATGCAGACAAGATGCCAGAACTGTTCGAGACGATCGCCGAGGGGGCGTTCTACGGCATGAAGACGTTCGACCAGGCGATCACCGAGAGGTATGAGGCGGGAGACATCTCGTTCTCCGATGCCCTCTCATTCGTCACCTCTCCGAGGGACTTCAAGCTGGCGACTGGAGTGGCGACCACACCCGGCCTGTGAGCTTCGCAACCCCGACACGACAACAGAGAGACCAGACAGACCCCTTCTGACACCTGACACCTGTTGTCTGTTGTCTGTTGTCTACTGTTCCCTCATGCCAGACTTCACCTGCACACGCTGTGACGAGAGATTCTCGCTCGCGCCTGCTCTCCTCGATCGATTCCCTGGATGGGTCCCCAAGCTGTGCCTTGCGTGCAAGGATGAACGAGGTGCAGCCTCGCGGCCGTCGACCTCGAAACCGGTCTCTGCTGCCGACCCGTCGTCCGGCGTGTTCACCGACGGAAGCGCAGTTCCCAACCCGGGTCCTGGTGGGTGGGGAACTGTGTACGTCATCGACGACGAGATCGTTGCAGAGGCCTACGGCTACGGCGGAGAGACCACGAACAACCGTATGGAGTTGATGGCACTCATCAACGCCGTTGACCTCGTTCCTGTGGGAACACAAGTAACTGTGTACTCGGACTCGAACCTCGCTGTGCGCACCATCAACGAGTGGGCAGCAGGATGGGAACGCCGCGGCTGGAAGCGCAAGACAGGCCCCGTCGAGAACCTCGATCTCGTCAAGGAGGCGTACGCCGCGTTCAGGGCGAGGCCTGAACTGTCACTCGAGTGGATACGGGCACACGTCGGGTACCGCTGGAACGAGTACGCAGACGAACTGGCCAACCGGGGAAGGATGGAGAGGTGATGGTGATTCCCGATCGCCTTCGCGCCGTTCTCACCGACGACGTCGTTGCTCTGTCCCGGCTCTTCGAGGCCGAGGGTCACGACCTGTTCCTCGTCGGAGGATCGGTTCGAGACGCCTTACTCGGACGGGAGATCGCAGACCTCGACTTCACGACGGACACCCACCCGGACGAGATCGAGCGGATCGCAGGGCCCTGGGCAGACTCCATGTACCTGGCAGGCAAGGAGTTCGGCACGATCGGTTTGGTTCACTCAGGTGAGACGTATGAGGTCACCACGCTGCGTTCGGAGATCTACCGGGACGACTCGCGCAAGCCCGTCGTCACGTTCAGTGACAGCATCGACGAGGACCTGTCTCGGCGTGATTTCACGGTCAACTCCATGGCGCTGAAAGTTCCGACCACACGAGATGCCACTCCCGAGATGATCGATCCGTACGGGGGCCTCATCGACCTCGCGGGCCAACGCCTGCGCACACCACTCGATGCACACGTGTCGTTCGGTGACGACCCATTGCGGATGCTTCGGCTCTTCAGGTTCATGTCGACCATCGGGTTCATCCCCGACGAGGGCGCCATCGACGCCGTTGTCGAGATGAAGGAACGTCTTGGGATCATCTCGGCGGAGCGGATCAGGGCGGAGCTCGACAAGCTCCTCACCGGTGAGCATGTGGTCGTTGCACTCACTGCGTTGGTCGAATCCGGTCTTGCCAATGAGTTCATCCCCGAACTTCCCGCGCTCGCCGTGGAACAAGACCCCCTGCACAAGCACAAGGACGTTCTTGCGCACACGATCGCGGTCGTGGGGAGCACGAATCCCCGGTTGCGCCTGCGTCTTGCTGCGCTCCTCCACGATATTGGAAAGCCTGAGACGAGGGAGTTCGGTGCGGGTGGTGTCTCGTTCCACCATCACGAGGTCGTCGGTGCCAGGATGGCCAGGAAGCGGATGAAGCAGTTGCGCTACCCGAAGGACCTCACCGAGGAGGTGTCCCAACTCGTGTTCCTCCACATGCGGCCCCACACATACAAGATGGGATGGACCGACTCGGCAGTGCGACGCTACGTTCGCGATGCAGGACCGCTGCTCGAAGATCTCAATGAACTCGTTCGCTGTGACGTGACGACTCGCAACAAGCGTCGGGCCCGCACCATCTCGAACCGCATCGATGATCTCGAGGAGAGGATCGCCGACCTGTCAGAACGCGAGGAACTCGACAGGCTCCGGCCGCCGATCGACGGTAACGACGTCATGGAGTACCTCGGTCTTTCACCCTCGCGTGAGGTGGGGACCATCATGAGGATGCTGCTCGAGAAGCGCATCGAGGACGGCCCATACTCACAGGAGGATGCATACGCCTTCCTCGACGAGTGGCGAGAGGCCAGACGTTCGTCGGTCGCCGACTGACACCCTACTTCGATCACAAGAAGTCAACGCATATATAAACGTATATGCGTATACTCTTGCCTTCTGGAGGCGAGAGATGTACACAACAGCAGTGCTCGGGGCGTCGGGGTACGCAGGCGGTGAGCTCATTCGGTTCATCGACGGTCACCCGGGCTTCGAGATATCGTTCCTCGGGGCTCACTCGAGAGCAGGCGAACGCCTCGGATCGGTGCATCCACACCTGACGGGCGGGGACCGAATGCTCGAGACGTTCGACGCCGATCGTGTCGCGTCGCTCGACGCCGTGTTCATGGCGCTGCCCCACGGGGCCTCGGGTGCCCCAGCAATGGAACTCGCAGGTGCCAACGCCAGGATCATCGACCTCGGGAGTGATTTCCGTCTCGACACACCCCAGCGATACCTCGATGCGTACGGCGTGGACCACCCGTACCCGGATCAACTCGGTGCATGGCCCTACGGCATCCCCGAACTGTTTGGCGACGAGATCGCTTCGGCCGACCGGGTCGCAGCTCCCGGCTGTTATCCGACGTCGGTCGTGATACCCCTTGCACCACTCCTCGAAGCAGGGCTCATCGAGCCGACGGGGATCATTGCAGACTCGATGAGTGGCGCATCGGGCGCAGGACGCGGGGGCGGCGATACATTGCAGTTCGGTGCGATCGACGAGTCCGTCGCTGCATACAAGGTGTTCACCCATCGACATCGGCCCGAGATGGAACGGGCTCTCGAACCGATCGCAGGATCTGGCGTCTCTATCGTGTTCACGCCTCATCTCGTCCCGATGCAGCGCGGGATCCTGTCGACCATCTACGCAACACCGACCCGGGGGACGACGGTCGACGACGTGCACGGTGCGTTCGACGACATGTACCACGATGCCGGCTTCGTGCAGAGAGTCGACGCGCCTCCCCACACCCGTTGGGTCGTCGGATCCAACAACCTCCTTGCGTCGTTCCATCTCGACGAAGAGAGCAACACGCTCGTTGCACTGTCGGCGATCGACAACCTCGTGAAGGGGGCGGCGGGCCAGGCCGTGCAGTGCGCCAACATCATGTTCGGACTCGACGAGATGCTCGGGCTCCCGAGAGAGGGGTGGATGCCGTGAACACGGGACACACGACGCCGACTCCTGCCAAGCCGCGGATCGCATCGACGATGGGCAAGGCAGCGATCTTCTCTGAGGCGCTTCCCTTCATTCGACGGTTCCGGGGCACGACGATCGTCATCAAATACGGCGGTTCGGCAATGGTCGACGACGACATCCGCGAGACCTTTGCGGACGACGTCGCGATGCTCCACTACGTGGGGATCAACCCGATCATCGTCCATGGCGGTGGCCCACAGATCTCAAGGGCCATGGGCCAGCGCGGTATCGAACCTCAGTTCTTCGAGGGACTTCGAGTCACCGATGAGGAGACGATCCGTGTCGTGCAGTCGACGCTCGTCGGGGAGATCAACCCCGACATCGTGCGGCTCGTCAACAATCATGGGTCGGTGGCGGCGGGGGTTTCGGGTCTCGATGCGAACCTGTTCGAAGCGGAACCGTACGACGAGCGACTCGGCTTCGTCGGGAGGGTGACCGCAGTCAACACCAGGATCGTCGAGAGCATGCAAGCGAACGGGTACGTGCCGATCATCGCCCCGATCGCCAGAGGGAACGACGGCAAGACGTACAACTTGAACGCCGACACCGCAGCCGGGGAGCTCGCCTCTGCCCTCGGGGCATCCAAACTCGTTTTCCTGACGGACGTCGAGGGGCTCTACCGGGACCTCGGTGACCAGAACAGCCTGATCTCGAAGATCTCGTCGAAGGAACTCGTCGAACTCCTCGACTCCGGCTCGGTCTCGGCAGGGATGCTGCCCAAGCTCCGTGCCTGTGTGACGGCCGTCGACGGAGGTGTCGGACAGGCGCATATCCTCGATGGCCGAATCCAGCACTCGCTTCTCCTCGAGGTCTTCACGCCGGAGGGCATCGGGACGATGATCACCCGCGGGACGACATCGTGAGAGCCACAACCGAAGCACGGAGACGACTGATGAGATCCTTACTCGAAGGATCCGACGTCTCGAGTCAGGCCGAGCTCCGAGATGCGCTTGCGACTCAGGGTTTCGAGGTGACCCAGGCGACCGTGTCGCGTGACCTCGATGCGATCGGCGCGGTGCGGATCAAGGCCAAAGGAACCGTCACCTACCGGATCGGAGCCGGGGACGTTGCCCCCGAACGGATAGCCCTGTTCCAGGCAGTGGACGAGTTCGTCGAGTCGGTGGCGACGTCCGGCAACATCGTGATCCTCAAGGTGCCGCCGGGAGCAGCCCAGTTCGTTGCGAGCAGGATCGATGCTGCCGGCGTCGAAGGCGTCCTGGGAACGATTGCAGGGGACGACACCATCATGGTGATCGCCGATGAAGCCGCGGGTGCAGAAGAAGTTTCGAAACGTGTACAGGGAACGGAGCGTTCATGAGTAAGGACATCAAGAAGGTCGTGCTGGCATACAGCGGCGGGCTCGACACGTCGGTCATCCTCCGCTGGATCATCGAGGAGTACGGGGCGGAGGTCGTTGCGTACACCGCCGACGTCGGCCAGGGAGAGGAGACAGAAGAGGCGCGGGTCAAAGCGCTCGAGACGGGTGCCGTCGAGGCGATCTGTGAGGATCTTCGCGAGGAGTTCGTCGAGGAGTATGTGTTCCCGGCCTTCCGGGCGTCGTCTCTGTACGAGGGGTACTACCTGATGGGGACCTCGCTCGCGCGTCCGGTGATCTCAAAGGGTCTCGTTCGGGCGGCCATCGAAACGGGCGCCGATGCGATCGCCCATGGTGCGACGGGCAAGGGGAACGATCAGGTCCGGTTCGAGCTTTCGGCGTACGCCCTCAAGCCAGACATCAAGGTCATCGCTCCGTGGAGGGAGTGGGATCTCAAGGGAAGGGCAGACTGCGTTGCCTACGCAGAGAAGTACGACATCCCGATATCGGTGACCCCGGACAGGCCGTACTCGATGGATGCCAATCTCCTGCACATCTCCTACGAGGGTGGCGTCCTCGAGGACCCGTGGATCGGCCCATCGGCGGACATGTTCAAGATGACGACGGATCCCATAGATGCACCCGATGAGCCCGAGATCATCACCATCGGGTACGAGGCGGGCGATCCTGTCTCGATCAACGGAGAGCGACTTGCTCCCGTCGATCTGCTGACGAAGCTGAACCAGATTGGTGGTAAACACGGCGTGGGTCGGGTCGACATCGTCGAGAACCGGTTCGTGGGGATGAAGAGCCGCGGTGTGTACGAGACACCCGGTGGGACGATCCTCTATCACGCCCACCGGGCAGTCGAGTCACTCACCCTCGACCGCGAGGTGGCACACCTGCGCGACGAGCTGTCGAACAAATACGCAGAGATGGTCTACAACGGGTTCTGGTTCGCACCCGAGCGTGAGGCCCTGCAACACTTCATGGATGATGTCCAGAAGCCGGTCACGGGTGAGGCACGCCTCAAGCTGTACAAGGGTCAGGCCATCGTCGAGGGTCGTCGCTCAGACAGCCATGCACTCTACGATGAGGCGACGGTCACCTTCGAGGCTGACGATGTGTACGACCAGTCCGATGCTGAGGGCTTCATCCGCCTCCAGTCGCTCCGTCTCCGTACCTTTGCAGAGAAGCGTCTCGGTGGAGGGGAGTGAGGAAGAGGTATCTGGTACTTGGTACTTGGTATCTGGTACTTGGCATTTCGTATCGAAGAGGGAACGGATGAGTTCATGACAGAACGTCGAGATCACCCGCTATATGTGTGCGCGCTCCAAGTACCAAGTACCGAGTACCGAGTACAGCGAGCAACGCGAGCACTGCAATGACCCTGTGGTCGGGAGGTCGCTTCGATGAAGGGCCGGCAGAAGCGCTCTGGCGGTTCACCGTCGATACGTCCGACCGCCGCATGCTCGGTGTTGACGTTCGCGGATCCCTGGCTCACGTCGCGATGCTCGGAGACGTCGGGTTGCTCGCTGGTGGAGAAGTCGAGGCGATCACCGAGGGTCTCGAGACCGTCGCGGGCGAGGCTGCAGGCGGATCGTTCGCCTTCCTCGATTCGGACGAGGACGTGCACAGCGCAGTCGAGCGCAGGCTCGGAGAGCTGATCGGCGATCTAGCAGGCAAGCTTCATACGGGACGGTCACGAAACGATCAGGTCGCGCTCGACCTGCGGCTCTACCTGCTCGATGCGGTGGATGCGAGGTTGATCCAGATCGACAACCTGATCCGTGTCCTCATCGGGCAGGCCAAGGACGTCGGCGATGTCGTCGTTCCGAGCTACACCCACGTTCAACAGGCCCAGGCGGTCCCCCTCGCGCACCATCTCCTCGCGTATGCATGGATGCTGGTGCGCGATGCAGGCCGCTTCAGGGACGCCAGGGGGCGTATCGATGTGAGTCCGCTCGGCGCTGGAGCATCGGGAGGGTCGTCTCTCCCCCTCGACCCTGAGGCATCGGCCCGCCATCTCGAGATGAGCGCTGTCTTTGCGAACTCGATGGACGCGGTTGGTTCACGGGACTTCGCCGCGGAGTACGTCTGGTGCACGACCCAGACGATGGTCCATCTGTCTCGCTTCGCAGAGGAGCTGATCTTGTGGTGTACGAGCGAGTTCGGATGGGTCACCTTCTCGGACGCGTACACGACGGGATCGTCGGCGATGCCACACAAGAAGAACCCAGACATCGCCGAGCTCGTTCGGGGTAAGGCGTCGACGGTCATAGGTGACCTGACCGCGATCATGTCGATGCAGAAGGGTCTTCCCATGACGTACAACCGTGATCTTCAGGAGGACAAGCGGTCGGTGTTCCACGCCGACGACACGCTCTCGGGAGCACTCGCAGCTCTTGCTGGGATGGTCGCTACGGCGAAGTTCCATCCGCCGGCTCCGTCTGCGTGGGTCACGGCGCTCGATCTCGCAGAGGTCCTCGTGGAGCGGGGGGTTCCCTTCCGGGAGGCTCACCACATCGTCGGCCGTCTCGTGTCGACGCTGGTCGCCACAGAGAGAAGTATCACCGATCTCACCGGCGTTGAACTCGTAGAGTTCGATGAGCGTTTCCTGTCCGCCGATGTTGAACGCCTCGACCCTGTTGGCTCGGTTGCCTATCGCAGGACTGCCGGCGGAGGGTCGATGGAGTCGGTTGTCGCACAGATATCCGACCTCGAGCGACTCCTTGTGCAGACGTCTGGATCGACTTCCTAGTTTCCTCGGCGTCGGTCAGGCAGCCCTTGCCGGTTCCCGACCGAAACATGCAGCACATGCAGCGCCGTCACAGTGGGGGACCACGCTCACCTTGAGGCCTGCTGCGGAGAAGAACGTCTCTATAGCGACGTTGCTGAGTGTGGTCAGATCGGTTGGAGTTGGGTTGGGTACCAGTTGCATCGTGTTCATACCTGTACCGTATCGAGGGGGTATGACAGGAACGGATGGTGGCGGACAGTGCGTGACCGAAAGCTACTCTTGAGGTATGGAACTCAAGAGATACGCAGACGCTGTCCCCTTCGAGTTCGGCGACTTCGAGTTGAGAGAGTTGACGCCGTCGGTGTTCAAGCTCGCTTCGTTCGCTGAAGTCATCGTGCCGATCGGAGTGGAGCGTCCCGCACGAGAGTCCGGCAAGGACCACCGCATGTACGTCTGTCTGCAGGGCGACCTCGAGTTCACCGTCGAGGAGGAGACGTTCCGGGTCACCAAGGGCGATGTGCTTCACATCGACAAGGGCGAGACGTACGGATTCCACAACGGTGGGTACGAGGAGGGCAGGCTCCTGTTGTTGCGTGTTCCTGGACCGGTGTTGCCTGGGGCGGGACAGCCCTGAGAACCTGTCCGTTACGCTGAGAGTGGCAGAACGTAGCGCCAGACGACGATGAAGTGCAACGCGGTGGCGGTCACGACCATGATGTGGAACACCTCATGGTAGGAAAAGACCCTGGGCCACAGGCGTGGGCGGTTCGTGATCAACAGCACCATGCCGATCGAGTAGATAGCACCACCGGCAAGTGCAAGGCCCGACGCGACCCATCCGAGTTCGGCAACGAACTTCCACGCGACAAAGATGCCGAGCCACCCCATCGAGATGGCCAGGATCATGGAAAATGTCTGCTCTTCGCGAGGGAAGAACGTGTGTTGGATGATGCCGACCCCGACGGTGCCCCATGCGATAGCGAGGACGATCCAGCGCAGGGAGCCGTCGAGCGTCGCGATGACTACCGGCGTGTAGGTCCCTGCGATGAGCACGAGGATCATCGAGTGGTCGAGTCGCTGCATGCGCTTCTTCCAGGCTTCACGCCACGGGATCGCGTGGTACAGGGAACTGGTCGTGTAGAGGGCGACCATCGCGAGTCCGAAGACGATGGCCCCGACCCGGATGCCCCAGTTCGGTGCCTGCCATGCAAGGAAGACGGTTCCGAAGACGGCGAGGATCGCTGCGGCACCGTGCAGGAAACCCCGGATGGGGTTCTGCATCTTGCCGAGGGACCATCGTTGCGCTTCCATGACACCTGAGCGTACCCGATACTTCGCCAACCACACATGTCGGTCGAACGCGGTGAGGATCACCGGTGGTGTTCGTTGCGTTGTCCTAGGCTACAAAGGCAAAGGGGGCGCTGGGCCCCTGTGTTGAAAGAACGGAGACAGGTGTGACGCTGAAACAGCGTGCACTCCGACCGCTATACCGCCTGTACGAAGAGAGGCTGTCGTCACGACTCGACAGTGATCGACTGCCGAGCCACATCGGTGTCATCCACGATGGGCACCGCAGGTATGCCAGGCAAGAGGGCCTCCCCGACTACGAGGCGTCCTACAGGGTCGGTATGGACAAGTTCGTCGAGTTCCTCGAGTGGACCGCCGACCTCGAGATCGACACGGTGACGTGCTGGTTGTTGTCGACGGAGAACCTCGCGCGTCCTGCCGATGAGTTGCGGCCGTACTACACGGTGTTGATCGATCTCTTCAACCGCATCCCCGAGACACCTGCCGGGCATGATGTCCGGGTGAAGTTCATCGGTTCGCTCGACCTCCTTCCCTCCGACCTCGTCGAAGCTGCGAAACGTCTGGAGGAGAGGTGTTCCGCTGGTTCGCGCCGCGTCACGATCGCCCTCGCCTACGGTGGCCGCCAGGAGATCGTCGACGCCGTCAAGGATCTTGTGAGCGACCTTGCGGGTCGCGGGATGAGCGCCGTCGAGATAGCCGACCACATCGACCGCGACGCCATGTCGGCACGCATGTACGCATCGGATCTCCCCGATCCCGACCTCGTTCTGCGTACCTCAGGTGAAGCCAGGCTCAGCGGCTTCATGCTCTGGCAGGCAGCGTATGCGGAGTACTCGTTCGTCGATGTCTACTGGCCTGCATTCCGCAGGGTCGACTTCCTGCGCGCCATGCGTGAGTACACCCACCGCGAACGCCGCTACGGCAAATAACCCAGGCGTCTGGCGCCGATACAGCCCGTATGTGAGCCGTTTCAGCGCCAGAGTCCTGTCAGCGGCTGCGTTTGTCCATCGGGATGTGGTCCTGGTCGTTGAAGGTGCGCAGACTTGGGACGTGGGCACCGGCGAGCGGAATCATCTTCACCCTCGAGAACGATGCATGGAACAGGACGAACTTCTCCCACTCCCATGGCGCTGGTGGGATGCCGAGAAGGTGGGTGAGGCACACCGAGTTGGTCCCTCCATGGGCGACGATCACAAGACGCCCGGGGTCGCGCTCGACGTGCCAGAGACTCGAATCGTCGGGATCACGCACCATCCCCCGCTCGGCGAGGAGTGCATCGAGCGCCGTGGTCACGCGGTCGTGGAAGTCGCGAAACGACTCTCCGCCGGCAAGACCGTCCCACCACTCATCGGGTGTCCGGTTCTTCGCGCTCTTGAAGATCTCGATGACAACCTCTTCGGTCACCCCTTCCCAGTTGGGCATCTTGACCTCGACGAGGTTCTCGATCGTCGCGATCTCGAGCCCCGTCTTCTCGGCGATCGGGGCAGCGGTCTCCTGAGAGCGCAGCGCTGGCGAGACGATGAGTTCGGTGACGGGCTTGCGGTCCGTTGCGATCCGTTGGGCAGCGAACACAGCCTGTTCGTGTCCGAGCTCCGTGAGATGTGGGTTCGGCTGGGTGATGCCGTCGATGGCCCATTGGGGTTGGCCGTGCCTGACGAAAACGATGTCCATCGTCACGAGGTTACCCGTCCCGAGAGCCTCGATCGCTTCGGCCATCACGCACAGTCTCGTGCGATTGGGGTTCCGCAGTCTGGCACTAATGTTCTGTGTGCCCGGGCCAGTGTGTCCGGCCGGGCAGCTACAGGCTTGCCCGGTGAGTTGGATCCGACAACGAAGGAGCAACCGATGAGACAAGGCAAGCGCTCGGTTCGTCTGCTCATGTTGCTCGTGGTGTTCGCCCTTGTGGCCGCCGCGTGTAGCAGTTCGAGCGAAGAGACGACGACCACAGCCGCCAGTGGCGATGAGGGAACGACGACCACAGCGGCGGCCATGCCCGGCGAGGGGTTCAAGTTCGGGATGATCCTCGTGGGCCCTGAGAACGACCGTGGCTGGTCACAGGCTCACTACGAGGCAGGCAAGTACATCGAGGAGATGACCGGTGCCGAGATGATCTCTCTCGACACCGTGAACCCCGCCGACCGTCCCGAGACGTCGGTGGAGCAGGTTGTCAGCGACATGATCGATCAGGGCGCGCAACTCATCTTCGCGACATCCGACGACATGAAGGACGGCATCGAAGCTGCTGCCGCTGAGCACCCCGACGTACCGATGATCTGGTCCTCCGGTGACAGTGCCTGGGAGCAAGGTGAGGCGTACCGCGCTGATCTCTCGAATCTTGGAAACATCATGGGCAGAATGACCATCGGCAAGGCGATCGCAGGCTGCGCCGCAGCGCTGACGTCCAGCACGGGCAACATCGCCTACCTCGGACCGCTGATCAACGATGAGACCCGTAGATTGGCCAGTTCTGTGTACCTCGGTGCCCAGGCCTGTTGGGAGCTTGCAGGGAACAACCCCGACAACCTCAACATGGAAGTCAACTGGATCGGCTTCTGGTTCAACATCCCAGGTGTGACGCTCGATCCGACCGAAGTCACGAACGCCTTCTTCGATGGCGGCGTCGACGTCGTCATCTCCGGTATCGACACGACCGAAGCACTCGTCGTGACAGGCCAGCGTGCAGCAGCAGGTGAGGACGTATGGGCGATCCCGTACGACTACGTCGGCGCGTGCTCGGAAGCACCGGAAGTCTGTCTCGGCGTCCCCTACTTCAACTGGGGACCCTCGTACCTCGACGTTGCAACGTCGGTCATGAACGGTACGTACGAACGCCAGTTCCAGTGGATCGGCCCGGACTGGACAGACATCAACAACCCGGACACATCGATGATCGGCTGGGTGACCGGCGATGCACTGTCACCAGATGATGCTGCCACTCTCGATACGTTCATCGAGGGTCTCGGCGATGGCTCGATCGACCTGTTCGTCGGTCCCTTGAACTACCAGGACGGCACACCCTTCCTCGCCGACGGCGAGAAGGGATCGGACGTCCAGATCTGGTACATGAAGCAACTGCTCGAAGGCATGGAGGGCGCAAGCTCCTCCGGCTGAGCGAGACCACACACGATGGAAGGGGGAGGTTCGTGAGAACCTCCCCCTTCCGCCATCTGAGCCCCACCTGGTTCTAGATACCAGATACCAAGTACCGAGTACCCTTCTCCCCATGGCGCTCGAGATTCGGGACATCCACAAGTACTTCGGTCCTGTGCGTGCCAGTGATGGAGTCTCGTTCACCATCGAGTCGGGAACGCTTCACGGTGTTCTCGGTGAGAACGGTGCGGGCAAGTCCACGTTGATGAAGATCCTCTCGGGGTTCTACGAAGCGGACTCCGGTGAAGTCGTTCTCGATGGGGAGGTCCTGGATCTCCGTTCACCGGCAGACGCGATCAAGGTCGGCATCGGCATGCTGCATCAGGATCCACTTGTCTTCCTCCCGTTCTCCGTACTCGACAACTTCGTGTTGGGCGCACCCGGTGGACTCCGCCTCGACCGCTCCGAAGCACAGAGCGAACTCGCACGAGTGAGCACCGACCTCGGTTTCCACTTCGACCCCACGGTCGCCGCCGGTGACCTGACGGTCGGAGAGCGCCAGCAGCTGGCTATCACGCGCCTCATGTGGCTCGGAGCCAAGGTGCTCATCTTCGATGAGCCGACCACCGGCATCTCAGCGACACAGCGTGCGCAGCTGTTCGCGACGCTCAAGCGTCTTGCACAGGACGGGCTGATCGTGCTGTTCGTTTCACACAAGCTCGAAGAGGTCGAAGAGTTGTGCGACTCGGTGACGGTCATCCGACAGGGAAAGGTCGTATACGAGGCAGATATGCCGGTGTCGTCCGAGACGCTTGTCGCCGAGATGTTCGGCAAGATCTTCGTTCAAGAGGACCACCCATCCATCGAGACGGGCGCCCCACTCCTGGTGTGCCGTGACCTCGTGCTCGATGAAGGAATGACCCACATCGAGACCCTCGACTTCGAGATCGCTTCGGGGGAGGTCGTCGGCCTCGCAGGCCTCGAGGGCAGTGGCCAGAGGACCCTGTTGCGAGCCTGTGCAGGACTCATCGATCCGACCGAGGGGACGCTCACCGTCGACGGGGCCAACCTCACCGGGGCCTCATACCGGGACCACCTGCAAGCAGGCGTGCACTATCTCCCAGCGGGCCGTCTCGAGGAAGGCCTGGTCGAAGGTATCTCGATCGCCGAGCACCTCGTCCTCGTCTCGGATGACACGAGCTTCTTCATCGACTGGAAGAAAGCGGACGACGTGGCAGCAAGGGAGATCGGCGAGTACTCGATCAAGGGACGCCCTGATTCCAACGCCGAGACCCTCTCGGGTGGGAACCAGCAGCGGCTGCTCCTTGCAATGATCCCGGATGCAGTGCGATTGCTTCTTCTCGAGCATCCCACGCGTGGGCTCGATGTCGAGTCTGCCGCCTACGTGTGGACGCGGCTGCTCGAGCGCCGGGGCAGCGGCACGTCGATCATGTTCGCCTCAGCAGACCTCGACGAGTTGCTGCGTTACAGCGACCGGATCGTCGTGTTCTTCGGGGGTGACGTCTTTGCCACGCGAGACGCTGCCGAGACGGATGGTGAGGAACTCGGCTACCTCATCGGCGGAAAGGAGCGGGTGTGACCAGGCTCCGTCTCGCCGTCCCGACACTGGTTTCGCTTGCTGCAGCACTTACGTTTGGGATCCTGCTGCTCGTGGCTGTCGGTGCTCCGCCGTTCAAGGCACTCAGCCTTCTCGTGGAGGGTTCGTTCGGATCCGCCTCGAAGATCTCCGCGACGCTCCTGGCGTGGTCACCACTACTCCTTGCATCCGCCGGACTCGTGATCACGTTCGCAGCAGGACTCTGGAACATCGGCGTGGAGGGCCAGGTCATCATGGGGGCGATCGCTGCGAGCTGGGTTGCACGCGTTGTTCCCGGACCGGGGTGGGTCGTGGTGCCGGGAACGATCCTCGCCGGTGCGATCGGCGGTGCCGTGTGGGCACTCCTTGCAGGTTTCCTGAAGACGCACGGCGGTGTACACGAGATCTTCGGAGGCCTCGGTCTGGACTTCGTCGCCGCGGGGATCGCAACCTATCTCGTCATTGGGCCGTGGAAGCGTGCGGGTGTCGCATCGACGAGCGGAACCGACATCTTCCGGCAGGAAGCATGGATGCCCGAGTTCCAGGCGTTCGGTGTCGGTTGGCCCGTCATACCGGTGCTGTTGGGCCTTGCAAGCGTCGCGCTCGTCTGGGTGCTGCTGCGCGGCACACTGTTCGGACTCCGGCTCAAGTCGGTCGGGAGTAACTCGTACAGTTCGTTCCTCCTGGGGATCCCCACGAACCGGTACCTCCTCGGAGCGTTCGCCCTCGGTGGAGCGCTGGCAGGGATCGCAGGAACCGTGCAGGTCACGGCGTTCCACCACAAGCTGGTTCCGGCGATATCGGGTGGCTACGGGTTCCTTGCCATCCTCGTTGTCCTCCTCGCCGGGTTCTCTGCTGCACTCGTTGCACCGATCGCCCTGTTCTTCGTCGCAATCTCCGTCGGGAGCACACAACTCGATCTTCGCCTTGGCCTCGACTCGGCCTTCGGAGGAGTTCTCCAGGGAGTCATCGTGCTGTTCGTCATGTTCGGCGGTGCCTTTGCAGCACGGCGGGTGTCGTGGTCCCGATCGACCCAAGAGGAGCCCTGATCGTGGAAGCTACCTTCAACTCGATCATCGCGGCAGCTGCACCGCTCATCATCGCATCGATGGGCGAGACCATCACTGAGAAGTCCGGTGTCATCAACCTCTCTCTCGAGGGCAGCATTCGCCTGTCCGCTATGACCGCGTTCGCCGTGGCGTTCTGGGTCGGGAACGCCCTTGCTGGGTTCGCCGTTGCGGCGATCGTCGGCGCGGTCATCGCCGCGATCATCGCGTACTCGAGCATCGGCCTGAAGCTCAACCAGATCGCGATCGGGTTCGTCCTCACGCTCCTCGCGATCGACCTTGCATCGTTCCTCGGCGACTCATTCGTCGGTGAACGCGGCCCACGGGTGCCACCACTGCCGATCCCGTTCCTCTCCGACATCCCGTTCTTCGGCAAGGTGCTCTTCGATCACAACCTGGTGGTGTACGCCAGCTACGTCGCGATCGGGGCAACGTGGTGGTTCTTCTACCGCACGAAGCCCGGCCTGACACTCCAGGGAATCGGCGAGCGGCCCGAGGCGGCGTTCGCCAGGGGGATCGCCGTCAACAAGCTGCGTTTCTGGTACACCGTGCTCGGCGGGGCGATGGTCGGCATCGCCGGAGCCGCATACTCACTCGACGTCAAGTTGGGTTGGAGGGAGACCTTGACGTTGAACCTCGGGTGGATCGCCCTTGCCATGGTGATCTTCGGAGGTTGGCATCCATTGCGTGTCGCGTTCGGGGCGTACCTGTTCGGAGCGTTACAGGTGCTGGCCTTCCAACTCCAGGACGTGTTCCCCGGGGTGTCCCAGGTGCTGCCGATCGCACCGTTCCCGTTGATGATCCTCGCACTCGTGTTCGTCTACTCGCCGTGGTTCCGACAACTCGGGAGCAAGTTCCCTCGAATGCGTAACCTCCTCGGAAGCGAAGCACCGGCAGCGATCGGCACCGTGTTCGAACGCGAGTGACGTTCAGGATGCGGCGGCGACATCGAGTTCTTCGAGGAAGCGATCCTTGTCCTCATCGGGGAGGAAGCTCGCTGTGATCGAGTTTCGTGCGAGTTGTACGAGATCGTCTCGGGTGAGGTCGAGTGCCCTGGCGATTGCGACGTAGTTGTCGAGTATGTATCCGCCGAAGTACGCGGGATCGTCCGAGTTGACCGTCACCATCACGCCACGTTCGAGCAGTCGCCCGAGGTTGTGGTCCTCCAGACGTGGGAATACCCGAAGCTTGATGTTGGACAGAGGACACATCGTGAGCGGCACGCCTTCGGTGGCAAGACGCTCGACGAGCGAGGGATCGTCCTCACAGTGGACGCCGTGGTCGATCCGTTGCACGCCGAGAACGTCGAGGGCTTTGGTGATGTACTCGGGGGGCCCCTCCTCCCCGGCGTGGGCAACGGTGTGGAGGCCTGCATCTTTGGCCATCGTGAACACTTCGGCGAACCGCTCAGGAGGGATCCCGACCTCGGAGGAGTCGAGGCCGACACCGAGGAGTTGGTCGGCGTACGGCTTTGCCTCATACCAGGTTGCTACGGCAGCCTCGGGCGGGAGGTGGCGCAGGAAGCACATGATCAACCCGGCCGAGATGCCCATGGACTGTCGTGCATCTGAGATCGCCCGGGTGAACCCGTCGAGGAACACCGGGAACTCGATCCCACGTTCGGTGTGTGTCTGGGGGTCGAAGAAGATCTCTGCTCGGACCACGCCGTCTTCGTGCGCTCGTAGAAGGTACGCCATCATCAGGTCGTAGAAGTCCTGCTCGGTGACGAGGACGGCGGCCCCCTGGTAGTAGATGTCGAGGAACGACTGGAGATCGGAGAACTCGTAGGCGGCGCGAACATCTTCTGCGGATGCGAAAGGAAGTTCGATGCCGTTGCGTGCGGCGAGGTCGAACATCATCTCGGGTTCGAGAGTGCCCTCGATGTGGACGTGGAGCTCGGCCTTGGGAAGTCGACGGATGAAGGTTTCGTTTTCCATTCGACCATTCAACCCCAATCCGGGGAGACCTGCGAGTCGATTCCCGTCCGAATCGGAGACGAACCGGAGCCTCGAGACACCGACTCAGAGCGCATATAGCCCAAAGTGGACCGGTCATGGCCCACATTGGGTCACAGGGAGGGGGTGTGTGGGGTCGATGCGGCGATCGACTCCGGGCGAACCAAAGGCCGCCGATTCGGCGGCCTCAGGTTCGGGCTTAGACGGGAGGTTAGGAAGGCATCCTGTCTGATTACGGTATCGTCACCAGTCAGAGAGAACTTGAGAGGTTTCCTTGGATTTTCCCCAGGACCCAAAAAGGGCACTCGTCGAGCACCTGACCACGCACGCGGTCCGGACCGACGGGCCGTTCGTCCTCCGATCCGGAGAGACGTCGAGTTGGTACATCGATGCCCGTCAGACGACGTTCTCCGGTGAGGGCGCTCTCAGGGTGGGTGCTGCGGTGCTCCCCCTCATCCCCGAAGACGTCGATGCTGTTGGTGGGATGACGATGGGGGCAGACCCCATCGCCGTTGCCACAGCGATGGTCGCTGCCGAGGCAGGGAGACAGCTCTCCGCGTTCTCCATCCGCAAGCAAGCCAAGGACCACGGAACGGGTGGTCGGATCGTCGGTCCGATAGGTGCAGGTTCACGTGTTGTCGTCCTCGAGGACACGACCACGACCGGTGGGGCGTTGAGTGACGCGATCGACGCTCTGCGCGAAGAGGACGTCGAGATCGTGCTCGCTGTGTCGCTCATAGATAGATCGGCTGGAGCGACTGCTCGACGTATGAGCGAGCTCGGCATCGAGTACCTGGCACTCATCACTCCGACCGATCTCGGGGTGATGGCCTGATGCGGGTGTACCGATCCCCACTTCGCCTGTTCATGTTCGGTGTGCTCGGCCTGTTACTGATGATCGCCGCAGTCGACGTGATGTTCGCACACAGTGTTTCGACGGAGCCGGACAACAACGATGGCGTTCTCACGACGAGAGGCCAGGCGCAACAGCGTGGCGACTTCGTCTGGGGAGCGGCCATGATCGCGGCGGGGACACTGATGTTCGGCATCGGTGTCACCGAGTTGGTTCGGCGTACACCGCTCCTGGAAGTGGGTGAGGATGGCATCTCGGCAGCGATCGGCACCACGACACGCGACGTGATGATCCCATGGAGCCAGATCGAGTCCATTTCGAGCGCCGTAGTGAGGGACCCCTTCGACGGTGGTAGGAGGGAGCGGCTCTTCCTGGAGCTCAACGAACCGGGCGAAGTGCCAAGGGAAGTCGTTGGAGCGATCTGGGAGGGGAGGACGTTGAGCATCGATGCACACGACTGGACGAAGCCCGTGACCGAGGTGATGCTCGCATCTCAGGGTGCTCTCGACTACAACCGGCGCGTCGAGGCGATCAGCCAGATGGAGCCACCGTCGCTCACGTGGGAGGTCAAGGTCCCTCTTGGGGACGCAGGCCTGGAGTCGACGACCGAAGAGGAGCCGGAGTGATCCTCGGTGCCCATGTGAGCTCGAAGGCTCCACTTGCCGAAGCGGCCGTGCGTGGAGCCGCCGCCGTCCAGATCTTCATGTCGAGTCCCCAGCAGTGGAAGGCACCGATACCGAGAGACGACGCCAACGACCTCATGGCGTCGCCCATCGAGTTCTATGTCCACGCGCCGTACCTGGTGAATCTTGCATCGCCGAACAACAAGGTGCGGATCCCGTCACGCAAGATCCTCGCCCAGACGGTTGCTGCAGCCGAGTCGATCGGTGCCAAAGGAGTGATCGTCCACGGCGGCAGCGTGGGGGGCGACGAGGATGTGTCCGTTGGCTTCGAGCGCTGGCGCAAGGCCCTCGACTCGTTCGACGTCACCGTGCCGGTACTTGTGGAGAACACAGCCGGCAAGGGCAACACCGTCATGCAGAATCTGGGCAACTACGGCCCACTGTGGGAGGCGATCGGTGGTTACAACGTCGGGGTGTGCCTTGATACGTGCCACACCTGGGCAGCCGGTGCCGACATGGAGACCGCCGTCGATCTCGTCGCCGGCTTCACCGGGGGGATCGCACTTATCCATGCCAACGACTCGAGGGATGAGGCTGGCTCACATCGCGATCGTCACGCAAACTTCGGTGAGGGCCTGATCCCTGCCGACCTCCTCCTCGGCATGATCCGTGCCGCCGACGCTCCCATCATCGTGGAAACCCCCGGCGACGCCGCGGGTCAAACCCCCGACATCACCTACCTCCGCACCCACCTCTAGGTGTCTGGCGCTAGAACAGCTCGTATACGAGCCATATCAGCGCCAGAGTCCTAGTACCACCAGTTGTGGAAGGGGACGGGTGGGCCGACGGGGGTCGCCCGCGACGATGGGCGTGCGGGGAACCATGCGAGTTCGCGTCCCGTGCCGTCCGCCGTTGCCGCCGACAGGGCATGAACGCCTCGCAGACCGAGGCCGTGCACGAAGGCACCGATGGGCTGGCAGGTCTCATGGGGGACACGATCGCCTGCATCGTCGAGCGGGTAGGACACGGGTAGGCCGAGCGCTTCGAGTCCATCCCCCGTCAACGCGTCGGCGACCCTCTGGCGCGACGGCAGTGTCACGGAGATCAACACGAGAGGTGCGTCGAGGTCTTCGGGGCGTACCGGCGAGCCCTCGAGCATGCGGTAGATCTGAGAACGGGCCGTGTCGAGATCCTCGTTGAGGTAGAGCGTGGGAAACGACGCCGGCGGGTTCCACCGCCCACCGTGGTGCTGGGCGTACGAGGGGTCGAGGGGATCGTCCCAGTTGGTGTCCGCGACACGAAGCCATGTCTGGCCGTCACGGAGGCCTTCCGCTATCGGATCGATCATGGCTGAATTCGGCGCAGATCGAACATCGAAGCTACGGCGTCTGCGACGGCCGCGGTGTTGCCTTGTGCCGCCACATCGAGGAGTGACCTATCCCCGAGCATCGGAGCATCCCTGCGGACGACGGCGGGGATACGGTCTCTCTTGACGTACCGATCGAGGAGGTCTGTCGCTGCGGAGAGGTCTGCGATCGCCGATGCCCGTGCCGAAGGCGGTCCCGACCGAAGCCACTTCGAGAACGCCTGGCGTGAAACTCCGAAGATCTTGGCTGCGGCTGCGTTCGACAGACCCCACAGTTCAATGAACCGCTCGAGCGGATCGGTACGCACTGCCCGGTCGAGTTCGTCGACGAACCTGCGCGTCCACTCTGCATCGGCCCGGTCTGCCACGACGGCTGCTGCCGCCTCGGGTTCCATATCCATCCATACGAGTGCCATACGTCAACCATATGACAACCGCAACTATTCGTCAACCCTCAGCACCTCCGACGATCATCTCGCTAGGCCCTCGCTGGTCACGTTCCAGGTGGTCGTGGTCGTCGCCGCGGCGAGCGCATCGTCGTGGGTGATGAGGAGGATCGCTCCTTCGAATGCGCTCAGCGCCGTCTCGAGGCGTTCGATCGACGGAAGGTCGAGATGGTTCGTTGGCTCGTCGAGGACCAGCAACCACTTGGGAGTCCCGAGGCCGAGTGCAAGGGCGATCTTGCGAGTCTCCCCGGGTGATGGCTGATCCGACGAAAGGAGAGCACCGGGGTCCGAACCGAGCGAGGCCACGATCGACATCATCCGTCCCCGATCCGCAGGCGGGAGTCCGGCAACCACCTTGAGCCAGACACGTCCTTGATCGGCAGTCGTTTCCTGCGGGAGGGAGAGGAGTCGATCGAAAGGTATAGCGGCAGCTGTGACCAGATGTTCGAGAAGCGTCGTCTTGCCGATTCCGTTCGGGCCGGCGATGCGGATTCGTTCGGACCTCCGGACGGCGACGTCGACATCGAACAGATGGCGGTCACCCGCATGGATCGGTCCCGAGCACCGGATGAGGAACTCCTTGTTCGCCCGAGCGAAGCCGAATCTGATGACTCCGCCAAGGTCCTTTTCGGCGCGAGCGGCGTCGATGACCGTTGCGAGCTTGCTCATCGAGTTCGAGATCGTCTCAACCGTCTGTGCCCCAGTCTTCTGACCCCGCTCGTGCTTGTAGGAGGCAGCGCTCCCTCTGGTGTCGAGATCGTGTTTACCTGCAGCTCGTCGCTCGCGGATGCGCTTGGCATCTTGCTGTTCACTCTTGCGGTGCTGCTCGTCGAGACGACGGGCGAGCTTCTTGCGCTCCGCCTTCGCCTTGTCGAGTCGCTCGGTCTCGAGCGCGGCCCTCGCCATCCACTCGCGGTGAGCCACGTCGTAGGACCCGTTCCACAACTCGATGAGGGAACCCGATATGCGCATCGTTCTCGATGTCAGACCGTTCAGTAGTGAGCGGTCGTGTGACACGACCACACCACAACCTCGGTAGGTGGTGAGCTCGGCGACAAGGAGATCCCGCGCTTGTGAGTCGAGGTGGTTGGTAGGTTCGTCCAGAAGGAGCACTTCTGGATCGCCAGCGAGGGATGCGCCGATCTGCCACCGTTTTCTCTCACCCGGAGACAGTGTCGTCCACCGTTCGAGATCGGCCGGCTCGAGGCGCAGGGAGGCTCTCAGGCGAACCGCGTCGCGGACCCACGCTGATGCGAATCGGGTGATCGCCTCGGTGAGGTCGTCGATACGCTGCGCACAGAGCACGGGGTCCAACCCCGAGGGCTCGATGGTCACCAACCCCGTATCGGGTGCGCGGACACGCGTGATGAGTGATAGGAGGGTGGACTTTCCTGCGCCGTTGGCGCCGACGAGTCCGGTCCAGCCGGGGCCGAGGTCGAAGGCCGCATCTTCGATGATCGGAACGGCGGATGAGTACGAGAAAGAAACGTGTGAGAAGTGAACGGCGGGCATGGGCAACTCCCTGAGTAGGGCGGGCTCGGGGCCCGGAGGTGTTGGTTCCTCAGTTGATCCTTGTCATCACGTTCCGTTCGGCGATGTCCCAAGTGTACAACACGGTGTTGAGCGCGTCTGGCGCTGATACAACTCGTATACGAGCTGTATCAGCGCCAGACACCTGTAGATCAGGTGGTGAGGTCTTCGCCGGCGATGAACGCCTCGACGTTGTCGTGGGCGACGCTGTCGTGGTACTGCACCGACGGGGACTTCATGAAGTACGACGACGGGGCGAGCAGCGGACCGGCCATGCCGCGGTCCAGTGCAAGCTTGGCGCAACGCACGGCATCGATGATGACACCTGCCGAGTTCGGTGAGTCCCAGACCTCGAGCTTCATCTCGACGTTGAGGGGAACATCACCGAACGACGTGCCCTCGAGGCGGATGTACGCCCACTTGCGGTCTGTGAGCCACGGAACGTGATCCGACGGGCCGATGTGGACGTTCTCCGAGTTGATCTTGTCCTCGATCTGGCTGGTAACCGACTGGGTCTTGGAGATCTTCTTGGATATGAGACGCTCACGCTCGAGCATGTTCATGAAATCCATGTTCCCACCGAAGTTCAGCTGGTAGGTGTTGTCGATATGGACACCGCGGTCCTCGAAGAGGCGAGCGAGTTGACGGTGGACGATCGTTGCGCCGACCTGGGACTTGATGTCGTCACCGATGATCGGTAGCCCGGCATCGACGAACTTCTGCGCCCACTCGGGGTCAGAAGCGATAAAGACGGGGATGGCGTTGACGAACGCGACCCCGGCGTCGAGTGCTGCCTGCGCGTAGAACTTCGTCGCTTGTTCGGATCCCACGGGGAGGTAGGAGACGAGGACGTCGGTCTCTGCATCCTTGAGAACCTGAACGACGTCGACCGGCTCGGCCGGTGACTCCTCGACCTGGTCGACGTAGTACTTGCCGAGACCGTCGAGCGTTGGACCGCGGAGTACCTCGACGCCGAGATCAGAGACCTCTGCAAACTGGATGGTGTTGTTCTGGCCACCCCACATCCCCTTTGCGATGTCCTGGCCGACCTTCGTTGCATCGACGTCGAACGCCGCGACGAACTCGATGTCCCCGATGTGATATCCACCGAGGTCGACGTGCATCAGGCCTGGGATGTTGAGATCCTTGTCGGCGTCCTTGTAGTACTCGACTCCTTGGATGAGTGAGTTGGCGCAGTTACCGAGTCCTGCGATGGCGAGACGTACCTTGGACATATGTCCTCCTGTGGTTCCTAGTTCTGTGAGGCAACGCCACGTTCGGCTGCGACGAGACCGTCGAGCCAGGCGATGTCCGATTCTGCGGTCGCCATGGCGTGCTCCATCAGCGCGAGCCGGTAGCGGTCCTGGTTCTCTGTGTTCGAGCGGGCGTCGATGAGGATCTCGCGGGACGCCTTGAGATGGTGTGAGAGTGTTGCCCTGCGGTTCTCGAGGACCTGCACTCGCCGGTTCGTGGGAAGGTGGCCGAGGAAGGCGAGCCGGATCTGGAACGCCCGGTCGGTCTCGCTTGCGTCGGGATCGGCTTTGAGGAGCGTGTCGAATATCTCGCGGCCTTCATCGGTGACCTGGTACGCCTTGCGACGGCCGGTACCGCTCACAGCAGAGATCGCCCCGCGCTTTTCGAGGCGGCGCAACGCCGGGTACAGCGACCCGAACGACACCTTCCAGAACCCGAGTTCACCCAGGGCGCGCTTGAGCTCGTACCCGTGGCGGGCACGCTCCATCAAGAGACCGAGAACGGCGAAGTCCAACATCGTGGAGCCAGTCTATATCGATTCGATACATACGTCTATATCGAACCGATATACGACTTTCGCGTTCTCGTCGAGTCTTGCCGAGCGTCATCGAGGGTCCAGTCGGTCCACCGAGGCCATGAGTAGCGCACAGACCTGGCGTGATGACGCACAGAAGAGGTGAAGTGACATGCTGTGTTCGAGCAGGACGTACCTGCTGCCAAGTACCAGGTACCGAGTACCAGGTACCGCTCAGCCCCCAGGGCGGAGCGGCTAACTCAGCCCAACAACGTTGCCATCTGCGTCGATGTCGATCGAGTGGGCTGCAGGATGGAGGCCGAGCCCGGGCATGCGGTTGATCGAGCCCGTCAACGGAAGGACGAACCCGGCGCCGGCAACGAGCTGCACCTCACGCACCGGAAGCGTCCACCCCGTCGGGGCACCGAGCAACGCAGGGTTGTGACTGAAGGAGTACTGCGTCTTGGCCATACAGATCGGGAGATTGCCGTATCCGTGCGCCTCGTAGTCGGCGAGCTGACGTTTCGCCTTGATGTCGTACTCGACGCCATCTGCACCGTAGACCTTCGTGGCGATCGTCTCGATCTTTTCGGTGAGCGTCATGTCGGGCGTATAGAGGGGCGCAAAGTTCGATCCGTGCTCGGCAGCCTCTCGTACGGCCTCTGCAAGGGCAACCATGCCCTCTGCACCCCTGCTGAAGGGCTCGGCGATAGCCCACGCAGCGCCCTCCTCCTCGGCGATGGCACCGATCGCTGCATGCTCGGATGCGTGATCGGTCGGGAAGCTGTTGACGGCGATGACCGGGATCACCCCGTGCTGGCGAATGTTGGCGATGTGCCTTCGCAGGTTCGCTGCTCCCGCCATGACGTCTTCGGGACTTTCGGCGACCATCTCTTCGGGAAGCGGCTTGCCTGCTTTGACCTGGAACTTCCCCGAGTTCAGCTTCAATGCGCGAACGGTTGCAACGATGACCGCGACATCGGGTGACATGCCCGACGCTGCACACTTGAGATTGAAGAACTTCTCAGCACCGACATCGGACCCGAAGCCGGCCTCGGTGATGAGGTAGCTGCCGCTGCGGATTCCGACCTGGTCCGCAACGATGGACGAGTTTCCGTGCGCGATGTTGGCGAACGGTCCGGTGTGGACGAGCGCTGGTGTTCCCTCGAGGGTCTGCATGAGGTTCGGGTTGAGCGCATCCTTGAGAAGCACCGTCATCGCCCCTGCGCCCTTGATCTGCTCAGCGGTGACCGGGTTCTTGTGCCGGTCGTAGCCGATGACGATCCGACCCAGACGCTCGCGGAGATCCTGCAGGCTCGTTGCGAGACCGAGGACGGCCATCAGCTCAGAAGCTGCCGTGATATCGAAACCGCCCTCACGGGGGATGCCGTCGAGTGTCGTTCCGAGGCCGACCACGATGTTGCGCAGTGCCCGGTCGTTGACATCCATGACACGACGCCACGAAACGCGCTTGATGTTGATCGACAGCTGGTTGCCCTGGTAGATGTGGTTGTCGATCAGAGCGGCGAGGAGGTTGTTGGCTGCAGTCACAGCGTGGAAGTCACCGGTGAGGTGGAGGTTGAGTTCCTCCATCGGGACGAGCTGGGAGTATCCGCCGCCGGCGGCGCCACCCTTGATCCCGAACGTCGGGCCGAGGGAAGGCTGACGCAAGGTCAGGATCGCCTGCTCGTCGAGCAGCTTGAAGCCCTGGGCGAGGCCGACCGACACCGTGGTCTTACCTTCACCGAACGGCGTTGGATTCACCGCGGTCACCAGCACGTACTTGGCGCGAGGCTCCCCCATGTGCTCAAGAGCTTCGAGCTTGATCTTCGCGAGTCCGTGGCCACGTTGTTCGACGAACTCATCCGGAATGCCCATGTCCTCGGCAATGTCATGGATCGGGCGAAGTTCTACTGATCTGGCGATTTCTAGGTCGGTACGCATGACGTCAACGGTAACGCTTCCCGATACCGTAGAACCCGTCGAGCGACGCCGCGTTTGCGTCGGGATGAAGCGACAATGGGGTCATGATCTCTCACACACTCGGTGTCGTACTAGCCGGTGGCAAGAGCCGTCGCATGGGAATCGACAAGGCTTCGATCGAGGTAGGTGGAACGTCGATGCTCGCGCTGGCCGTTGCAACCCTGTCGGGCCTGTTCGACGATGTCGTCGTCGCCGGGGGATCGGAGACTCCCCCGGGTTGTGTGCTGTTGGCCGACACACTCCCTGGAGCCGGTCCTCTTGCGGGCCTCGACGCTGCGTACGGCATTGCCCGAGACAGGGCCGTGTTCCTCATGGCCCTCGACATGCCGTTCGTCGACGATGCGACCGTGCGCTCCATCGTCGAACCCACCGTTGATGCAATGGCCGCAAGAGTGCCTATCAGCGGGAACCGGCGCCATCCGCTGTGTGCCGTCTACGGAGCGAATCTCGGCCCACTCGTGACCGAGCGCCTTGTGAGGGAGGACCGCTCGATGGCGGCATTCATCGCCGGTATCGACGGGGTCGAGTACATCAGGGTCGAGGAGCGACCCATGGTGAACGTGAACACCATCGAGGATCTCGAGGTAGCGCTCAGAGAATCCGGTCCGCCCCGCAGTACACGTTGAAGCCACCATCGCGAACGAAACCGAGGACCGTCATGTTCAGTTCCTCGCCGAGGTCGACTGCCAGGTCGGATGCTCCCGACACCCCGCCGATCACCGGGATCCCTGCAACCGCTGCCTTCTGAACGATCTCGAAGCTGATCCGTCCCGACACGAAGAGGATGACGTGGTTGAGTGGCCACCGTGTCGTTGCCAGATGGCCGATGAGTTTGTCGACGGCGTTGTGTCTCCCGATGTCCTCGAATACGGCGATGAGCTCACCCGATGGTGAGAAAGCGGCGGCGGCGTGGATGCTCCCCGTCGTATCGAAGGTCCGTTGCCGTTCTCGCATGGCACCGGACAGCGTCGAGATGGTCCCTGCGGGGATCATGGGCCCCGGTGCCATCGAACGCGCCGCTACCCGCACTGCATCGATCGATGCCTTGCCACACACGCCGCACGACGACGACGTGAAGAAGTTCCTCCGGAACTGCTCGGGGTCGACCGTAACTCCCTCGGCGAGCACCATGCGGTAGCGATCACCCTCAGCGGTTCCCTCGACTCGCTTGATCGAATCGACTTCGTGTGGGCCGAGAACGATCCCCTCGGTCAATGCGAATCCGAGACCGAGAACCTCGTCGTCACCCGGGGTGCGCATCAGCACTGCGATCGGGACGTCATGCAAACGGAACTCGACAGGCGATTCAGAGACGAGGTGGTCCGCGGCACTTGTCGCTACACCATCGTGGTATCGAACGATCGGTCTACTCATGGGGTGATGTTCCGCTTGCTGCGACGCGGGAGCACGCACTACGTCGTACGTACTTCGTTCTACGCATCTTCACTCTGGACATAGGCGTAGCCGAAGCGGCCTTTGATGCAGAGGTGGCCACTGGTGACGTCGTGGTCGAGTGGCGACGTGACCTTGACGATGCGGTTGTCCTGGACATGCAGGTCGAGGTTGCAGCCGACACCGCAGTAGCTACACACCGTCCTTGCGACGTGTTGTGCAGACTCATCCCACGTCCCTGCCTCGCGCATGCGGTACTCGGAGGTGAACATGAGCGCACCCGTGGGACAGACGCCGACGCAGTTTCCGCAGTACACGCACGCCGATTCGGGCAGCGTGATGTCGAACTCGGTGGTGATGGTCGCAGCGAGTCCTCGGCCCCCAACATCGATGGCGAAGGTGTTCTGTGCATCGGGACCACACGCCGCGACGCAGCGGAAGCACATGATGCACTTGTCGTAGTCCCGTATGTAGAGGTCGTCCTCGATCTTGACCTCGCGTCTCGGGCGGGCCCACGAACCCCACCGATCGGGGTCGACGCCATACCGTTCCATGAACCCTTTCGTCGTGTCCTCGACGAGGGACATGTCGACGGTCGATGCGAGCAGTTCGTAGACCGTCTTGCGGACGGCCTTCACTCTCGAGGATTCGGTCACAACTGCCATGCCGGGGGTGATCTCCCGGGAGCACGCAGGCACGAGGTTGCGCGAGCCTTCGACCTCAACGACACAGACACGGCACGAGTTGAACGGTGCAAGTGTCTCGATATAGCACAGGGTCGGCACGGTGACATCGATCGAAGCGCACGCCTCGAGGATCGTCGTCCCGGTAGATGCCGTGATCTGGCGACCGTCGATCGTGATCTCGATGAGCGATTCGGTGGCCTGGGTGGTCACGACGACCCCCCGATGATGCCGATCGCAAGCGCAGACTGCACAGCGGCGGACGCTGCCTGTCCGAGGCCACAGATCGAAGCGTCCCGCAGGACATGGTCGAGATCGCTGAGCAGTGTCAGCTCCGTATCTACGTCCGTCGATCCCGTCCTGATCCGCAGAAGCGTCTCTTCCTGGCGGACCGTCCCTGCTCGGCACGGCACACAGACGCCACAGGACTCCTCGGCGAAGAAATGGGCGATCCGCGACACGATGTCGGGAAGGTCGGTATCGGTGTTGAAGACCAGTACGACACCCGAGCCGAGTCCGATGCCGTGTTCCCGGGTGTCCTCGAACGTCAGTGGCAGATCGAAGTCGGCCTCGGTGATGAACGCACCGGCTGCGCCCCCGATGAGGACGGCAGCCACCTCCCCGTCGACTCCCCCTGCGAGTTCGATCAACTCACCGGTGGTCGCCCCGAACGGCACCTCGTAGACCCCGGGGTCCTTGACGTTGCCTGATACACAGAACAGCTTTGGACCCTTGGAGTCCTCGGTTCCGATGGCGGAGAACGCTTCGCCACCGTCGAGAACGATGGTGGGGACGTTCATGAGCGACTCGACGTTGTTGACGAGTGTCGGGCACCCGAAGACACCTGCCTGGGTGGGGAAGGGTGGCTTCTGGCGTGGCTCGCCTCTGAAGCCTTCGATCGAGTTGAACAGGGCGGTCTCCTCGCCACAGATGTAGGCACCCGCTCCCTTGCGGAGTTCGATGTCGAACGTGAACCCGCTTCCGGCGACGTCCTCGCCGAGGTACCCGGCTGCGCGAGCCTCATCGATCGCCTCGGCCAGGCGCGCATGTGCGATCGGATACTCGCCGCGGATGTAGATGTAGCCGCGACGTGCGCCGACGGCATACCCGGCGATCGTCAACGCCTCGATGAGACCGAACGGATCCGTCTCCATCAGGACCCGGTCCTTGAAGGTGCCTGGCTCGCTCTCGTCGGCGTTGCAGATGACGAACTTGTCGCCTTCCTCTCCTGCGACCGCATTCCACTTGATTCCTGCGGGGAACGCTGCACCGCCACGTCCGCGCAGACCACTCGTGGTGATCTCAGAGAGGATCTGCTCGGGGCCGATGGCGATCGAATGAGAAAGGGCCGCGTATCCACCGTTCTTCTCGAAGGCTTCGAGAGACGTGGCCTGTCGGGACAGGAGTGTGGTGCCGGGGGTCGGGTCCGTCGGCTCAACTATGGATGTGGGCTCGTCGATGGAGAGGATCTCGATGACCTGATCCACCGTGACGGGTGCGATGACGACATCGTCGCCGCCGGCAACCTGAACGAACGCTGCCGAGCCCTTCTCGCACTGCCCGAGACACGGTGAGTGTCTCCACATGCCTTCGTCGATCGTCTGTCCCGCGTCGCCGAAGCGTTGGGTGAGGTCAGCGAGGAGACCGTCGACACCTGTTGCCTTGCATGCAATGTCGTCGCACAGGTGGGCGACCCGCCTGGGTCGTTCATCGGTCGCGATGAGGTCGTAGAACGTCGCAACGCCGTACGCCTCTGCCGGGGATACGGGGATACGCTCGGAGATGTAGTTGAGGGCGCCGTGGCTGACCCACCCGACGTCACCCTGAACACCGTGGAGAGCAGGCAGGAGGAGGTGCCGGCGATCCTGGGATGCGCGGAACCCGCCATAGGCGACGTGATCGTCGACAGCGGATCGTTCCTCGGCTCCAGCCCACACCGAGTCTGGCTCACCGAGTACACGATCGACTGCCGCTCGTTCTTCGGCGGTTGGTGCATCGGGGGTGGTTCTGTAGTCCATGGTCGCCTCAGTTTGCCGTGAGCGGTTCGATCCGCACTGCGGTCGCCTTGAACTCTGCGGTCCCGGATTTGGGATCCCACGCGTCGAGCGTGAGGATGTTGACGTCTACGTCGTCGGGCGAGTGGATCGCCATGAAGACGAGGCCCTTGCGTAGTCCCGAACTGATCCGTACCGGGACGTCGATCGATCCCCGACGTGACGTGACCCTGACGACCTCACCTTCCTCGACTCGAAGCGCGGTTGCTTCTTGCGGTGATACGTCGATGACGGCACCGTGGCGGATCGGTGATCGGAAGCCGCCAGACTGGACGCCGGTGTTGTAGCCGTCGAGCCGCCTGCCCGTCGTGAGGCGGATCGGGAAGTCGTCATCGAGGGGATCGACGGGGGGTACCCAGTCGACCTTCGAGAACGCTGCAGGCTCGCGTGGCATGGGGTCTTCCCACAGCCAGGCGTGGAGGAACAGCGTCCCTGGATGGTCCTCGGATGGGCATGGCCATTGGAGGCCACCGAGGGTTTCGAGCCGCTCATACGTCATGCCGGTGTGCATCGGGCTCAGAGCCCGTAGCTCGTCCCAGATCTCTTCGGCGGAGCGATGTGGCCAGTCGTTGCCCAACTGTCGTGCCAACAGCGTGAGGATCTCGATGTCGTCCTTGGCGTCGGCCGGCGGTTCGAGTGCTTTGTGTACGCGCTGCACGCGCCGTTCGCTCGAGGTCACGGTTCCGTCGGTTTCTGCCCATCCGACCGCGGCCGGGAGCACGACGTCGGCCATCTCCGCTGTTTTCGTGAGGAAGATGTCCTGGACGACGAGATGGTCGAGTCCGGCGAGAAGGTCGATGGTGCGACCCGTATCGGCCTCAGATTGTGCCGGATTCTCTCCGAGGATGTACATGGCGGTGAGATCGCCGCTCTCCATGGCATCGAACATCTGGGTGACGTGCCAGCCGTTCTCTGACGGGATCGAAGTGCCCCACATCGACTCGAACTTCGAGCGGAGTTCGGGGTCGGTCACGTTCTGGAACCCGGGGAGCTTGTTGGGGAGGGCTCCCATGTCGCCACCGCCCTGGACGTTGTTCTGCCCGCGGATCGGCACGAGCCCCGAGCCGTAACGGCCGAGATGTCCGGTGAGAAGTGACAGGTTGATGAGGGCGAGCACGTTGTCGGTCGCGTTGTGATGCTCGGTGATACCCAGTGTCCAGCACAGTTGTGCAGTGCGTGCCTTTGCGTAGTCGTGGGCAAGGGAGCGGATCGCATCGGCGGGCACACCGGTGGTCGCCTCTGCATACTCGAGGGTGTAGGGCTCGACGTGGTCGGTGAACTCTTCGAAGCCGGAGGTGGAGTGCGCGACGAACTCGGTGTTGACGAGGCCTGCATGGATGATCTCACGTGCAACGGCGTTGGCGAGGGCGATGTCGGAGCCGGTGTCGATCCCGAGCCAGATATCTGCCCACTCTGCGGACTCTGAGCGACGTGGATCAACGGCGTACATCTTGGCTCCGTTGCGCATACCTTTGGCGAGATGGTGGAAGAAGATAGGGTGGGCATTACGCGCGTTGGACCCCCACAGGATGATGAGGTCCGTGGTCTCGATCTCTTCATAGGACGACGTTCCGCCGCCTGCTCCCAGGACTGCCGCCAGACCGGCGACGCTAGGAGCGTGTCAAGTTCGGTTGCAGCTGTCGACGTTGTTCGTGTGAAGCACCGTGCGTGCGAACTTCTGTGCCACGAAGTTCATCTCGTTCGTCGCCTTCGAACACGAGAACATGCCCGTAGCGTCGGGAGTGTTGCGTTGGAACCCGGCCGCTGCCCTCTCGAGGGCGACATCCCAGCTTGCCTCGGTGAGCCGTCCGTCCTCGCGGACCATCGGCGTCGTCAGGCGTTCGTATCGTTTACCCATCTCACCTCCCTTCACAGGACGCCAGCGTAACAAAGCGGCACCGTCGAGAAATCGGGACACAGCGTCCGATGCCGGCGAGTCGCCAGATGGTGCTCAGAACAGGATCGCGATGGCGTCCCCGAGGAGCGACACACCGAAGACGAGCAACAGCACCGCCATAACGACGGAGTTGTTCTGGATGAGCCAATCCTTCGCATTCGAGAACGCGTCGTCGGCGCGCTCACCGACGATGAGGTACCCGATCACCGGGATGGCCACCGTGCTGGCTGCGATCGCAATGAATATCAAGAGAGCGATCATCTCTTCGCTGAACGCCATACCGGCCCCGGCAATCGATACTGCAGCGCCTGCGGTCAGCAGGAGATTCTTCGGATTCACTGCGGACAGGAGGAAACCCATTCCGAGCGACTTACCGAGACCGAACTGATCGATGGCCGCCATCCACTTCGGTGCCTCGGCCGTCTCGCCGGTGCCGGGCCGCTTCTGCCACGCCCCCCAGGCCACGGCGAACATTCCGAGACCGAGCAGACCTTTGATGATGCCCGTCGTGGTCGAGGGTTCGCCCTCGCTCGGCCCAAAGCCCGGGATCAAGAGGACGATCGTCCCGACGACCAGCAGACCGGCGATCCAGCCGAACATGAACATCGGCCCGTTGGTCCTCGCTTTTGGAGTGAACAGCATCACGATCGCCGCAGCGATCGGTACGGGGCTCACCGCAACACCTACCGCGAATGGAAGGATCTCACCGAACACGTCGCCCATGGCTACTCCCCTGATCGCGTTGGCCACTGCAGCTCAACGCATCGCAGAATGGTACCGCACCGCCCACACCCCCTCCCCGCTCCCAGGACTCTGGCGCTGATACAGCTCATATACGGTTCGATTCAACGCCAGACGCCTAGAAGAAGAGCCTTTTGGCAGCGTCGGTGAAGATGGCGAGGACGAGGAACCAGGCTCCGACGAGGATCAGGATGCGGCCACCCCACCTTTTCACCGCCGGACCGGCCGTCTTGAACCGGCTGAGGGTCGATGCCTGTGCAAATGTGGCACCGAGAGCGGCCAGGAACATCAGGATCACGATCATCGCGGCAGCGACCGTGAACGTGAACACCGACGTCGCGACGCTTCCGGCGATGAGGGACTGTGCGGCCAGACCGGCCAGCAGCGGTCCCGTTCAGGAGAACCCCGCCGCCAGGTAGCCGAAACCGTACAGGACGTGGCTCGAGAAGCGGGTCTCGTCGCCGATCGCTGCGCGTCTGCGGTCGATGGGCTCGGCGATTCTCGTCATGGCCGAGAAGTGCAGATCGACGACGCGTAGCTGAACAAGACCCATGACGATCAGAACGATGCCGACCACGACTCGCAGGATCCTTCCCTGGGCCGAGTCGAAGGAGAACAGGCGGGCGATGGCACCACCACCGAGGGAGAGCAGGAGACCGAAACCCACGATGAAGGCAACGGCCCCGACAGATGCTCCGGTCGCGAATCGAAGGGTATCGCGCGCCCGATGCTCCGGCGATGTCGTTGCCCGGCGGGCGAGTGTGGTCAGGAGGAGAGGGAACGAACAGGGCGAGAAGAACGCGGCGATACCGACCGTCGCGGCGACCACAACGAGTCCAACGCCGGTCGCTCCGCCGACGTCGAAGGAGCGGAACAGCCGGAACCCGACGTAGCCGGCGAAGCCGACGACGAGCGTGATGATGACGAGGAGCGCCATACGCGTCCGCAGCCTGGACTGCTTCAACTCGTCTCTGTCGGTCGTCACGGTTCTCCTGTGGTGTGGTGTGACTACCCTAAACCTTGAAGTCGACTTCAAGGTCAAGAGGGATCGTGCAGATAGGAGAACTCGCCGGGGCGAACACCGTATCGACCGCAACGGTGCGGTATTACGAGCAGATCGGGCTTCTCGATCCCCCGAAGCGGACGGCGTCGGGGTACCGGGACTACGACCAAGATGCTTCAGCGAGACTCGGCTTCATTCGGGCTGCCCAGGGAGCAGGCCTCAGCCTGGAGGAGATCCGCACGATCCTCGAGATATCGAACGCCGGAGATGCCCCGTGCGGTCACGTTGCAGGGTTGATAGATGAAAAGGTGAAGACGATCGCTACGAAGATCGCAGCACTTCAGGTGGCGAAGGCCGATCTCGAGGCGCTCTCCGCTCGAGCCCGAACCCTCACCGGAACCCCCTGCCCCGAAGGCTCCATCTGCCACATCCTCGCCCCATAGGACTCTGGCGCTGAAACAGCTCATATACGAGCGGTAGCAGCGCCAGACGCCTGGGTTCAGTAGGCGCCGGCGAGTTTGCGGTGGTCCCAGCTCGTCACCTTGATGGGTTCGACGATGACCGCGGTGTTCTTGGAGGCGAACCGGCCGAAGGCAGCATCGAGTTCCTCTGGTGAAAGCGCCTGGGGTTCGGTGCCCGAGAACGGGTAGCGGGCGGCGAGCTTGCCGTAGATCTCGAGTACGTAGTCGGGATCCGTGACCAGTTTTGCCGTTCCCTTGATCATGACGCCCTGGAGCTCGGCGTAGAAATCGCCGGTCTCTACGAGCACCGTGAGGCGCGGATCGCGCATCAGGTTGACGATCTTCTGGGACTTGGTGAAGGACCGGAACACGATCCGCCCATCGTCCAACGTGAACCACATCGGAGCGAGGTGCGGGGTGCCGTCCTTGTTGATCGATGCGACCTCGAGGATCCTGGCGCCGGATCCGAGGAACTCCTGGATCTCGGCATCGTTCATGGTGATGTCTTTTCGTGCCATGGAGCCAATGTAGCGACACCAGGACTCTGGCGCCGAATCGGCTCGGATGCGAGCTGTTCCAGCGCCAGACGCCAAAAGCCGACTGGTCGGAATGTTCCGGGGTCGTCTAGCCTTGTTCATAGAGAACGGGGCACGGGCGACCTTCGGGCGGCTGAGGTCCACGACGTTCACAGAACGGAACGACCCGCTATGTCCTCCAACCCCTTGGGTGGAGAGAAGGGACCTCACGATGGCCGACGAATCTCGCCGACCCATGACCGCACCGGCGGTGCGCGCCCGCAAGGGTGGCGCGAAGCTGAAGATGGTCACCGCCTACGACGCACCCACGGCTCGCATCGCCGACCGTGCAGGTACCGACATCATCCTCGTGGGTGACTCGCTCGCCAACGTGGTGCTCGGGTACGACAACACGCTCAAGGTCTCGATGGACGTCATGATCCACCACACCGCTGCTGTCACGCGAGCCAAGCCGAAGGCTCTCGTCGTCGGCGACATGCCGTGGCTCTCCTATCACACATCGACCGACGAAACGGTCAAGAACGCAGGCCGCTTCATCCGTGAGGGTGGTGCAAGCGCCGTGAAACTCGAAGGTGGACGCAAGCGTCTTCCGATGATCGAAGCCGTTCTCGATGCAGAGATCCCCGTCCTTGGCCATCTCGGACTCACCCCCCAGTCGGTGAATACGATGGGTGGATACAAGGTGCAGGGAAAGCACGCTCAGGATGCGTACGAGATGATCTCAGATGCCCACGCCATCGCCGACGCCGGCGTGTTTGCCATCGTCCTCGAAGGTGTCCCCGACGTCGTTGCAGAGATCGTGACCAGCGAGGTTGCGGTCCCGACCATCGGTATCGGTGCAGGGATCCACTGCGACGGCCAGGTCCTGGTGTTCCACGATGTCACAGGCCTCGGGGCAGGCGAGTACATCCCGAAGTTCGTCCGCACCTATGCCAACCTCGCCGACGATGCGGTAGCCGCCCTCGAACAGTTCTACGCCGACATCGATTCGGGTGCGTTCCCGTCTGAGGCCGAGACCTATCACATGCCTGCTGAGTCTGAGGAGATCCTTCGCCATCTCGCCGATCCGTCAGACCACCTGATGGCCGACGAGGCGATGGAGGGCTGAGTACCGATCCTCCACGGGCCCGGCGCGCCCACCGAGGTAAGACCGGCACCAGATCAGGCGCTCCGTCGGGGTGGCTAGCCTCGCGACATGCGCTTGGCGAGCATCTTCCTCGACATCCTTCTCCCGGTGTTCCTCATCGTGGGCGCGGGAGCCGTTGCCGGTCGCACGCTCGAACTCGATACGAAGTCGCTGTCGCGTCTCGTCTACTGGGTTGTTGGTCCGGTGTTCGTGTACTCCATCCTTGCCACGGCAGACCTCTCGGCCGGACTGGTCGGGCGGATCCTTGCTGCCACGATGCTCGCCGTGCTTGGGTCCGGGATCGTCGCATGGCTCTCTGGCCGGGTGCTTGGCCGTCCGGTGAGGACTCGGTCTGCCGGTGTGCTGTCGTCCGTGTACGGCAACGTGGGCAACTTCGGGCTTGCGATCATCGCCTTCACCTTCGGTGCCTCGGCACTCGGATTCGCCGGGGTGGTCCTCGTAGCGGTCAACGTCACCGGTGTGTTCGTCGGGGTCGCTGCGGCACAGTGGCACGAGCGCGGGGCGTTGCGGGCTCTGGGGGCGGCGTTCATCGCTCCGATGACCCTTGCGGTGATTCCCGCCGCGATAGTCAACGGAGGAAACATTACCTTGCCGCTCTGGCTCGATCGTCCGCTGACGCTGGTCGCCGGAGCGCTGATCCCCGTGATGCTGCTGACCCTGGGAGCTCAGCTCGGCCAGATGACGAAACCCCACGTGAGCGTCGACGTTGTCCGTGTCCTCGTGGTGAAACTGGTCGTTGCGCCCCTCGTTGCAGCCGGTACGGTGATGCTTGTCGGTCTCGCTGGTGTGCCTGCAGGGGTTGTCATCCTCCAGTTCGCCATGCCACCGGCGGTGTTCACGTCGATCATCGCGCTCGAGCACGACCTGGAACCCGACCTCGTCACGACGACGGTGCTCGTCGGCACGCTCGTGTCGATCGTCACGATCCCCGTCGTGATCGCGCTCGTGAGCTGAGAGCGAGATCGCAGGTATCGGTGTCGCAGCCCCCCTACGACGTCGAGTACAGGAGTTTGACGACACCGTTGGAGAACGCACGTGACTGCACGAGGCTCAACCTGGTCGCGAGGGGTCTCGTGAAGAGGGGTACGCCGGTACCGAGTACCTTGGGTATCACGTAGATCTCAAGGGTGTCGATGGCTCCCTGGTCGAGCCCATCGGTGATGACTTGCCCGCCCCCCATGACCCAGAGCCGCGTGTCGATCGTCACGGCGTACTCCCTCACCGCAGCAGCGGTCGCGGTCGATGCGAACGTGATGTCGGCACCTTCGAGGATCGGGAGATCCCGTGAGGTCAGCACCAGTGCAGGGGTATCCCCGTAGGGCCAACCCCAATCGAGGATCTGCTCGTACGTCTTGGATCCCATGACGAGGCCACCGACGCCGGCGAGGAACCCGTCGAAGTCGTACTCCTCAGATCCGAAGTCGTCGAGGAATCCGACCGAGCCGCCCTCTTCCGCGATGTAGCCGTCGAGGGAGACGGCGACGTACGCGACAACATCTGATGCCATTGGAAGAGGGTATCAGGAGACTTGATGGCCGGCCACTGCGACCGATGTTGCCCACCCGGCGTGTGGCCCGTAGCCTTGCCGTATGCGTTGGGCCGGGTTCGTGATAGCGATCGTCGTCGGGGGTTTGGTTTCCCTGTGGGCTGTGCGTGACCATCTGAACTCTGGATCCATTGTTTTACTCGTTTCTGTTATTGCGCTCGGTCTGGCATGGCTCGCGTGGGTGACGGTGTCGGACACTCTGTCCTCGCGATGGTTTGCATGGCATCGGGAGTGGGCAGTGGTGGCCTCCCATCCTGTCGCCGTGTCGTTCGCATTGTTCTCCATCGGTATCACCGGATGGATGGCGAGCGGGATGGTCCCATCGTTTCCGATTGGCGCCGCTGTGGTCCTTGTCGGTTCGCTCGGGTTCCTCGCGTCGCTGGTGGATCATCGACTCCCTGCGCTCCTCGTAGCGACCGTCGCTTTGTTCGGCGTTGCAAGCGTCGCGGGTGTCGGTCTCTCGGCGCATGAGTCTGTGTCGGTCGAAACGGCGATCGTCGTGGGTGTCGTCCTCTTCACGACCGCCGTCGTTGCCCTCCTGATCTCAGGGTCGGTCTTTCGATGGTTCATGGTTGCGGTGGGGAGCCTCGCTGCCGGTTACGTTTGGAGCGGGATCGCCGTGCTGCAGTTCGTTCCCCTGTCGGTGCCGTTCAAGAGAGTCGCCATTGCTGGGGTTCTCGGTGCATCGATCGTCGCGCTCATCCTGTCCCTGGTTGCCCATCGGCTGGATCGCGGCACTCGCGAGGTATCCAGAATCGGGGGGTAGGTTCCTGGCATGCAAACGATCCCCGTCATCCTCATCGCCCTCGTGCTGTCGGCGTGTACCGCCGCGGTCGATTCTGGCGACGCGGTGTCTCCCGACGCACCGGATACCACGACCTCATCGGCCACTCTGGCCATGCCTCCCCAGATCGCCGACTTCCGGGTCAAGGAGGTCCAGGTGGGCGGCAGACTGCTGACGCTTGCGATCGCCGACAACCCGTCACTGCGGTCCCAGGGTCTCATGGAGGTCACCGACCTCGAGGATCTCGACGGGATGCTCTTCTTCTGGCGTCACGACGGGGACCCGTTCTGGATGAAGGACACGCTGATCCCGCTCGACATCGTGTGGTTCAACGAGGACGGGACGTACAAGGACCGAGCTTCGATGGTGCCCTGCACCGAGGACCCCTGCGAGCGGTACTTCCCTGCCGACGGTCTCGAGTTCCGCTACGCCATCGAGGCCGCCCCCGGCACCCTCGACTACATCACCGAATCCTCCACCATCCAGTACACCGACGACTGACCCACCCCCCCTCAGGAGTCTGGCGCTGAAACAGCTCGGATACGAGCCGTACCGGCGCCAGAGTGAGTGCAGACGGCTGGTACCTTCCTCGCCATGACGCAGATCTACTTCACCGAAGCGACCGACGCCAACACCCTGCTCGCAGAGAACCACTTCGCGCTCCTCGTAGGGATGACGCTCTACCAGCAGATCCCCGTCGAGAAGGCTTTCGCCGGACCGTACGAGCTCGAGCAGCGTCTCGGTAAGCCGATCGATGCGCAGCTGATCGCATCGATGGATCCCGATGAGCTCGAGGTCGTTTTCCGTGAAAAGCCCGCTCTCCACCGGTTCCCGGCCAACATGGCGAAACGGACCCAGGCTGTGGCGAACTTCATCGTCGATGAGTACGGCGGTGATCCAACCGGGTTGTGGGAGGGTGTCGAGACCCATGCCGAGCTGATCAAGCGGATCAAGGCGATGCCCGGCTTCGGCGACTACAAGGCCAGGGTCTACTCGGCGGTCCTCGCCAGACAGTTCGACGTCAAGCCTGCGGGGTGGGATGCAAAGCTCCCCGAGTGGCCCAACATCTCTGAGGTCGACTCTGCCGAGGGCCGCACCGAGATGAAGGCCCGCAAGAAAGCCTGGAAAGCCGCCCAGTCCTAGGCGTCTGGCGCTGATACGGCTCGCATACGAGCGCTGCCGGCGCCAGGGTCCGAGCGTCATGGCAAAGTGGATTTCGGCGTAGGCTGAGGGGGCGGCACCTGCACCATGCGTGTCGCTTTCACAAGGGGTGGATCATGACGTACGACGACACACTGAGTCACGATGAGGTAGCGGCGATAGCAGAAGAGGCGTATGTCTTGTTCTTCCCGATGCTCATGGGGTACCGGTACGCGTTCGGGTCGTTCCTCGTCCCCTCGTTGCCGTCCTACCGCGTGCCGTTGAACGTCCTCGGCGGAGAACCGGTGACGCTCGACCACACCTTCAAGGACGTCATCACCCCGAACGCCGACACCCCCTACTCGATGGCCGGACTCGATCTGCGGGCCGAACCGATGGTGCTGTCGGTCCCGGCGGTGAAGGACCGCTACTACGTCATGCAGTTCGAGGACCTCTTCGGGATGAACGAACACTTCGTCGGTACCCGTGCCACGGGCACCGATCCAGGCACCTATCTCATCGCCGGGCCGAACTGGGACGGGGAGACGCCCGAAGGGATCGACGCGGTCCTTCGCAACGAGACCGACCTCGTCTTCCTCATCGGGCGCACGCAGATCTTCGGGCCGCACGACGTCGAGGCCACCGGCCGGGTGATGTCCGCCTACGATCTGCGTCCCCTCTCGGTCTATCTCGGTGGCGAGCCTGTGGCGGCACTGCCGTATGACTGGCCCGTGTGGAACGATGATGCATCGAGAGACGAGCGCTTCATCACATACGCCAACGGTCTGCTCCCACTGTGCCAGCCGACACATCCCGATGAGGTGGAGATCATGGCTCGCTTCGCCCGGATCGGCCTGGCCCCGGGTGAGCCGTTCGACGTCGATGCCCTCGACCAGGGTGCGCGAGCAGCGCTGAAGGCCGGAGTGGATGCGGCTCGCACCCGCCTGGCAGAGATGTCCGAGAATATCGGGGAGAAGGTCAACGGTTGGACGAACACCGATCCGTTCGGTGACCGAGAGTTCTACGCGGGTGACTACATGCTGCGTGCCGTCGGAGCGATGGTCGGATGGGGAGGCAACGACAAAGTCGAGGCGTTCTATCCGATGGCGCGCACGGATGCAGACGGCGCCCCCTTCGACGGTACGAAGCGGTACCGGTTGACCTTCGACACGCTTCCACCTGCAAAGGCGTTCTGGTCGGTGACGATGTACAACACGGAGTACGACGGTACGGCCGGGTTCTTCGTCGAGAACCCGATCGGGCGGTACCTCATCAACTCGACGACCGAGGGCCTCGTGTACGGGGAAGACGGTGCGCTTGCGATCACGATCCAGCACGACGAGCCCACCGACCCGGCCGAGCGCGCCAACTGGCTCCCCGCTCCCGACGACGCGTTCTACCTGGCTCTGCGCCTCTACTCCCCCGCCCAGTCTGCCCTGGATAGCACCTGGACCCCACCCCCCGTCATCCGTCTCTAGGCGTCTGGCGCTGAATCAGCTCATATCCGAGCCGTGGCAGCGCCAGAGTCCTAAGGGAGTGTGCAGACTTCGGCGGCAAGGGCTCGGGTGTACGACAGGGGTGTGTCGGGACCAACGGAGAAACCCGTGTCGAGGCAGAAGAACCACGACGCGTCGGGGGTAACGAACACGGCTCGGGAACCGGCGAGGTCGATCGTCGTGTCGGGGCCGAGCATTGCGGTCGCCTCCGGGGCGGGGTAGAAGGTGACCCACGGCCAGGTGCCGTCGTCGGCGACGACGGGGATCTGGTTGGGGGCAGGCTCGGTCTCACCTACCCAGTCGGTCGCCACGAAGGGGCCGTTGAGTCGCCCGTCGGCGTTACGGAGGATGGAGCGCATGAACGAGAGATGCCTCGCTTCGTACGACAGGAGACCGTCGGGGTAGCCACGGTGCGTCTCCCACGTCGCGATGATGGTGTCGAGCGTCCGGCGGAGGTCGTCGATATCGGCCTCGAGCGGCGGTGGCTCGGTCGGGTTCTCGATATCTCCCTGGGAGACGCGCGAAGAGACACCGAGTTGCACCGAGTACCTGCCGTTCGAACCGGCGAGGCCTTCCATGTACCCGTAGTGAAGCGGTTCGTACCCCCACTCGTCCCGAGTCTCCCCCGACCCCTCCTGGATGATGAGGTGATAGGTGTGTTCGTTCGACGGGTCGTAGAGCGAGAGCTCCGTGCGTCGCCAGTCGTCGTCGCCGCTTTCGAGGAGCCGGAGATACGGTATGAGCTGCCGGCCCATGGCGTCCCACGCGAGCTTCTGTGCGGTCGACATGGCAGGTCTTCGCTGTGGTGATGCGAGCGCCGCGTCGACGAACCCCTGGTCGCCGAGTTCGAAGTCGGCGCTGCGGTACAGCCAGTTGCCGGTCACGTCGCTGAAGATCTCGTAGATCGGCTCCGGCGGTGGACCGTCCGGGTCGGACCACAGGTGCACGGTCGCGCCATCGACGGTGTACGCATCGGATGGGAGCGCCGCGTCGACGGTCCCCGTCGGGTCGCCGTGCACGACGACGTCGGCTGCCCCCGCTACGTGTGCGTTGGACACCGCTACGGGAACCATCTGGCCGATGAGGGCAGGGTCGGCCCGCCACGGCAAGGTGGCGATCTCCTCCTCGAACGGCTCCACGATCGTCAGGGAACCGACGGCGACGACCCGGTCACCCAGGGTCGCCGTGACGCGATGATCCCCGGTTTCCACAGCGGTGCGGGTCGTTCTCGATCCGATTCGCTCGACGAACGTCGTGGGAAGGGTGAACGCCCAACAGGTTGCGATCTCCCCGGCCTGGGTGATGGACACCTGGCCGATCGTCATGGAGTGGGCGGAGTCCTCAGTCTCGAAGGCGATTACCGGATCGGTGTCGCCGGTGATCGCAGCGCAGATCTCGACGCGTTTGCCGACAGCCTGGGCGGGCGGGTACGCGACCAGGTCGACCGGCTCACCGAACAGTGCGGTCGTGGTCCTCGGCTGTGTGGTTGCCGTTGTGGAGGTCGGCGGGGCCGTTGTCGTCGACGTCGTTGTGAGCGTGGACGGTGGCGGCTCGGTGGACGGCGCCGGGCTGCAGGCAGCCGCGATCACCCCGATCGCCACGCCGACGATCGCGACCCGGTACATCATATCCAACCCCTCTCGACCGTACCCCACAGGCTAGATGCAATAGGTGTCTGGCGCTGAATCAACTCGTATTCGAGCTGTATCGGCGCCAGACACCTGGGCACCGCGACAGACCTCTTCCATTCACCGGCTCGGCGTGGCACGGTGGCGGTGTGGAGGATCGTGAACGCATGCTCAACACCATCGCCCGCGAGCAGCGGGGTGTGTTCACCATGCCCCAGGCCCTTGCATGTGGATTCCCAAGAGCAACGATCACGGGAAGGGTCGCCCGCGGTCTCTACGAGGGCATTCACCCCGGCGTATACGGCTTGGCCGGTTCGGAGGAGTCGTGGCATCGGGAGGTCCTGGCGGCCGTGCTTTCTGCAGCGGCTCCGTCGGCAGCCTCGCACCGCACGGCAGCGTACCTGTGGGGGATGATGTCGAAGCGTCCCGACATCACGGAGATCACGACACACCGACATCACAGATGTGACCGCTTCTCGTTCACGGTTCACGAGTCGAAGGATCTTCGGGCCTCCGACATCGTCGATGTCGACGGGGTACCGACCACGACGGCAGTGCGCACGGTGGTCGATCTCGGTGCATCGGCTCCCTCATGGCTCGTCGAACGCTGCCTCGATTCGGGTCTTCGCAAGGAACTCTTCACCGCGTGGGAGGTCCGGTGCTTCATCGCCCGCGTCGCCCGTCCGGGACGCACCGGTATCGGTACGATCCGGCCTCTCGTGACCGAGCGAATCGTCTGGAACAGCATCACAGAGTCGGATCTCGAGGACCTCTTTCGGGCGGTCGTCTCCCACCTCTCATATCCGATGCCGGATCCCCAGTTCAAGCTGTTCGAACCCAACGGCGAGTTCGTCGGGCGGTTCGACTTCGTCTACCGAGCGAGGCGAGCACTGATCGAAACCGACAGCGAGCGGTGGCACATGGACCCGATCTCGTTCCGCAGAGATCGGGACAAGCAGAACCGTGCCCACGCCCTCGGATGGACGGTCTACCGGTTCACCTGGCGCCAACTCGTCGACGACCCAGCTTCCGTCCGCTCCACCATCACCGCCATCTGGACCGACCGACAGGACTCTGGCGCTGAAACAGCTCGGATACGAGCCGTATCGGCGCCAGACGCCTAGGTGAAGAGGGGGAGGGGTTCGAACTCCGCGGCGAGGATGGTGGCGGAGTCGGCGGAGAGCCAGTCGTCGAGGACCGTGGCGTACAGCGAGCGGTAGTCCACGGTGTGGATCAGGTTGCCCCGGGTGTCCAGGTTGGTGAGCGACGGCGGCTCGCCGTAGCGGCCCCCCGCCACACCCGATCCGATGACGAAGTGCGCGCCTGCGGTCCCGTGGTCGGTGCCCGACCCGTTGTAGGCGGGCCGTCTCCCGAACTCCGAGGTGGTCATCACGATCACGTCATCGGATACCCCGGCGGCGTCGATCGCAGCAAAGAAGCCGGACACGCCGTCGTTGAGGGCCGTCATCATGTCTCCGTGTCGCGACTCCTGGCCCTCGTGAGTGTCGAAGTCGCCCCAACCGTGCACGTAGATGACCCGTGGCGGGTTCGGACTCGTGACGAGTGCGGCGGCGACGGACAGGAACGAACCGAGGTCGCCACGACGACCGCCCCGCCCACCTTCTTCGGATGCCTGGTCCTCCACGTCGGACCCGTCGAGGATGTCGGAGAGGTCGTCGGCTGCCGTGACGGTGGCATCGATCGCGGCGCGGACCTGGTCGAGGAGGACGGCACCGTCGAAGGCAGCGGGGGCGAACCCCTGCCACATCGACATCAGCTCGTCGGTGGAGTCGACCCACGGGGGCACGATCGGGGCGAGGCCCGTGATGTCCTGTACCGAGACGACGAAGGCCTTGTCGGCGAGCAGCGCCGGGGTCGGCCCGGGGCCGATCGACACACCGGCAAGCGTCTCTCCGGGGTCAACCGCCGCGTCGAGGTATCGCCCAAGCCACCCGGTCTGGCTGACGGCGTCCGGGTCGGCGTTCCACCATGTGGCCATCGATGAGAAGTGGGAGAGATCCGGGTCGGGGTATCCGATGCCCTCGACGACGGCAACCTGTCCCGCTGCGTACCGCTCTGCGAGGAACCCGAGTGTGGGGTGCAAGCCGATCTCGCCGTCGAGGTCTAGGGGATCGTCGATGGCGAGTCCGCGACGCAGGTCGTAGTAGCGGCTCGTTGCGTGAGGGACCACCATGTTGAGACCGTCGTTGCCGCCGCCCATCTCAACGACGATCAGTGTGCGTGCAACCGACGGTCCCGCCGCCGCACCTGCTGGGAGTGTCTTGGTTGTCGTCGTCGGGCCTGCCGCGACAGGGTTCTTGCCCCAGACCGATATGCCGTACCCACCTGCGGCCGCGACCGCGACCGACGCTCCCAACGCCGAGAGGAACCGTCTCCGACTGATCGATGCGCACATCGGTGCAGGCACAGAGGGCTGAGCGGAGTTCGGTGTGGTGGTCATACGACGATGTACTCCGGTGCGTTGATGGCCATCGTTGCGCGGATGCCGGGGTGTCCGACGGAGTCGAGAACGTTGGTCGTCTCGGACGCAACGTCGAAGAGGCCGAGCCGTTGGACGAGAGACGCTGTGGACGTGACCTCGAGATTCTCCGGGATCAGAACGGCAAGGTCGAAGCCGTGGACGAGTCCGTACGGTCCCAACAGGCGATCCCCCTTGGGGTACCCGGCGACGTGGGGCGGGTTGAACGGCATGTAGTTCACCCTTCCTAGAGCCTGCAGGAACGCCCGGGCCCCACCGCGGCCGCCGGCTTGTGGCCGGTAGCCGAAGGCCTGGGCGATACCCACTGCCCGTTCGATCGGTGTGCGCACCTTCGCCCGGATCGCCTCGTCTGAGATGAAGAGCGGGTCCTCGACGATCGCCTCGACCAGATCCATCACGGCGTACTCCCTGCGGAACGCCGCAGCGATGCGAGTGACGGTGGCCGGGTCCGGATCGAGTCCGACGAGTTCGCGGTAGAGCTTGGCACCGACGAACTCGGCCGTGGCGTCCTGCTCGAGGAGGATGTCCACGGCATCGGCCGCGTCGAACGAGCCGGTGCGCCCCAGGAAGGTGACCGTGGAGTCATCGTGACGATCCGCAACGAACGCCGACGTCCAGGGCTCGACACCGAGGCGCTGTGCCCTACGACCGGGCCCAGCGACGATCCATCCCGAGAACGCCGACGATGCTGCGAGGACGTCGGCCTCGGTGTAGTTGCCGTGGCCGAGGGTGAAGAGCTCCATCACTTCGCGTCCGAAGTTCTCGTTGATCGCGCCCTTCTGGTTCTCTCGACCATCGAGGTAGACGAGCATCGCCGGGTCGCTCGCGATGGCGTAGAGGAGGTCGGCGAAGCTGCCCGTTGCGTGCTGTCGCAGCGTCAGGTGCTGGAGGAACATGAGGTATGCCATGTTGACCTTGCGCAGGCTGGTCGCGAAGTGGTCGTGCCAGAACCAGGTGAGGCGTTCCTCGATGCGGCGTGGACCCGACACCATCTGGGTGAACCAGTAGAGGTAGGGGGCGGTGCGCTGCTGCAGGGTGCGTGCCTCTTCGAGGTCCGCAGGCACGACGAGGATGTCGGGCTGCGGGGTGGTGCCGCTCAGGTCGAGTGCAGCTGTGATGGCGTCCTCGATGTCTGTCGCGTTCTCCACGATCCTGGGCTCGACCCCGAACCCGAGCCTCCGTGCCACGTGGCTGATCTGTTCCTGTGTCGAGTACTCCATGGAAGGATCATCGCCCCCCCATGTTCGAGAACTGTTAGCCCTCCATGAGGATTCTGGCGCTGATCCAGCTCGGATATGAGCCGTATCAGCGCCAGAGTCCTGTGTACCGGAGCTCGGTGGGTCAGTCGGTGTAGGAGAGCTCGTCTGACTGGGCGACGAACTCGTCGCGGTACTCGAGGAGGGTCGCGGCGAGGCCCTCAGGGTCGCCGACGCCGGGTCCGCTCCAGTCGAGCGACTCCCAGACATCGGGGTGGGCCTTCTTGAGCCACTTGGCCATCTCGTTCATGGGGAAGACGATCCCCACTCGTTCGGTCGTGGTGAGTGCGGTGATCTTGCCGTTGTCCGACAGAGTGATCGTCCAACTGATCGGTATGGTGATGCCGAGCGGTCCGCCGAGTTCATCTACGGACGTCAGCGCACAAGAGACCTTCTCGCCATCGGGAGCAGGCTCACAGTTGCCGGTACGTTGGTCACCGAGCGCCATCCTCTGGGCGAGGTAGCGCTGAGTCTTGGACACAGTGACAGTCACAGTCCCCCACTTCACGGATCCGAAGGGTGCGGACTCCTGGAACAGGTTGGTGAACTTCGTGAAGTCGCCCTCGTTCCAGATCGCGACGATCTCATTGCCACGAACCACCTTCGCGGCCATCTCGGGTGAGAGTGGCTCAACCGACTGCGAAGCGATCGTTGTCGTCGTGACCTCTTCGGCCGGGGAGATCTCCTGGCTCTGGCGTGACAGGACAATGAAGATCGTCCCGATGATGAGCACAATTCCGAAGGCGACGGCTGCGGTCAGCC
>CAYLVM010000003.1:0-78525 GCA_964387145.1 uncultured Acidimicrobiaceae bacterium
TGAGTACCACCTCCAGACGAGTGAAGGCGATTTGGCGCCGTATGTGCTGCTCCCTGGCGACCCTGGCCGGGTCGAGGTGATCGCGTCCTTGTGGGACGAGGCACGTCACGTTGCGACGAACCGTGAGTACGTCACATACACGGGAACGTACAAGGGGGCTCCGATCAGTTGCACCTCCACGGGGATCGGAGCACCGTCGACCGCGATAGCGATGGAGGAACTTGCCAGGTGTGGCGTCACGACGTTCTTCCGTGTCGGTACCTGTGGAACGTTCCTCGACGGCGTGGCAAACGGTGACATGGCGATCTTCGACTCTGCCATGCGTCTCGACGGAGCATCGGCGGGGTACGCACCCATCGAGTACCCCGCCGTGGCGAGTCACGCAGTCACCGCTGCGGCCATCGCTGCTGCCACCGGGCTTGGCCTTCCCTATCACGTCGGGACGACACGCTCGGCCGACACGTTCTACGCGCGGCACCCTCGCCCCGGTTCTTCGTTCGGAGGGTTCTGGCAGTCGTCGTGGGAGCATGACTTCGACGACCTGAAGCGCCTCAACGTCCTGGGCGCAGAGATGGAGGCGAGCCTGATCTTCGTGCTGGCACGCATCTGGGGACTCCGTGCGGGTGGGGGTGCCGTCGTTCTCGACAACATCCTCGACGTGAGCGGTGACTCAGGGGAGTTCGATCCCGAGGATCAGTTCGAACATGGCACAGACCAGATCATGCGCCTTGCTGCGTTCGGGTGCGAGACCATCAAGGTGCTGCACGAGGCCGACACCGTCTGAACTCGCACAGGCTCAGGTGACCCGGTCACTGGAAGCCGGGATCGTCAGGTACTCGCCTGAATCCATGACAGAACCGATCGTGGCGATGGCTCGATCAACCTCATCGAAGGTCGTATAGAGGGGTGCGAAGCCGAACCTGATCAGGTTGGGAGAGCGGAAATCAGGGATCAGGCGGCGGGTCCGCAGAGCCTTCGAGATCTGGAGAGCGTTGTCGTGCGCCAGGGTCACATGGGATCCTCGGCCTGCAGGATCGAGCGGCGTGACGATGGTGAAGCCGTGCTCGGGCATCCCAGAGATGCCATCGATGAAGGCCTCGGTCAGCGCGATGCTTTTGGCCCGGATGGCGTCGATCCCAGCCTTGCGCGTGATCTCGATGCCCGAGGCGGCACCGACGAGGGAGAGCATGGGAGGTGTACCGACGACGAAACGCCTGATCGACGACGCCGGTTCGTACTGCTGTGCCATAGCGAACTGGTCGGCGTGGGAGAACCAACCGGCGATCGGCTGCTCGAGAGCGTCGACGAGATCCGAACGTACATAGAGGAAGCCGGGTGCCCCGGGCCCTCCGTTCAGATACTTGTAGGTACAGCCAACGGCGAGGTCTGCGTTCCATCCGTTGAGGTCGACGGGTACCGACCCTGCGGAGTGAGCGAGATCCCACACGACGTACGTTCCGCGCTCGTGGGCGAGAGCGGTGATCGCCCGCGCGTCGAGCATCGCTCCTGACCGGTACGCGACATGGGAGAGGGATACGACTCCGACGGACTCGTCGAGAACGGCGTCGATGTCGGCGGGCGACGGATCCTCGGGTACGACGATCAACCGACCACCGTGTGCCGCGGCAAGGGATCCGAGGACGTAGCGGTCCGAAGGGAAGTTGCCGGCATCGGTCACGATGTTCCCCCTGCCGCTGGCGGCCATCGCGGCCGATGCGACCTTGTAGAGGTTCACCGAGGTCTGGTCACAGAGAACGACCTCTCCCTTCGATGCACCGATCAGTGGGGCAAGCTGATCACCGATCTCGGCACCCTGGTCTATCCAGTGCTCCCAACCGAGAACGAGTTCATGCGCCCACTGTTGTTCCATCAGACCCCGGACGCGCCCGATCGTCGCTTTGGGAAGCCTGCCGAGGGAGTTCCCGTCGAGGTAGATGAGGTCGTCGTCGATGACGAACCTGTCGCGGAACTCGGCAAGCGGATCGGTCGCATCTCGCTGGTCGGGAGTCGGGGTGTGGGTCATGCAGTCATCACTGTGGTCGCTGAGCCGAACATGGTACCGCCCGGGGGTGCCGTCGGCGGGCGGCGTTTCCCGTGGAGCTACGCTCACCCCATGTCAGGTTTCTCAACCCGTGCCGTACATGCCGACAAGGAGATCGACGACGGAGACGACGTCGCCGCACCGATCCACGTGTCGAGCACGTATCGAGAAGGTGGGCCACGGAGATACCGTCGCTCCTCACACGCCACCACGGAGCGCCTCGAGATGGTGATGGGGTCCCTCGAAGGCGGCACAGCGGTCTGCTACGCCTCGGGGATGGCCGCAGCAGCGGCGGTGCTCGACGTCGTGCGCCCTCGACGGGTCAGCCTGCCAGACGATGTGTATCACGGTGTCCGACAACTCTTCGAGTCCCGTGCACAAGCCGGGGTGCTATCGATGTGCCAGCCCGAGGACCTCAGGCAAGGCGACCTGTGGTGGGTCGAGTCGCCGTCCAACCCGAAGTGTCTCCTCACCGACCTGAGTGACGTGGCGAAGCGCGCAGAGGCCGGGGAAGTTGTGACCGTGTGCGATTCCACATTCGCCACGCCGGTCCTCACACAACCACTCGACCACGGCATCGACATCGTGATGCACTCGACGACCAAGTCCATCGCGGGCCACTCGGATGCGCTCGGCGGCGTGCTCGTGGCGCGACCTGCACGGCTCGCTGATGATCTTCGTGCCATGCGGACCCTCACCGGAGCGGTCCCCGGCTCACTCGACGTGTGGCTTGCGTTGCGCGGGGTGCGAACGCTGAAACTTCGGGTGCTTCAGGCTTGCGAGTCGGCCCTGTCGATCGCTCGCTGGTTCGACTCGAGGGGTGTACACACCTGGTATCCGGGCCTGCCCACGCACCCGGGCCACGAGGTAGCGGCCGGGCAGATGTCGGCGTTCGGCTCGATGCTGTCGGTCGACTTGGGATCGGCATCCGTTGCGGGGCGGTTCGTTGCCGACCTCGGCGTCTTCGAGAACGCGACGTCCCTCGGTGGCGTCGAATCGCTTGCCGAGCACCGCATCGTGAGCGATCCGACGACGGACGCGGGCCTCGTGCGCCTCTCGATCGGGATCGAGGATGTCGAGGACCTCATCGCCGACCTCGATCAGGCCCTGGAGCATCCCCACGAGTCGTAGAAGACGACCGCGTCGCGATCCAGCCAACCACGTTCGATGCTGCCCGAACGGCGGTCCGGCAGCGGATAGCCGACCGTGACGATCCCGGCGATCAGGATCTCGGGCGGGATGTCGAGTGTCGTATGCAGGTCGTCGACGGCGTGTGCCCCGAGGAACCCCGCCCCGAGCCCCTCGTCGACCGCAGCGAGCAGTATCGCCATCAGCGACGCTCCGGCATCGACCCACCAGTAGGGGACCGTCCAGTCCTCCTCAGTCGATGCCCGGCCTCGGGCGGCTGCCTTGTCTGGCTCTGAGTAGCGTTGCAGGTAGGCGTCCCGATCGACGCAGAGCACGATGTGTGCGGGTGCGCGAGATATCCACGGATCGAAGCCCCGCTCCACGTACTCGTGTTCGCCGCACGCCTCGGCGACGGCGATGCGCTGGGCTGTGTCTGTGACGACGACGAGTCGTTGACCCTGGGAGAACCCGGCGGAGGGTGCACGGAGACCGGCGTCGACGATCCGATCGAGGACATCGCTTGGGACGGCTTTGTCGCTGTAGTTGCGGACCATTCGGCGCTTCGCGAGGACCTCGCGTAGCTCCATCTCAGAGGTTGCCGAGTGCTGCCAGCGTATCCTCGAGCGCAGCCTTGGCATCGGAGAAGAACATCATCGTCCCGTCCTCGTAGAAGAGGGGGTTGTCGATACCGGCGAAGCCGGGGGAGAGGCTCCTCTTGACGACGATGACCGTCCGTGCCTCATCCACGTTGAGGATCGGCATTCCGTATATCGGGCTGTCCGGGTCGTTCTTCGCTGCAGGGTTGATGACGTCGTTGGCGCCGATGACGAGGACGACGTCGGTCTGGCCGAACTTCGGGTTCGACTGGTCGAGATCCAGGAGAAGGTCGTAGGAGATATCGGCCTCGGCAAGGAGAACGTTCATGTGTCCCGGCATGCGACCGGCGACGGGGTGAATCGCGTAGTGGACCTCGATGTCGCGTTCTTCGAGTGCAGCGGCGAGATCGCGAACGGCGTGTTGAGCCTGGGCTACGGCGAGACCGTACCCGGGAACGACCATCACTGACTGCGCGTAGGCAAGGGCGATGGCTGCATCGTCTGGTGTTGCCCGCTTCACGGGTTTCGTGCCGATCTCGTCGGCGCCTGCAACGGTGCCCCCGAACCCTGAGAACAAGATGTTGGGGATGGACCGGTTCATGGCCACCGACATGTCGAGTGTCAGGATCAACCCTGCTGCACCGACCAGGGCACCACCGATGATGAGTGCCTGGTTCCCGATCGTGAAACCGGCCATCGCTGCTGCGAGACCGGAGAACGAGTTGAGGAGAGAGATGACGACGGGCATGTCCGCGCCGCCGATAGGGAGCACAGCGGTGACACCGAGTATGAGTGCGAGGGCGGTTGCCACCCAGTAGCCGGCAACGTTTCCGGTCGCGATGGACAAGACGCTTGCAGCGAGGGCGGCAGCTGCAATGATCGCGTTCGTCGCGGGACCACCCGGGATTGCGATGGGCTTGCCGCCGATCAGGCCCTGGAGCTTGGCGTAGGCGATGAACGATCCCGTCAGGGTGATCGCTCCGATGATGAGCGACAGTGCTGTTGTGACTCCGATCTCGGCGGAGAACGTCTCTGTAGATGAGACGATGACCTCGGCTGCCACGAGAGCGGACGCTCCACCGCCGAAGCCGTTGAAGGCGGCGACGAGCTGTGGCATGTCCGTCATCTGGACGCGAATGGCGAGGAAGGCACCGATCGCGCCACCCACGATCATGCCGGCAACGACGATGCCCCAGGCCGTTGCGGCACTGACCACGTCGTGGGCGACCAGGTCGAAGATGACGACGAGGATGGCGACGAGCATGCCGACGGCTGCGATGCGGTTGCCTCTCCGTGCAGTCTTGGGAGAGGTGAGGCCCTTGAGGCCGATGATGAAGATGACGCCTGCTGCGAGGTACGCGAGAGCGATGACGATCTCGGCGAAGGAGAGTTCGTTCATCGGCTCTTACCAGGGATCTTCTTGAACATCTCGAGCATGCGGTCGGTGACGAGGAAACCGCCAACGACGTTGATCATGGCGAACACCACGGCGAGGAAGCCAAGGACGCCGGCGATGACTCCGTTCCCGGTGGCTGCTGCGATGATCGCACCGACGATGGTGATTCCCGAGATGGCGTTGGCTCCCGACATCAGCGGCGTGTGAAGTGTTGGAGGGACGCGTCTGATCACCTCGAACCCGACGAAGGATGCGAGGACGAACACGACGATCCCCTGGATGAACGCTGCGCTCATTCGCTGGCTCCTCGCGAGTCGGGTCGTGCTGCGATCGCCGGACCCACTACGGGATCTTCAGGGTCGATGGTGAGCACGCCGTCGACGACCATGCGTTGGGCCATCTCGAGAAGGTTGCGTGCGTACATGCGGCTTGCATCGGCTGCGACACGTGACGGGAGGTCCGTTGGACCGAAGACTCGGACACCGTTGATGTCGACCTCGGTGTCCGGCTCGGAGCCCTCGACGTTGCCGCCCGAGGCTGCTGCCATGTCGATGATCACCGAACCCGGCTTCATCCGTTCGACGACGGCGCGTTCGACGAGTCTGGGGGCCTGACGTCCCGGTACCTGTGCGGTCGTGATGACAAGATCGCTCTCTGCAACAGCGGATGCGAGGATCTCGCGTTGTGCTGCAGCGGTCTCTTCGTCGACGGCTCGGGCGTAGCCGCCTTCGTCCATCTCCTGGGTCGGGGCGTCGACGAACTTGGCGCCGAGGCTCTCGACCTGCTCCCTCGTCTCGGGGCGGATGTCGTAGGCGTTGACGATGGCACCGAGCCTGCGGGAAGTCGCAATCGCCTGGAGTCCGGCAACGCCGACGCCGAGAATCAGGATGCGACCGGGGGGGATCGTGCCTGCTGCGGTGACGAGCATCGGGAGGAACTTCGGGAGGCGGGTCGCTCCGAAGAGCACGGCGGCGTAGCCTGCTGCGGTCGCCTGTGAGGAGAGTGCATCCATGGATTGTGCGAGCGTGGTTCTCGGTACGAGCTCCATCGCGATCGAGGTGATTCCCCGCTCGGCGAACGAAGCGAGTTGATCGGCGTTGGCCGACGGGTCGAGGAGCCCCATGACCACACCGGTGCCGCCGAGCACCTGCGTGTCGTCGGGTTCGACGGATCCCACGGTCAAGAGCAAGTCGATGGGTGCGGCGTCGGCGAGCGTCGTAACGATCGTTGCACCTGCGTCGGCGAAGTCTTGATCGGTGATGCTCGACAGGCTTCCGGCGCCAGACTCGACGATGACCTCGAAACCGAGGTCGATGAGTGAGGAAACGGACGCAGGTGTCCCAGCAACCCGAGCTTCGGTGGTTGATGGTTCTTTTCGAATCCCTAGTCGCATGGTGCAGGATGCTAGGGGAACGAAGCGACCAATCAGCTCTCTATCTTGCACACATCGGGCGTGATGGCAGAGGCCTCTCGAGACGGTCGGGACCCGGTCGTGGTGACAAGGGAACGGTGGACCCGACAGCGGTTGGAGGATGTCGGCGAGTCGGTGTCGGTTCTGTTCTCTCACCGAAAGATCGCAGCACCTCGACCTCTTGGTAGGGTTGCTCGATGTCCCCCGATGCACAGGTCTCAGCAACCGACCGCACTCCGATGACGGTCACGCGTGCCGTGTCCCTCGGTATCGGTTCGATGGTCGGCGCAGGGATCTTCGCTCTCCTCGGAGAGGTCGGGGCGGTCGCAGGCTCGGCGGTGTGGCTCGCCTTTGCAGGAGGTGGCATCGTGGCGCTCCTCAACGGGTACTCCTACGGCCGACTCGGAGCACGGTACCCATCTGCGGGTGGCCCTGTCGACTATCTGACGCGTGGATACGGTGTGGGCGTCTTTGCAGGTGGACTGTCCATCTTCTACTACGCGGCAGGTGTCATCGGCATGGCCATGGTCGCCAGAACATTCGGCTCGTACGGTGCGGCACTGATCGTCCCGGGCGGATCGTCGACGCTCGTGGCTTCGAGTCTCGCTGCCGTGATCATCGTCGTGCTCACGCTGCTGAACGCTGCCGGGTCGGCATCAGTCGGGAAGGCCGAGGTCGTGGTCGTAGCGATCAAGCTCTCGATACTCGCCATCTTCGTCGTCGGTGGTGCCTTCGGAATCAACAAGGTTCTGCTGTCCGGCGAGTTCCTGGTGTCGTCCCCGCTGTCGATGATGGCCGCAGTCGGATTCGCCTTCTTCGCCTACACGGGGTTCGGGGTCATCACGAACGCTGCCGGTGAGATGGCCCATCCCGAGCGCGAGCTTCCGCGTGCTCTCATGATCGCGATCGGCGTGGTCGTCGTCCTGTACATTTCGATAGCGCTCGTCGCGTACGGGAGCCTCCCCGTCGCCGAGATCATCAAAGACAAAGAGACCGCTCTTGCAGTGGCCGCAGAGCCCTTCTTCGGTCGGACCGGGTTCACGATCATGGCGGTCGCAGCGATGCTGTCCACTGCCTCGGCCATCAACGCAGCCCTGTATGGGTCGACGAACGTCACGTACGTGCTCGCCAAGGAAGGCGAGCTCCCCGAAGGCTTCGATCGCCGGTCCTGGCATCACGCACCGGAAGGACTCTTCATCACAGCAGCGATGGTTCTGGTGCTCGCCACCATCCTCGATCTTTCCCAGGTGGCGTCTCTCGGTGGCCTCGCCGCGCTCCTCGTGTACGTCGCCGTCGGTGCGGCTCACCTGCGTCTTCGAGGCAAGACGGGCGCACACACCTCGATTCTCGTGGTGACCATCGTTGCAACCGCAGGTGTCGCGGTCGCGTTCATCGTGCGGATGGTGACCGACCAACCCATCGTCCTGGTTTTCGGCGTTCTCGTACTTGGCGCCTCGTTCGGTGGGGAGTGGCTGCTTCGTAAGCGTCTCGGGCGTGTCATCGGCCCCGACCGTTCGATCCTCGACTGATCGGCTACGGGCATCGAGGTGCCGATACCCCTGTGGGAGACTCGGGAATCCTCACCTTCGAGATCAGTCCATGTCCACGGTGTTTCTGTCATAGGCCGCTGATACGTTGGAGGCATGTTCAGAGAAGACCTCTCCATCAGCGAGTTCGAAGCCGAGTTGGCGGACCGTGAGTCCAGGATCGCACTGCTGCGAGCCGAGCAGGTCGTGTTGGTGCAGCGTGCAGAGTGGGCTCAGGCGACCCAGTCGGACGATTCCCGCTCGATGGAGGAGTGGGTGCAGGCCCGTCTCGACGTTCGGTCCGACGTAGCGAGAGACCTCGTTCTCGCATCCCGTCGTATCGCTCACCACCGCCCTATCTCGCATCGGTTGGCCGACGGTCGGATCTCGTTCGATCGGGGCGATCGCGACGCTGAGGTACGCAGAGGCGGGAGCGACGCCCGACCAGGTCGAGGAGAGTTTCGATCGAGATCTCGCGGGGCTGTCCCGGTTGAAGGCGAGGCAGCGACGCATGACGGCCGGCGACGAACGTTCACTGTTCACCGACCGTTACTTCGTCGTCCAACCATCCCTCGACGAGTCGACCTATCGCATGTGGGGGCAGCTCCCCGGTGTCATGGGCCACACCGTGGAGAAGGCCATCACCCAACGCGCCGATGAGCTCCGCTCGATCGCAGAATCGACGGGAATCTCCTCGACCCGAGGCCAACGCCAGGCCGACTCCCTCGTGGCGATCGCCCAGGATGCGCTCGACTCCGAGTACGACACCGGGGCCGCTCCATCCCGCACCATGGCGCCCTCCGGGAACGTCACGGTGTTCGTCGACGCGAGCGGTACCGATGCATCCGAGACCGGTGCCGAGATCATGTACGGTCCTCGTGTCGGCCCGAACACCCTCGAAGCCATGCTCTGTGGCGGCGCAGCCGTCAACGTGGTCGGCCTCCTAGACGGTGTCCCGGTTGTGACCAGTCGAGCATCGAGAGCGATTCCACCGGCGATCCGTCAAAGAGTTGCGCAGCGGGACGGTGGTTGCACCATCGATGGATGCACCTCACGGCACCGGCTCCAGCCGCACCACATCATCCGGGTCGCCGACGGTGGCACGAACAACATCGAAAATCTCACAACGCTGTGTTGGTACCACCATCACGTCGCCATCCACGGATCCGGGTATCGCATCGATCCCGATTCGCCTTCCCACCGCAGGCGCCTCTCGCGCTGTCCCACCGGGAACCGGGGGCCGCCGCCAGGGAGTCCCGATCCCGGCTGATCGGCCGGGACCACGTACCGACCGCGCCCCCGCATCCGCTGAGACCGCGCTTCCCCTCGAATCAGATCACGAAACCGCCATCAACCGGTGATAGGCGTTTGTGATCGCGCTCTGCGTGTCTTGACCGAGGTGGGGGAGTGGAGCTCGTCCCGGTCCCGGGCGTAGGCCTGCAACCGAAGCGGCGAACTTCGTTCCCGGAACTCCGTACTGCTCGACGACCGACGTGACGTCGAGCAGGGTTGCCTGGGCAGCTCGATCCCCGGACGCGGCCGCAGCGACGGTGGAGTACGCGTAGTTGGCACTCGCGGTGATCGCTCCGTGAGCACCCCGATCGAAGCTGTCGGCGAGAGCACGGGAGGCACCGGCGTAAACGACAAAGTCATCGCTGAGTATCGCCGCGATGTCATCGAGGCGGCTCACGTCGCCACCGCTGTCCTTCATCCCCGCGACGTTGGGATGTCCCGCAAGCTCGGCGACCGATGCACACGGGAGCTCGTACCCCGTGACACCGGGGACCGTATAGAGGAATACGGGAACCGGAGATGTGTCGGCGACCCACTCGAAGTAATCGACGATCCACTCGCGACGGTTACGGACGAGTGTCGTCGGTGTGACGACGAGGACGGCGTCGGCGCCCCCATCGGTGGCCTCACAGATCTGGGTGTGGGCCTGGCGGGTGGACTCGGCGAAGATTCCACACAGGATCGTCAGATCGGGGAAGGCCTCGTGTGCGGCGGCGACAAGGATCGTGCGTTCGCCTGCCTCGAGATACGGTCCCTCTCCGGTGGACCCGCCGATGAGGATCCCCTTGGCTCCGGACTCGACCGCCGCGGCGACGTTGTGGATGTGACCGTCGCGGTGGATGTTGCCGTCCGGGTCGAGTGCTGTGACGAGGGCGGGCATCGCCCGGGGCCATGATTCGGTCATACGTCGTACCTTCCTGAGGTCACGGTGCCTCCGCGGCCAGTCCAATCAGTGTGGAACCACTCACCGCGTGGTCTGTCCACTCGCTCGTAGGTGTGTGCACCAAAGTAGTCGCGCTGTGCCTGGATGAGGTTCGCCGGTAGCCGACGAGATCGGTACGCGTCGAAGAAGGCGAGCGCCGATCCATACGCCGGTGTCGGGATCCCAGCGGTTGCCGCCCTGGCCACGGTTCGGCGCCATCCCGGGAGGGCTGCAGTGATCTCGCCCGAGAAGTGATCGTCGAGGAGGAGGTTCACGGGAGCATCGTGTGCCTCCCTGTACGCAGCGGTGATGTCGTCGAGGAATCGTGAGCGGATGATGCAACCTGCCCGCCACAGCCCTGCGATCGTCCCGATATCGAGGCCCCAGTCGTATGCGTCACTCGCGACATCGAGAAGCATGAACCCTTGTGCGTACGAGACGATCTTGGATGCATAGAGGGCGTCTTGGAGATCCGAGATGGCTTCCTCGTCGGCGAATGGAGCCGGATCGATGGGGTCGTCGAATCGCTGCCTGGCGACGAGCCGCTCATCGATGAGGGAGGAGAGGAAGCGGGCGTAGACGGCCTCGCCGACGAGGGTGACGGGCACGCCGTGGTCCATCGACGAGTTCACCGCCCACTTACCCGTGCCTTTCTGACCCGCCGAGTCGAGGATGACGTCGAGTGTCGATCCGTCGGCGTCGTCGTGCCCAAGGATGTCCGCGGTGATCTCAATCAGGTAGGAGCCGAGTTTGCCTTCGTTCCATGCGTGGAAGTGCCGCCGCATCTCTCCCGGGCTGAGGGTGAGGCCTCTGCGCATGATGTCGTACGCCTCGGCGATCACCTGCATGTCGCCGTACTCGATTCCGTTGTGGACCATCTTGACGTAGTGCCCGGATCCACCCGGACCGATCCACGCTGCCATGGATTCGCCATCCTTGTCCGCTGCGATCGCCGTGAGCGTGTCCCCGATGATCGGCCAAGCGTCGGGGTTGCCACCGGGCATTATCGACGGCCCGAACCTCGCTCCGTCCTCACCCCCGGAGATGCCTGCACCGACAAAGGAGATCTGCTGCGTCTCGAGTTCTCTACAGCGGCGTTCCGTGTCCGAGTGCAGGGAGTTCCCTCCATCGATGATGACATCCCCCGGATCGAGCAGCGGGACGAGTGCAGTGATCTGATCGTCGACGGGTTCGCCTGCCTTGATCATGAGGAGGATCGAACGAGGGCGTTCGAGCGATGCGACGAAGGACTCGAGGTCGTAGAACGGAAGCAGCGGCCGGCCGCTAGCTTCACCTTCGGCGAACGAACGTGTGCGCTGGGCTGTGCGATTGAACACGGCGACCGTTCGTCCGTGGTCCATGAGGTTGAGAACCAGGTTGCGGCCCATCACAGCAAGCCCGATCACGCCGAAGTCGGCTCGCGAACCGATGGTGTACCTCCAGGTGTGCGCCTATCGACCAGCGTACTTGTGAGCCGGGTTCACGACATCGGCCGATCGAGTGCCTCGACCACGGCGGTTCCCATCTCGACGGTTGACACGACAGGCCCTCCAGCAGCGATGTCGGGGGTGCGTAACCCTGCGTCGAGAACGGCGTCGACCGCCCGACGAATACGTGTCGCCTCATCGTCGAGATCGAGCGAGTGTTCCAGCGCCATTGCAGCAGCGAGGATCATCGCAAGAGGGTTCGCGGTCCCGGTTCCCGCGATGTCGGGTGCCGAGCCGTGGATCGGCTCGAACAGTCCGGGGCCAGATGCGCCCAACGATGCAGAAGCGAGCATGCCCATCGACCCGGGGAGCATCGATGCCTCGTCGGTGAGGATGTCTCCAAAGAGGTTGCCGGTGACGACGACGTCGAAGTCTCGTGGGCGTGAGAGAAGGTGCATCGCCATGGCGTCGACGAGGACGGTCTCGTAGTCGACGTCGGGGAACTCGTTGGTCATGACACGGTCGGTGACCGATCTCCACAGGCGCGAAACTGCAAGCACGTTCGCCTTGTCGACCGAGGTGAGTTTCCCCCGTCGGTGCCGTGCAGCTTCTGCCGCGAGTCTGACGATTCGCTCGATCTCATGCACCGAGTAGCGCATGTGATCCTCGACGGTTGCTCCATCGTCCGACGTCGTCGACCCACCGAAGTAGATCCCGCCCGTCAATTCGCGGAAGAACAGGATGTCGACATCCTCGACGATCTCGCGCTTGAGCGGGGAGGCATCCGCGAGCTGCGGTTGCGTCCGAACGGGACGCACGTTCGCGAAGAGGCCGAGTTCGCTGCGAATCGAGAGAAGCCCATCCTCGGGCCGAGACGAAGCGAGCGGATCGCTCCACCGGGGCCCGCCGACTGCGCCGAGCAAGATGGCATTGGCACTGCGTGCTCCTTCGAGGGTCGCCTCGGGCAACGCCACGCCGTGGTCGTCGATGGCGCAGCCACCGATCGCGTACTCGGTGAACGAGAACGTGTGACCGGCGAGCCCGGCGACAGTCTCGAGCACTCGCCGGGCTTCAGCGATGACCTCAGGGCCGATCCCGTCTCCGGGGAGAAGCGCAAATCGTGCTTCCATGTTCAGGCCTCATCTGCCTCGGCTGCTCGCTCATACGCAGCCTTGTTCAGCGCAGAGACCATCGCCCTCGCAGATCCCTCGACGACGTCCGTGGACACGCCGGTCCCTGCGTAGGTCGCCGATCCAACCTTGATGATCACATTGACGTTCGCCATGGCATCGGCACCAGAGGTCAGTGGCGAGACCCGGTAATCGACGAGGGTTGCCGGAATCGAGTAGGCGTCCTGGAGCGCAACGAACGTCGCGTTCACCATGCCGTCACCCTCGGCCTTGGACACCTGCGTGTCGCCGTTGCGCTCGAGCGTCACTGTGGCGACGGGAACATCCTGTGAACCACCAGAGACATGGATTCCGGCGAGTGACCACTCTCCGGTGTCGAGTGTTGTCTCTGCAGCGACGATCGCCTTGATCCCTTCCTCCGAGATCTCGCCTTTGCGATCTGCGAGCTCCTTGAATCGAGCGAAGCAGTGGGCGAACTCGTCGTCGGCCAGCGAGATACCGAGCTTCCCGAGGGCGTCCGCGAACGCTGCCCGGCCCGAGTGCTTCCCGAGGACGATCGTAGAGTGCTGACCGACCGTTTCGGGGTCCATGATCTCGTAGGTCTCTCGATTGCGCAGGACACCGTGTTGATGGATCCCCGACTCGTGGGCGAAGGCGTTGCGGCCGACGACGGCCTTGTTGTACTGGATTGGATACCCCGTCAGGCTCGACACGAGGCGGGACGTCTCGAAGATCTCCGTGGTGTCTGCATCGATCTCCACGTCGAAGTGATCCGGCCTCGTCGTGATCGCCATGATGATCTCCTCCGTGGAGGTGTTCCCAGCGCGTTCACCGATGCCGTTGATGGCCCCTTCGATCTGACGTGCACCGGCATGGATCGCAGACAGCGAGTTCGCTACGGCGAGTCCAAGATCGTTGTGGCAGTGCGTCGAGATGATCACATCTTCGTTACCGCCGCGAACGTCGGTGAACACCCTCGTGAGCAGTTCCACGAAGTCTTCCGGCATCGCGTACCCGACGGTGTCCGGGATGTTGATCGTCGTTGCGCCGGCTTCGACGGCGGCCCGACACACCTCGACGATGAAATCAGGATCCGAGCGTGTTGCATCCTGAGGGGAGAACTCGACGTCATCGACGTAGCGCTTCGCTCGCGCCACACCTTCACGGGCAGCGACGAGAACCTGAGCAGGTGTCATCCGGAGCATCTGTTCCATGTGGATCGGCGACGTCGACGTGAACACGTGGATGCGCTTGCGGTCGGCACGTTTGAGAGCATCGGCTGCCTTGTCGATGTCATCGGGGTGTGTCCTGGCCAGCGTCGCTATGACGGGTCCCTTCACCTCCGCAGCGATGCGCGATACCGATTCGAAGTCGCCGGGGCTCGACGCGGCGAACCCGGCCTCGATCACGTCGACCTTGAGCTTGGCGAGTTGCCGTGCAATGGCGACCTTGTCATCGGGGGAGAGGGCAATTCCGGGCGCCTGCTCGCCGTCGCGTAGTGTGGTGTCGAAGATGATCAGTTTGTCGTTCATGGATATGCCTTTCGAAGGAGGATCAGGACTCGCGTAGCCGGCCGCACCGCCGGCTACCGAAGTCGGGTGATCCCTCCGGCGGAGGCAACGGAGCTATACATCGTCTTGTGGAGTCTTGGGGACGAGGAACGTCATCATGTCACGCAGCTCCCTCCCTGTGGTCTCGACGGGATGAACTGCGATCGCCTCGCGGGCTGCCGCGAGTTTCGGTGCACCGTTCGCGTACTCATCCATCCACTCGCGGGCGAACTCACCCGACTGGATCTCGGAGAGGATCTTCTTCATCTCGGCCTTGGTATCTGGGGTGATGATGCGCGGCCCCCTCGTGATGTCGCCGTACTCGGCGGTGTCCGAGATGGAGTGACGCATCCACTCGATGCCACCTTCCCACAGGAGGTCGACGATCAGCTTGAGTTCGTGGAGCACCTCGAAGTAGGCCATCTCGGGTTCGTATCCGGCCTCAGTGAGGGTCTCGAAGGCGGCCTGGATGAGTGAGTCGACACCACCACAGAGGATGACCTGTTCACCGAAGAGGTCGGTCTCGGTCTCGGCGTCGAACGTCGTCTCGATAACGCCACCCCGCGTCCCACCGATGCCGTGCGCGTACGACAGACCGAGCCGTTTGGCTTCCCCCGTCGCATCCTGGTGGATCGCAAGCAGCGTCGGGACGCCCGATCCCTCGACGAACTGTCTCCGCACGAGATGGCCCGGGCCCTTGGGAGCGACCATCACGACATCGACGTCGGGTGGGGGAGTGATGAACCCGAAGTGGATCGAGAACCCGTGAGCGAACAACAAGGCGTCACCGGAGCTGAGGTTCGGGGCGATGACCTGCTCGTAGACGGTCGGCTGTACCTGATCGGGGACGAGCACCATGATGACATCTGCCCACTCGACTGCTGTGGCTGGGTCGACGACCTTGAGGCCTGCATCGGATGCGGCCCGGAATCGTGGAGAGCCATCACGAAGGCCAACGACGACGTCGACGCCGGAGTCCTTCAGGTTCAGCGCATGGGCGTGGCCCTGGCTTCCGAAACCGAGGACGGCGACCTTGCGGCGGGTGATGAACCCCGGGTCGGCGTCCGCTTCGTAGTAGATCTTTGTCATAGTGGTGGCTCCCTACGCCGATTTCCGTTGTTTCTTCGATGCCGATTTGGTGTCTCTTGCGAGAACGATCCGGCCGGACTTGACGAGGCTGACGATCCCATACGTCTTCATGATCTCGAGGAAGTCTGCAAGGTGTGATGGTTCGCCCACGACCTCGAAGGTGATCGTCTGGACTCCGACATCGACTGCCTTGGCTTCGAAGATCGTTGCTGCGTCGAGGATCTCGCCGCGACGCTGCGCCTCGGCGTTGACCCGCACGAGCATGATCTCACGTTCGACGGCTTCGCCGGGGGCGTGTTCGACGACCTTGAGGGTGTGGATCAGCTTGTAGAGCTGCTTGACGATCTGCTCCATCTCAGGGCCGTCGACGACGACGGTCATGCGTGACCGGTTCGGATCTTCGGTGGGCCCGACGGTGAGAGAGTGGATGTTGAAGTCCCTCCTCGCGAACATCGACGACACCCTGGCAAGCACACCCGGCTTGTTCTCGACGGTGACTGAGATGACGTGCTGCATCAGAGATCCTCCGGTCCCATGAGGATCTCGTCGTTCGATCCTCCCGCTTTGATCATCGGGAACACCATCGCGTCGGGGTCACAGACGAACTCCATGACGACGGGACGGTCGTTGATCGCCAACGCCTTTTCGATGGTTGGTACGACCTCGTCGGGTGACTCTGCACGGAAGCCGGCGCACCCGAGCGCTTCGGCGAGCATCACGATGTTGGGGATCGATGAGGACAACTCTGTCGCGCTGTACCGGTTGTCGTAGAAGATCTTCTGCCACTGTCGGACCATGCCGAGGTTCGCGTTGTTCATGACGGCGATCTTGACGGGGATCTTCTCGACCGCAGCGGTGATCAGCTCCTGGAAGGTCATCTGGAAGCAGCCGTCACCGTCGATGGCGACGACGGTCGTGTCCGGCATGCCGGCCTTTGCTCCGATCGCAGCCGGTACGGCGAACCCCATGGTTCCGAGGCCACCGGAGTTGATCCACGTGTTCGGCTTCTCGAATCCCCAGAACTGGGACGCCCACATCTGATGCTGTCCGACACCGGCGATCACGATCGTGTCGGTGTCGGTTCGTTTGGAGAGCTCGTCGATGACGTACTGCTGGAGTATCGGGCCGTCGGGTTGCTGGTCGTAGGCGAGTGGGAAGTCCCTCTGCCACGCGGCGATCGTCGAGAGCCACTCGGAGCGTTCCGGGGATGGTGCACCGTCGAGAGCTCGCTCTCCCGCCTCGATCAACTGTTGGAGCACAGCTTTGGCATCTCCGACGATCGGAACGTCGGCCTTCCTGATCTTGCCGATCTCAGCGGGGTCGACGTCGACGTGGATCACTTTGGCGTTCGGTGCGAAGAACGTGGGATCCCCGGTTACACGATCGTCGAAGCGGGCACCGATCGTGACGAGCAGGTCGGAACGCTGCATCGCCGTCGAAGCGGTGTAGGTGCCGTGCATACCCGACATGCCGAGTGTCAGCGGGTGAGAGTCGGGGATCGCCCCTCGTGCCATGAGCGTTGTCACGACCGGGAGGTTCTGCTGGGTTGCGAACTGCACCAGCTCCTCGCTTGCACCGGCTCGGATGATGCCGCCCCCTGCATACAGGACGGGTCGCTCGGACTTCAAGATCAACTCGATCGCCGACGTCACCTGGCGGGGGTGCCCCTTGACGGATGGCTTGTATCCGGGGAGGTCGAGCTGCCCGGGGCCTCGCCAGGACGTCTCGTCGACGAGGGCGTCTTTGGTGATGTCGACGAGTACTGGCCCTGGTCGCCCGGTCGACGCGATATGGAACGCCTCGCGGATCGTCGATGCGATCTCATCGACGTTGGTGACGAGGTAGTTGTGCTTCGTGGCCGGCATGGAGATCCCCCAGGTGTGGGCCTCCTGGAAGGCGTCGAGGCCGATCGAGCGGGAGCCGACCTGTCCGGTGATCGCGACGACGGGGATCGAGTCCATGTAGGCGTCGGCAAGCGGTGTGATCAGGTTCGTCGCTCCGGGACCCGACGTGGCGAAGGTCACACCGACGCGGCCCGTTGCGTGGGCGTACCCCGCAGCCATGTGGCCGCCGCCCTGCTCGTGACGGGCGAGGACGTGGCGGATGGAACTGTCGTACAGCGAGTCGTATGCACGAAGGATCGCTCCCCCGGGCACCCCGAAGATGATCTCTACGCCCTCGTGCTCGAGAGCTCGTATGAGGATGTCTGCGCCTGTGAGTTGCTCGCCCATGATCTGTCTTCTCCGGAAAAACGAAACCCTCCGGGACACGGAGGGTTGGGCGCATCGCTTGGTCTGATGCGCCTATATAAGAATGAGTACGACGTTGAGTGGTGTGTTCATTTGGTGTTCCGCCCCGTAGAGCGCCACGCAAGTATTGCACCATGTGCTTTCATGTCAAGATGACCGGACCAGCGGGCACAAGATCGAACCGATGATGGCAGCTCATGAGCGCTCGATTCTGCACAACGTGATCGCCGTTGCACGCCGTGAACTGGCGGACAGAGACGCCGATTCGGTTCCCGTCCGTCTCCGGCGTGTCGCAAAGAATTCGTCGCGGACACTGCCACCACCGTTCGCAGACTCCGTCCTTCGCGAGGTTCGAGAGGACCCGGTGTTCAGAGATTCGGTGAGGGATCGCTGGGATCAGGAAGGGGTCGATGATGCCATCGGACGGAACTTCCTCGAGAACCCAGAGGACGCCAGGCTCGAGATCGTCGAAACCTCCAGGGACGTACAGCTCCGTGATCTCGAGTGTGAGCTCACCGCGGCACGCGAGAAGATCGAGACACTCCAAGAGCGCCTGGTCGAGGCCAAGAAGAGGCTGTCCAGGGTGCGAGCAGAACACGAGATCGCTCTGCATCGACGCCAGAAAGCCGAGGATGCATCGCGAGCGGGGTTGTTGCGTACGATCGGGCGGTACGAGGCGGAGGTGCGCTCGGGACACCACGAAAGGGGAGAGCTCACCGATCGCATCGATGAGCTCGAGGCGGCTCTCGAGGTTGCAGAGGAGCGTGTCGTACGTTCGGTCGAACGAGCCGCCCGGCGCCGTGCCCCCGTGTCGGCACCGAGAGATGTGCATCGTGCCCAGCCACCGAAGGATCCCATAGCCTTCGCCACCTGGCTCGATACGATGGAGCGGACACAACGACCGTATCGTGAAGCCGAGCGCGTGAACGCGGTCGGCAGCACACCCCGGCCGATCACGATTCCGAGTGGGATGCAGCCTGATACCCGTGAGGCGGTCTCGGCCGTCATCGCCCAGCAGCCATCGCTCGTCGTCGTCGACGGGTACAACGTTTCGGGAACGTTCATGCACGACGACTTCTCCTCTCATGCGGCTCGGGTATCGGTCATCGCCAAGGCGGAGCGTCTCGCTGCATCATGCGGTTCAGGCGTCGTGGTCGTGTTCGACTCGTCCGACGTCGAGGGCAGGCCATCGTTCCGATCCACCGGTGGCGTCGATGTCGTGTTCTCACGGAACTGCACGGCTGACGACGAGATCGTCGAGATCGTCGAGAGTGTCGGCGAGCGAACCGTCGTCGTGACGACCGATCGGGAACTGCGAGAACGATGTGCACGGTACGGTGCCGTCTCGCTGTGGTCGAACGCCTTTGTGGAGTGGGCGAACTGCTAAACACATGCTTGGAACACACCGATAGATAGTCCAGCGATCATCCGGAGTTCTGTGGCTGCCACGCTTTCGCGTTCACATCTCGACAATCCCCATGTGTCGCAGTCCACGCGTGCAGCCGTGACCGGGCGTTGGCACGAGATGCGCCGCTTGACGGGCCTGATCGCCGTCGTTCTCTCGGTCACGAGCGGACTCATGCTCTCGTGGCCGGCGATGGCGGTGATCTCCGTCCTTGGCCTCGGTCTCGTAGTCGACTCCATCCTTGCCCTGCGAACTGACCGGGTCGCGACCGGGCCGACGCTCGTCGCCGATATCTCCCTCGCCGGTTTCGCGATGATCCTCATCGGCGTCCCATCGGCGGCGATCGGCGTGATGGTCGCGTATTTCGTGCTCGTCGTTGCAGTTCTCGGCCGGTCCGCACGTTCGTGGTGGATCGGCCTCTACGCGATCACCGTCGGCGCGGCCGCATCGGTTGCAACCATCCCTCATCTGACTGCGGCTCACAGCGGCGTACATGCCCTCGTGGCGGGGATCATCGTGGTCGCCGTGTTCGGGATGTCGACCATCTCGATGGTGCGAGAGTTCGTGATCGTATCGAAACTGGGAAGTGAGTCAACCGGGCGACGGATCGAGATCGCGGACGCAATCGCGAGGGCCTCGAGGGCCATGGTCGCAGACGACGACGCCGGTGCCCTCGCCCGATCGCTCGAGCCCATCCGCGAGGCGCTCGACGTCTCTGTCGTGTTCATCGAAAAGAACATCGAAGATCCGGAGCTCGGATTGTGCGCCGTCGTCGTCGAGCGAGTGGTCCCGGATATATATGTCCACCCGTCCGTCGATCGGCGAGCGATGGTGGCCTGGTCCGAGATGCCGGGCGCGCGCTCACACCTCGAGGGAGGGGCGCCGTTCTTGTTCCGCGTCGAGGAGGCACGAGGCACACCCGGTGATCGTGGCGGGGAAGCCGGGTTGCAGGTCGAGGTGGACATACCGATCGTCCAGAACGGTGATTGGGTAGGCGTTGTCGGGGCCGGCCACCACGATGGAGGGCGGGTCTGGCGGTCAGACGATCTCATGCTGCTGAGGACCCTCGCCGATCTCATATCAGCGTTCTGGCAGAGGCGAGACGACGAGAAGGTCCGTGACTCTCTGATCGGGTCTCTCGACGGACGGTTGCGTTTCGAGGAGGCGCTTGCCCGTTCGTCGCGGGTGCTCCTCGCTGGGAGCTCGAGCGATCTCTCACCTGCGCTCGATGCGATCGGGACGGCTGCGAGCGTCGATGAGGTGGTCGTCACGAGGACTGTGGCAGATGAGTCCGGCGAACCTGTTGCCGAAGTGCTCGCCGTGTGGTCTCCCAAGGGGTCGCGACCGCGTGCTCGGGTGGGTGACGTCGCCCCATACGCCGAGAAGCCTGGAGTTCGTGACAAGCTTCAACGCGGCGATACGGTCGAAATCGACGAATCCGAAGAGCGACATCTCATCACCGGAATCGAAGTCGGTGGCGGATGGTTCGGCTCGGTCGGGTTCATTGCATCGCCAGCATCCGAACCGTGGACACCCCGCACACAGGCGTTCCTACGAACGATCGCGGACATCTTCGGTGCCTTCTACGAGCGGGCGCAGTACCGCGCCAGGCTCGAGCAGTCCCTCGCCTCGAAGGACCAGCTGATCGGATCTGTGAGCCACGAGCTACGGACGCCGCTCACGGCCGTGGCCGGGCTTGCCGAGGAGCTGATCGCTTACGACGAGATGTTCACCACCGAGGAACGAAAGGAGCTGCTCGAAGTCATCGCAGAAGAGAGCAGAGAGATGGACGCCCTCGTCGAGGACCTGCTCATCGCTGCACGATCAGAGGATGCCGCGGTCCCCGTGTTCCCAGAGGTGATAGATCTGTGCCTACTGGCTCATGATGTGCTGGCTGATCTGACCATCCCCGCCGGTGTGTCCGTGACGGTCTCCGACGGTCCGGTCGACACCTTCGCCGACCCCGTCCGGGTTCGCCAGATCGTTCGGAACCTCGTGACCAACGCGCTGCGGTACGGCGGTCCGAACATCGAGATCGACGTCCGCGGCGATGTAGATAGCGTGTCCCTCCGTGTGAGCGATGACGGTTCCGGCATCAAAGCAGGGGATAGGGAAGCCGTGTTCGAGCCGTACGGCCGTGCATCACAAGGTGCGACACACAAGGCTTCCGTCGGTCTCGGTCTGACGTTGTCGCGACGACTTGCAGGACTCATGGACGGAACGCTCGAGTACGTCGACGGTGACGGTGCGACGTTCCTCCTCAGGTTGCCCCTGCCTGGGACGGCTTCGGTCTGATCACACGACGTGCTCGGCGATGACGCGCATCGTCGAGAGATCAGACGTTGCCACGATCAGCGTCGAGACACCTGCGGCTCTCCACGCGTCGAGACGGTCGGCGATACGGTCGGGAGATCCTACGAGACAGACCTCATCGACGAGTTCGTCGGGAACGGCCATCGTTGCTTCCATCTTCTTGCCGGCGAGATAGAGATCTTGGATCGTTTCGGCTTCCGCCTCGTACCCGTACCTCCGTGTGAGGTCGTTGTAGAAGTTCCTGCCCTTGGCCCCCATGCCACCGATGTAGAGGGCGAGCATGGGCTTCATCTGGAGCCGTCCAGCATCGAGGTCGTCGGTCACGAGAGCACCGACGGTGGGTGCGATCGCGAAGCGTTCTGCCTTGCCGTCCTCCCCGCTGAGGGCGAAGCCTTCGTCGAGGAGCGGTTGGTACATTTCGGAGGTCCGCTCGGGTGAGAAGAACACCGGGAGCCATCCGTCGGCGATCTCGGCTGCGAGCTTCACGTTCTTCGGCCCGATCGCTGCGAGGTAGATCGGCAGGTCCGGGTTCTTGGGATGCAACATCATCTTGAGTGGCTTGCCGAGTCCGGTGGCATCGTCCCCCGTGTAGGGCATCTGGTAGTAGACACCTTGGAACTCGACCGGTTCGTCACGGGCGAAGATCATTCTCAGAATCGCGATGTACTCGCGTGTGACCGTGAGCGGTTTGCCGAACGCTCGTCCGTGCCAGCCTTCGACTACCTGGGGACCCGATACGCCGAGTCCGAGGATGAACCTCCCATTCGACATCACGTCGATCGTCGCAGCGGTCATGGCGGTCATCGCCGGAGTCCGTGCCGGCATCTGGAAGACGGCGGATCCGACTTTGATACGCTCGGTGCGCGCCGCAACCCATGCCAGCGGGGTGAGCGCATCGGAGCCGTACGCCTCGGCCGTCCACACCGAGTCGTATCCGAGGTCCTCCGCCTCTTGAATGAGCGTGAAGTTGTCCGCGATAGCGGTGCCGTAGTAGCCGATGTTGAGCCCGAGTTTCATGGCGTCGACTCTAGACGTGCCGCGTCGCGTGCATCCCACGACGGTGATCTGTGAACTGTGATCTGTGAACTGTGAACTGTTCCTGTCATCTGTTGTCTATTTCCTGTCGTACCCACCCGATAGCGTGTCACCCATGACCTGGAGGTACGGATGATCATCGATTGTGACCGTTGTGTGATGGCGAACACGGATGCGTGCGATGGGTGCGTCGTGAGCGCCCTCGTCGGAAGTACCGGCGTACTCGCCCTGGCAGAGGAGGAAGCGCGAGCGATCGAGGCCATGAGCAGGGTCGGGCTCGTTCCCCCACTGCTCCTCGTCGAGGGAGGAGTCCGTGCAGCGGATTCGAGGTCGTAGCATGGTGGCATGGATCTCCGTGACGATCTCGTATCGCTCGCAGCTGCACACGCTGCAACGATCGGGGTGACGGATCTCGCTCCGTTCCCTGAGGTCGGCGACGAGATGCGTGCCAGGATCGACGCCGGGTCGACGTCGAAGCTCGGGTTCACCTACAAGGATGTCGGCGTGGCGGCGGCGCCGTTGCTCTCGTTTCCGTGGGGGCGCTCGATCATCGTCGTCGCCGTCGGGTATCTGCGCGACGGCGACGGCCCACGCGATGGCCGATCCGTCGCGCGATTCGCCGATGGCGACCGGTACCACACGCTCACCACCATCCTGGGGGAACTCGCCGATCACCTGGATCGATCCGGCCACCGGGTCGAGATCGTCTTCGACGATGATCGGCTCGTCGACAGGGCAGTCGCGGCGCGAGCGGGGGTGGGGTGGTCGGGGAAGAGCTCGATGCTGCTCGTCCCGGGGCACGGACCCTGGGTGCTCCTTGGCTCCATCGTGACCGACGCGTTGCTTCCGAGAGATGAAGCGATGCTGCGGACGTGCGGTACGTGTGACGACTGCATCCCTGCATGTCCAACGGCAGCGATCGTCGCACCGGGAGTGATCGATGCTCGTCGCTGTCTCGCAGCCATCTTTCAATCTCGAGGTGACATCCCGCGAGAGGTTCGCACTGCGGCAGGGGGGCGGATCTATGGGTGCGATGACTGTCTGACATCATGCCCTCCCGGGGCCCGTGACCTGGAATCTCGATCGCTGGAACCCGATGCCTTCACCGCACTCGATCTTCTCGGTATGAGCGATCGGGAGCTTGCCTCGTCCGTCGCTCACTGGTACGTTCCGGGCCGCCGGATGCGTTTCCTGCGGCGCAACGCGCTGGTCGCTCTCGGCAACACAGGGAGCGAGACGGCGGTTCCGGTCATCCTCGGGTACCTCGGGCACCCCGACGCCATGCTGGCAAGACATGCCGCGTGGTCCCTCGGGGCCCTCGCACCCGATCTCGTGGGGAGCATCAGGGATCGACTCGTCGCCACAGAGCAGGACGATGGTGTCCGCCGCGAACTCGACGCCGCCTGCGCGTGAAGCCGGTCGGGCGGGTCTACGCTGAAGTGTCGCAACGGCGGCGGTTCGCTGAAGGGAGACGACGATGACGATGCTGTTCGGCGCTGCGCTGTTGGTCGGGTTCGTCATGCTGCTCGCCTGGGTGGCAGCCGCAACCGTTGCCGGAAGCGTCGAGGGCCACGAGCACCAGGACCCCGAGCGGTATCTCGGCGTCGTTGGGCGCTCGGTGATGGCGGCGTTCCTTGGATTCGGCATGGCAGGACTGTCGTCTCTCTATGCGGGCTGGCCCGTTCCCCTCGTTGTCGTGGCGTCGCTCGGCGGTGCTGGTGCATTGGTCGGTGTCGGCGTCTGGCTCGGCCCGTCCGGGGTCGAGTAGCCGTGCTCATCGTCGCCGATGTCCACGCAGCAAGTGAAGCCCTCGCGCGTGTTGCCTCCCGCGGTGAGACGCTGCTCATCCTTGGTGATCTCGTGAACCTGATCGACTACCGCACCGGCGAGGGGATCGTTGCAGACGTCGTTGGACTCGACACGGTCACCGCTATCGCGACCCTTCGTGAGCAGAATCGTTTCGATGAGGCGTCTGCAGTCTGGTCGACACGTGTCGCCGGTATCGAGGATCGCGTGCGAAACGACGTCGGTGTGGCAATGGCGAGTCAGTACGAGCAGGTTGCTGAGGCGCTCGGAGGGGTCGACGCGTACGTCACCTACGGGAACGTCGACCGGCCCGACATGCTCGAAGCGAGCCTTCCCCCGTCATCGAGGTACGTCGATGCCGACGTCGTGGACATCGAAGGATGGAGTGTCGGATTCGTCGGTGGCGGTGTACCGAAGCTCGGCACCGATGGTGAGGTCACCCCGTCGGTCATGGCGGACAAACTCGGTCGTCTCGGCCCGGTCGACGTGCTGTGCAGCCACGTGCCACCGGCGATCGAGCCGCTGGCACGCGATGTCGTTGGGAGAGGATTCAAGGGGTCTGTCGAGATCCTCGAGTACATCGACGAGTTCCAGCCTGCTTTCCACTTCTTCGGTGACATCCATCAACCCCAGGCCCTGGTGTGGCGCCGCGGTGTCACCGTCTGTCGGAACGTTGGCTACTTCCGAGCGACGGGTCGACCGTTCCCGTTCCCGGCCAAATACGGGAAGGATCGCCCTTCGCTCCCGGAGGGCCCGTGAGCTCGATCGATCTCGATGACCTCGCCAGGGGGTACGCATACCGGCAGCCGTCGTCGGCCACACGGAAACGTGCCCGTGATGCTGCCCGGGACCAGAGCGGCATCCTGCTCGATGTCGGTGGCGGTACGGGAGCACACGCCGGTGAGTGGGCTATGGGCGGGGGCGTGCCCATCGTCGTAGACCCCTCTGGACAGATGTGTTCGATCGCAGCGACACGGCGAGGCGTCGAGGTCGTCACCGCCAGAGCAGAGGCTCTTCCGTTCGTCGGACGAAGTGCCGGACTCGTGTACTTCCACCTCTCCATCCACTACGGCGCGCTCGACGCGGTGATCGACGAGGCGTGTCGCGTGGCCGTACCCGGTGCCAGGATCGAGATATGGACGTTCGCTCCTGAAACGATGGCATCGTCCGCCCTTGCACGATGGTTCCCTTCGATCGGACCGATCGACGCTGCAAGGTTCCCGGAGATCGACCGGATCGTCGAGCATCTCTCACAACGCGGCGCCTCCGTCGAAGTGCTGGCCATGCCCGAGGTGGTGGAACGAACTGCTGCATCGTGGCAGGAGGCAGTGGCCAACAGGTTCGTCTCGACGTTGCAGCTCATCTCGAGCAATGAGATGGCCCGAGGCCTCGCCCGGTTCACCGAGACGTACCCCGATCCCAACGATGTCTACCGCTACACGATCGACTTCGTCCGTGTCCGGGCGACACGATGAGCGACGCTACCTGTGGCGCTAACCTGCGCCACCAAGATCACAAAGGAGGTACGCGTGACCGTGGAGGGAACCGTACAACGCATCGAGGTATCTGCCGAGCCACAGCACGTCTACGAGGTCGCTCTCGATCTCGAGGCGTACCCGGAGTGGGCCGGCGGCGTCAAGACGGTCGCGGTCACCAAACAGGATGAGTACGGAAGGCCCCAAGAGGCAGACTTCGTAGTCGACGGCATGGTCAAGGAGATTTCCTACACGCTCGTGTACGACTTCAACCACGACAATGGTTTCTCCTGGAAAGCGATCCCGAACGACGACATCACGGAACTCAAGGGTCAGTACGAGTTCAACGAGATGGAAGAGGGCTGTTGTGAGGTCGTGTACGCACTCAAGGTAGATCCGGCCTTCACCGTCCCCGGGTTCCTCCGTCGTCAGGCCGAGAAGCAGATCGTCGGCACAGCACTGCGTGGGCTCAAGAAGCGGGCTGAAGAGACCAACTGATGCGGATTATCCTGGTCACTGGCAAGGGGGGAGTCGGCAAGACCACCGTCTCGGCAGCGACAGCACTGCGGGCAGCCGACCTTGGCTACCGCACGCTCGTGATGTCGACCGACCCGGCACACTCTCTCGCTGACGCATTCAGTTGTCGGCTCGGAGACGACCCCACACCTGTGGTCCCGAACCTCGATGCACAACAGATCGACAGTCAGCAACGACTCGAAGAGTCGTGGGGAGACGTTCGAGACCACCTCACCGAGTTGTTCGACTGGTCAGGGCTCAAGGGGATCGAGGCTGAGGAGCTCACCGTGTTCCCCGGGATGGACGAACTGTTCTCGCTTGCATCGGTGCGTGACCACGCGCGTTCCGATGAGTACGACCTCATCGTCGTCGACTGTGCGCCGACGGCGGAGACTCTTCGATTGCTGAGCTTGCCCGAGGTGATGTCGTGGTACATGGACAAGATGTTCCCGCTTTCACGACGCGTCGTGAAAGTCGTTCGGCCCGTGCTGGCCAAGATGTCGTCGATGCCGGTGGCCGACGACGCCGTCTTCGATGCAGTCGCCCGGTTCTATGAGCGCCTCGATGGGATCCGCGAGTTGTTGTCAGACCCCGAGATCACGACGGCGAGGCTCGTCATGAACCCGGAGAAGATGGTGATTGCCGAAGCCCGCAGGACGTACACCTACCTCGGGCTCTTCGGCTACGGTGTCGACTCGGCGATCGTCAACCGCGTTCTCCCCGACTCGGTCACGGACCCCTACTTCGACCGATGGCGCGAGATCCAGGAGGGTCATCTCGAGACGGTGGCCGATGGGTTCATCGGCACCGACATCCGAACGCTGCGACTCTTCGACGAGGAGATGGTCGGAATCGAGTTGTTGAGGGTGGTTGCCGAGGAGCTCTACGGGGACGATGACCCGACAGACCGGCTCTCAGCGATCGATCCGCTCAGGATTGAAGACGAGGCCGATTCCGACGACGTCGCCCTCGTGCTCAGCGTTCCCCTCGCAGAGAAGGGCGACGTCGACGTCATGAGGCACGACGACGAGCTCTTCGTGACGATCGGGCCGTACCGACGAAGCCTCGTGCTCCCCGATTCACTGAAGCGACGCAAGATCAAACGAGCCAAGCTCGACGCGGGAGAGCTCCGCGTCTTGTTCACATTGGAGGATCGATGAGCAACGAGAAATCGACTGATGCACTCGTGGACGGCGTCAAGACGGCAGTCGTTCACTTCGGGAAGGCCGCATTCGAGGTCGCAGCAGGTGTTGGCTCCCTCTTCATCGGGATCACCCAAACGGTACGATCCGGTTCACAGCCCGATGACAACGACACCGGCCCACAGAAGGTCCCCGTCGAGTAGGAGGTCGCGTTCATGTCAACGATCGGGATCGATCTCGGTGGAACCAAGGCGCTTGCCGTGCTTGTCGACGACGGCGAGGTCACAGAGACGCGGCGCGTTGGCCTCGATCGCTCTCTCGGCACCATCGATGCGGTCATCGCATCGATCGAGGCCATCCAGAGCGACGACACGACGTCGATCGGCGTGGGTGTCGCCGGACTCGTACGGACGTCCGATGGTGTTCTGGTCTGGGGTCCCCACCTTCCGGGAAGCAACGTCGCGATCGGTTCGGAGATCTCGAAACGGTTCGGCGTCCCGGTGTTCGTCGACAACGACGCGAACACGGCCCTGTACGGCGAGCTGAAGTTCGGTGTGGCGAGCGGCTATCGCGATGTCGTGCTGGTCACGCTCGGCACGGGGATCGGTGGTGCGATCGCCGTCGACGGTGAGATCTACCGCGGGTCCGGGTTCGCAGGCGAGTGGGGGCACGTGCGTGTGGAAGGTGACGGTCTGCTGTGCGACTGTGGTCGCAGAGGATGTTGGGAGACCCGAGCGTCCGGGCCCGCACTGGTACGACTTGCAAAGGAGGTCACGACGGGGAACCCCGATTGTGCATTGGCACGGATCTTGAACGGCGCCCCGATCACGGGAGAGACCGTCGTTGCTGCAGCCGATGCGGGTGACGAGACGGCTCGTGCCCTCGTCACCGAGGTCGGTCGTGCACTCGGGCAAGGTCTCGCCGACCTGACGGCCATTCTCGATCCAGAGTTGATCGTCGTTGGCGGCGGTCTCGGTTCGATCGGCGAGTCGATCGTCGGACCTGCACGCCGGGTTCTCGCCGACTCGCTTCATGGTGGGAATCTTCGGGTTCCTCCTACCGTTCAGGTAGCGAAGCTCGGACCAACGGCAGGTGCTGTTGGTGCTGCGCTCATGGCTGAAGAGGAGACGCGTGGACGACTTGGGTAGAAACCAGATGCGTGGTGTCGACGATTCGACGCCGATCGACCGGCGCGGATGGCGTGAGGTGTCGATGGAAGCAGTCCTACTGATCCCGAACCTCGTCAAACTGCTCATGCGACTGATGCGTGATCCACGGGTCCCGATACGTCGAAAGGTGCTCGTCGGGGCAGTCATCGTCTACGTCGTGTCCCCGATCGACCTGATCCCCGATTTCATCGTCGGATTCGGCAAACTCGACGACATCGTCGTTCTGTCCGTAGCGATCAACCACCTCATGGCCGGTGCCGAGGCGACCATCGTCGAAGAACACTGGGACGGTTCCGTCGACTCCCTCGACCTCGTGCTCTCTGTCTTTCGTTGGGGTGCTGAGATCGTCCCTGGACTCGACAAGGTGCTGCCGGAGTAGGCCGGGCGCTGTACGATCGGCGCTATCGTCGTCCCATGCAGTTTCGACGAATCGACAATCTTCCTCCCTACGTGTTCGCCGAGGTGAACGAGCGGACGAGGCAAGCCCGCAGGGCCGGCATCGACGTCATCGACCTCGGCTTCGGCAACCCCGACATCCCATCTCCTCCCGGCGTCGTCGACAAGCTCGTCGAGGCGGCCCGCCAGGGAAAGAACCATCGCTACTCGGCATCACGCGGGATACCGAACCTGCGCAAAGCGGTGGCAGACCGGTACCTGCGGGCGTTCGGCGTGTCCCTCGACCCCGACACGGAGATCATCAACACGATCGGAGCAAAGGAGGGGCTCTCACATCTGATGTGGGTGCTCGTCCAGCCGGGAGACGTTGCTCTCGTTCCCGAACCGTCGTACCCGATACACATCTACGCTCCCGTCCTTGCAGGCGCAGAGGTACGCCGAGTGCGTCTGACCACCGACTCGGACTTCTTCGATCGCTTGACAGCGGCGTTCCGCACATCCTGGCCAAAGCCCAAGGTGATCGTCACGTCTTTCCCACACAACCCGACGACGGTGGCGGTAGACCTCGATTTCTTCGAGCGGCTCGTCGACTTCGCTCACCGCAACGACGTCGTCATCGTCCACGACTTCGCCTACGCCGACATCAGCTTCGATGGGTATCGGCCCCCGTCCCTGCTTCAGGTCGACGGAGCCAAGGATGTGGCGGTCGAGCTCTACACCCTTTCCAAGTCCCACTCGATGGCGGGATGGCGAGTCGGGTTCGTCGTCGGCAACGCAGAGATCGTCGATGCCCTTGGCCAGTTGAAGTCCTACCTCGACTACGGCACGTTCCAACCCATCCAGATCGCCTCGATCATCGCGTTGAATGAACACGATGCGTACATCGATGAGGTCGTCGATGTCTACCGAACACGTCGTGACACGTTGATCGAAGGGCTGCATCGAGCAGGATGGGAGGTCGAAGCTCCCCGGGCCACCATGTTCGTATGGGCGAGGATCCCGGAGCGCTTCATCGATCGTGGAAGCCTTCAGTTCGCCTTCGACCTCCTCGACCATGCCCAGGTCGCCGTCAGCCCCGGCATCGGCTTCGGGCCGTCGGGAGATCACCACGTCCGTTTCGCCTTGGTCGAGAACGAACAACGAATCTCCCAGGCCATGCGGAACATTCGAAGGTACCTGTCCACCGGAACACCTTCGTGAAACCGGTCTGCACCACGACAGGTCACAACGTCGTCACCAATCCGGGGTAGGAAGAACATGAGCTACGCGGTGCTGTTCCCAGGCCAAGGCAGTCAACGCGTCGGGATGTGCCCCGACGTCCGAGAACGCCGAACCGACCTTCTCGGGCCGGCAGCGAACGACGTACTCGGTTGGAACCTCGATCGAATGATCGCCGAGGGCCCGCCGGAGGACCTCGTCAAGACGCAGCATGCTCAACCAGCGCTGTACGCAACTTCATTCGCCCTGTGGAGCGAGTTTTCCGATGCGGTCGAGGTGCCGCCATCTGCCGCGGCAGGCCACTCGCTCGGGGAGTACACCGCCCTTGCAGCAGCAGGTGCGTTCTCGTACATCGATGGGCTGGCGCTCGTAGCCAGACGCGGGTTGGCGATGGCCGATGCAGCAGCACAGGCATCGTCGGGGATGGCTGCGCTCATCGGCGCCGACATCGCGACCGCTGAAGACGTCGTATCCCACCGACGCGCGATCGGCGGAGATCTCGTCATAGCCAACATCAACGCTCCGGGCCAGATCGTCGTAGCCGGCAGTACAGACGACATCGAGTGGCTGGCCGCCAACGCCAGGGAACACGGCATACGCAGGGCGATCGTCCTCGAAGTCGCCGGAGGGTTCCACTCCCCGTTCATGGCTCCGGCGGCAAAGTCGCTGCGCAGGGCACTTGAAGGTGTGGCAATGGCCCCGCCACACTTCGCCGTGTACGCGAACGTCTCAGCGGAACCGACGGACGATCCGGTCAGGACCCTGAGCGCGCAGCTGACCGCACCGGTTCGTTTCTCTGAGACACTTACGGCTATCGCTGCTTGTGGTGTCGACACGTTCATCCACATCGGTCCGGGTGACGTCACCGCCGGACTCGTCAAACGGACCGTCGACGACGCTACGGTTCACGTCGTTTCGAGCATCGAGCAAGCGCGTGAAGTCGCGAGTGTGGTGTCCGTACAATGATGCCCTCAGGGAAGGAATCACACTCATGAACGCCACGATCACCGGCTGGGGAAACTGTGTCCCCCAGTCCGTCCTCTCCAACGATGACCTGTCGAGCGTCATCGACACATCGGACGAGTGGATCACGTCGCGCTCCGGGATCAAGGAGCGTCGCGTCTCGCATGTCAACAACTCCGACATGGCGGCCCTTGCAGGCAAGCGCGCGCTTAGCGCAGCGGGCCTCGACGCCTCGGACCTCGACTACATCATCGTGGCCACGTGTACGGCCGACCGTCAGATCCCCTCGACGGCGTGTTACGTCCAGGCCAAGATCGGGGCCCTCAACGCAGCTGCTACAGATCTCAACGCCGGATGCACCGGCTTCCTCTACGGGCTGTCGATGGGCCACGGCCTTCTCGCCACCGGCCAGGCACGCAGGGTGCTCGTGATCGGATCTGAGCGGATCTCGTCGTTCCTCAACCTCGAGGAGCGCTCGACGGCGGTGCTTTTCGGTGACGGAGCAGGTGCCGTGATCCTGGAGGGAACAGAGAGTTCCGACGGTATGGCGGCAACGCTGCTCGGCTCCGACGGCAACGGCGCCGAGGCCCTCACTGCCCATGGTGTCGGCACCGAGTTCATCGGCAGCGGGGTGGATACGGCGATCGTCATGGATGGGGCAGAGATCTTCCGCAACGCGGTCGTTCGTATGGAGGAGTCCGTCGTGCGCGTCGCTGAGCTTGCAGGTTGGGACCTCGATGAGATCGATCTCATCATCCCGCACCAGGCGAACATCAGGATCATCGATGCGGTCAGGCGGCGGGTCGGCGTCTCTGAGGACAAGGTGTTCGTCAACATCCATCGGTACGGCAACACGTCGGCTGCCACGATCCCCATCGCTCTTGCAGAGGCGGTCGATGAGGGCCGCATTCAGCCCGGTCACAAGATGGTGTTCGTAGCATTCGGTGCCGGTATGACGTGGGGCGCCGTCGCCCTCAAGTGGGGCGAACGCGTCGACCCGATCGAGACGATCGACGAGGAACTCCCTGTACCCGAGATGACCGCACTCGAGATGGTTGTGAGCAATCAGAAGGCGTTGCACGCATGAGCGGTGTTGCACTCGTCACGGGGGCGTCGAGAGGTATCGGCGCAGCCATCGCCACAGCGCTCGCGGCCGATGGATTCGCCGTTGCTGTGAACTATGCAAAGAGCGTCGAGGGGGCACAGCGTGTGGTCGACGACATCGTGGCAGATGGTGGGACGGCGATCTCGATCCAGGCAGATGTTTCCGATGCCGAGCACGTCGCTGCCATGTTCACGACCGTTGCAGAGAAACTCGGTCCCGTATCGGTGCTCGTGAACAACGCGGGGATCACCGACGATGGACTGCTGTTGCGTATGGGCCTCGACCAGTGGGACACGGTGATCGCGACGAATCTTCGATCGGTCTACCTGTGCACGAAAGCGGCGCTCAAGCCGATGATCCGGGCGAAGGCGGGTCGCATCATCTCTATCAGTTCGGTGTCGGGGGTATCTGGCAACCCTGGTCAGAGTAACTACGCGGCGTCCAAGGCCGGGATCATCGGCTTCACACAGTCGATCGCCAAGGAGGTAGGGTCGCGTGGTATCACCGTCAACGCCATCGCCCCCGGGTTCATCGCAACAGACATGACAGATGCACTCGGCGACGCCGTCGCCGAAGGTGTCGTCCAGCAGATCTCTTTGGGCCGCCTCGGCCGTCCAGAAGAAGTGGCGTCCGTCGTTCGCTATCTTGCATCCGACGGTGCTTCGTACATCACAGGCCAAACGCTCGTCGTCGACGGCGGGTTGGCTCTATAGACATCAGGGAGGCGCGAGCCATGGAACGTGCAGAGATCGAATCGAAGATGAGGGAACTCCTCGTCGAGGAACTGGGACTAGATGCCGACGCCATCGCTATGGACGCCCGGTTCGAAGAGGACCTCGAGGTCGACTCGCTCGGCGTCGTCGAACTCTTGATGGCACTCGAGGACAACTTCGGCGTACAGATCCCCGACGAGGAGGCCGAGTCCATCGGAACCGTCGGCCAGGCAGTCGATCTCGTCGAGCAGAAGCTCAACGGCTAGGAGACACCGTGAATCAGCGCAGGGTGGTCGTCACCGGCCTCGGGTCCGTGACATCCCTCGGGTTGGACGTCGAAACGTACTGGTCGAACATCCTTGCCGGGAAGAGCGGGGTATCGGCGATCGAGCGAATCGACGTCTCGGACATCACAGCCAAGATCGCTGCCGAGATCAAAGATTTCGATATCGAGGAGTACATGTCGCGGCGCGATGCCCGGCGGCTCGACCGTGCGAGCCAGTACTTCTGGGTTGCCACGAAGCAGGCTCTCGAAGATGCAGACATCTCCTTCGATGAGGACGACCCCGACGCACTGCGCGCAGGTGTCCTCGCAGGAACGGGGATAGGTGGTATCGAGACGCTCGAAGAACAGGTCGGAGTTCTCATCTCCAAGGGGCCCCGGCGCATGTCGCCGTACGGTATTGCAAAGATCATCTCGAACATGGCAGGTGGAGTGGCGTCGATCGATTTCCATCTCTACGGGCCGAACTCGACAACGGTCACCGCGTGTGCCGCATCGGCAAACGCGATCGGTGACGGTGCTGCCATCATCGCCCGCGGTGCAGCTGACGTCATGGTCGCTGGTGGGGGAGAAGCCGCGATCACCCGGTTCGCCATGGCGGGGTTCGCTCAGGCAAGAGCGCTCAGCACCAACAACGATGATCCCGAAGGCGCTTCCCGACCTTTCGACCTCAACCGGGACGGATTCGTCATGGGTGAGGGAGCAGCCGTCTTGATCCTCGAGGAGTATGAACGTGCCGTTGCTCGCGGAGCACAGATCTACGCCGAGGTGCTCGGCTACGGCATGTCCGCCGATGGGTATCACATAACACTGCCACGTCCCGGGGGTGCGGGAGCGGCTCGCTCGATGCAAGCAGCGATGCTCGATGCCGGTCTCGAACCCTCCGAGATCGGCTACATCAACGCTCACGGAACATCCACACCGGCCAACGACAAGACCGAGACTGCAGCGATCAAGACCGCGTTCGGTGAAGACGTCGCGTACACGGTGCCGATCTCATCGACGAAGTCGATGACCGGACACCTCCTCGGTGCCGCAGGAGCGATCGAGTCGTTGTCATGCATCCTTGCCATTCGCGACGGGGTCATCCCGCCGACGATCAACTACGTGACCCCGGATCCAGAGTGCGATCTCGGCTACGTGCCGAACGTCAAGCGTGAGGTTCCCATCACCACCGCAATGACGAACTCGTTCGGGTTCGGAGGCCACAACGTGTCACTCATCTTCGGAGCGGTCGACTAACAGCAGACGGCTTTCGGCCTACGGCTTTCGGTCTACGGTTCTCGGCGGAGAATGCCCTGGGGGGTGTTCGCGTACCGGGCTCGCAGGCTCGCAATCCCCCCTCGCTCACTGCGTTCGCTTGTCCCCCCTGAAGGGGGGACGGTCGGGTGTGGTGGGATCGTCTTCGCCGTCCTCGTCTGGCTGTGAACCGTCGGCTGTGAACTGTGAACCGTCCGGTACCTCACACCCGACTCCCGTCGGCGGCAACCCGGCGTCCACCCGTTCGTTGTACTCGTCGAAGGAGCGGCTCACGAGCGCAGCGACGATCCCGACGCCAACGAAAGCTGCGATCGCCGTGACGATCCCCGCGATGACCTCCAGGCCGGTACAGGTGTTGGGGAGGCAGATCGTCGACACGATGCTCGAGCCGATCAGGCCGCCCGTCATCGCTCCGACGAACACCGTCATGACGATCGCGGGGCGGACGTTGAAACGGGCCGCACCGTATCCGAATCCGGCACCGAGTACGGCACCGACGGCACCTCCCACAGCACCGAGGAGGAGCCACCCGGTCACCGCTCCGAACAGAGCGTTGACGGAGATCGAGAGCAGGTCACTCGGACGCATCATCGGCTCTCTTGTGGTTCCGCACCACGGGTGCGGGCAGTGGTGGCGTTATGACGGTCGTTGCGCGGCGTGCGTCGGGAAGCCACGCGACGAGGGTTGTCGCCAGCACTGCTGCACCGAGGGGAAGCGTCCCCGGCCATACGGTTGCGCCCGTCGCGACGATCCCCGCAACCGGAACCGCGATCCGTAGCCCCCAGATCCCGAAGCGGATGCCACGTCCGTACCCCCATGATGAGAGCATCACCACCACGATCAACACCACATGGGCGCCTGAGAGACCGCCGAGTGCTGTGAGGCCCACGAAGAGCGGGGTTGCGGGACCGACCGAAATGAGCGTGACCACTGCGGGGTTGGGCGCATCGGCAACCGGAGCGTGGCGCACCCACAGGAGAAGCCACGGGCCGGCGATCCCGACTGTGGCGATGGCGGCGAGAAGGAGGTCGAGGAAGAACAACCATCCACCGACGAGTGATGCGAGGAGAAGGCCGACGATCACGGTACTCAGCAGAGACCACCGGCCCCATGGTGCTCGAACGAGCACGAGTCCCACGAAAGCCGACACTGCTGCCAGCACCATGCCGGCGAGGACAACGATCGTTGCACCCGTGTCGAACGCCCCGGGTTGCACAGCGAGCGAAGCCGCCCCCACCACCGCCGACACTACGGCAACGACACCTATGAGGATGGGGAGACGTGCCACGGCACCAATCCAATGCTACGGCTACTGCTTGGGACGGGAGTCGACCGCGCCGGGGATGCGCTGCATGCCGATCAACGCCTTGTACCTGTGGATTCCCGGCTCGAGAGTCGAGTAGTCGAACTCGAAGACATCACCCTCGGCGAGGGTCGTCTCGAAGTTGCCGTCACTGTCGACCAAGACGTACTCCCGCGGATCCTCGTTGATCCACTGGACGATCCATATCTCGTCGAGGTCGATCTTGAGGTTCGCCGGCCGAAAGACGCCGTTATCGATGAGAACCACCGTCACGCCCTCAGGTGGTGGCTCGGTCGTCGTCGTCGTCGTTGGCTGACGATCTGCCTCGATCGTCGATGCCGACGGGGTGGAGGTGTTGAGTGCACCGAGTACAAGCAGGACTGCGAACGCGCCAACGACCAGCAACATCGACTTCATGATGCTTCGGCTATCCAAGGCGCTCCTCGATCTCGGTGGTGGGAGTGTACCTGTCCTCGATTCCTTCGCAGCGTCCGGTGCACGCTGACGGTTCCCACAGGGAGGTCTCCACCCAGCTATCGGATCGGGTAGATACGAGCGCGGTAGCCGACGCGTGCCCCGGCGGATCGCGACGCAGGTCTGACAGCGGTCGCCCCAAGAGCTTCAGACGCACGGCCTGGATGGGGTCCTGATGGCCGACCATCGCAAGGACCCGCTGCCCGGCACCGAACGAGTCGTATACGGCACGAACCATGCGTTCGGCGATGGTGTGGATCGACTCGACGACATCGTCGAGGGCCGCAGCGTTCCTCAGATACCCTGTGAGCTGCTCGTGATGCATCTCGTCGACCTCAACCCATCGAAGCCCGGTCCATCCCGGATACATCCTGGCCTCGGTGAGACGCACGTCGGGGCGGACCTCGAGACCGTGGTGTGCAGCGATCGCTGCTGCCGTGTGGCGTGCACGGGGCAAGGGTGAGGACACGACGACATCGATGGGGACGGTGTCGAGGTGACGCCCCACTGCGTGGGCTTCGAGCACGCCGAGCGGGGAGAGGTCGAAGCCGGGAAGATCGGCGTACACGACATGATTCGGGTTGGCGACTTCGCCGTGGCGGATCAGGATCAGCGTGCGCATCGGGCTACCTTACGGCGGCGAGCACGCGCACGGGTATGACCCGGTCACGACATTTCATCCGTAGCGGGTACGAGCATGAGCGGTATACTGTGGAGTGGAAGCTACTCGTCGACCCACGAGAGACGAAATGCCGCTGAACGAGCACGAGCAGAAGATTCTCGACGAGATCGAGCGTCAGCTGTACGAAGAGGACCCCAAGCTGGCACAGAAGGTGGCGAAGGCCGTGCGCACCGGTAGCGACCGGTGGAGGATGCGCCTCGCAGCGATTGTGTTCCTCCTGGGTGCAGTCGTGATGTTCTCCTCGTTCACGAGGTCCTGGGCGATTGCAGGACTGGGCTTCCTGATCATGGTCGGATCTGCAGGCTGGATGGCACATTCAGTGGGTGTGCACCGAGAAGCGCGCGGCTCGACCGGAGTGCTCGAATCGTTCGTAGAGCGCTTTGAGCGTAGGTGGCAACAGGGTGACTAGGATGGCCCAGCTTGGCTCGATAGCAAGCCTGGGCAAGCAGTAGAGGACACGACGGGCAGCTCACTTCGCCCGCTCGATGAATGAAAGGGAGATGGGCCTTGGATGGTTTCACCGCTGCACAGGCGTGCGAGCTGACTGGATGCACACCTCATCAGCTTCGATACTGGGACAAGGTCGGACTCATCGAACCGTCCATTCAGACCACCGATGGCCGTCCGGGCCGTCGGCGCATCTACAGCTTCCGTGACCTCGTCGGCTTGCGTGTCGTCAAGAGCCTCCTCGACAACGGTCTTTCGATCCAGCGCGTGCGTCGGGCGTGGGACTACCTTCGCCGGACGGGCGACATGGACGAGCAACTCTCGAACGTCAAGCTGATCACCGACGGCCACTCGATCTTCGCTGTGGCCCACGATGAGGACGAGATCCTCGACGCGCTGCGCCAAGGCCAGTTGGCGTTCTTCGTCAAGATCGACGAGATCGCCCAGGATGTCGAAGACGACGTGACGAAGTTCGAACTCGATCGGGACAGTTTCCGCACGATGCTGGCCATGGTCGAGGATGATGTGAAGTCGGAAGCGACCGAAGCGTCAGGCTGACGAGGTCGCGACATCCGAGTACCTCAGTTCCGCGGTGGGTGCCCGCGGCGTCGCTTTCGCCCGTTTCGCTGACCGAGGAACGTTCTGTAGCGGGTGATGATGCGGGTCGGCCGGTAGGCTGCAAGAACTCTTTCGAGCGCTGAGTATCGACGTATCAAGTGCTCTTGGGCCTCGATGTGGGCCACCGTTGCGCGTTCGATCACGGAAACAGACGTCTCACGGTCCCCGTACAACGTATCGCTGTACGTGCGGGCGAGGGGGAGGAATGCCCGATCGATGTTCTGTGCCGCCTCGAGCGGGGTCGTTGCCGGGTCGATCGGGTCACCGAGGTCGGCGAGCCTGTCCGTGATGTCCTCCCACGCCGCGGCCACGTCACCGTGAGCAAGGCGGTTGCGTCGCCGTCGTGCTCGGAGCCACTTCGTTGTAGGTGCCGCACCGGCGAGGATGGCGACGGCGGCGAGTGCGATGGTGAGGTCGACCAACCACGCCGGCAACTCGATCCCGTTCGACGTCGAGTCGGCGGCTCCTCCACCCGAGGCACGGATACGGTCGACCGGCTCGGGGCGGTCGAAGCGGCTCTGGTCCGGGCCCGTCTCTCCGCCTTCGGTGTCGACTACATCGATGTCGGGGATCTCATCGATATACGCAACGGGTGAGAAGTCCAGGTACTCGGTGAGCGTGTCGTTGATGGTCGGTGCCGAGTACCCGGGGCGGGGAGTGGGGTCGAACATCATCCAACCGAACTGTGGGATCCAGATCTCGACCCAGCTGTGTGCGTTCTTGTCCTGGATCACTACCGTGTTGTCGTTCAGCAACTCTTTGCCTGGGGCGAATCCGAGGACGACTCGCGACGGTATCCCGAGTGCTCGTGCCATGAGGGCCATCGACGTCGCGTACTGTTCGCAGTAGCCGTTACGGACGTAGGGGTTGGATTCGTCTGTGAGCCAGTCCTCGACGGACGAGGTCGTGTACTGGGCGGGTACGCTGTCGTTGTAGGTGAACTCACCGTACTGCTCGTCGCCGTACCGGAAGTACTGTTCGAGGGCGATCGCCTTTTCGTAGTTGGTCTCGAGGTTCGTCGTGAGACCCTCAGCGATCCGGATGACACCTGCTCCGAGGTCGTCCGGGTACTCGGTCCAGAACTCCTCGTTTGCCAGAGCAAGCGGTTCGAGTTCGATGCCCGGCTTCGGAAGGTAAGCGTTGTCGTCAGCGGCTGCTTGGAAAAGCGGGCTCAGCGTCCCATCCTCGGTGCGTGCCAGGGCCGCAAGGGTCGCTCCGGAGTACCTGGCCACCTCTGCACGCACGGTGTACTCCATGCCCTTGTAGGTCGTGTCGCCCGGGAGGAATAGCGACCCGTCGAGTCTCCGAACACGGATCGACCTGAGGTCCCCTTCGTTGGTCGTCCCCACGAAGTTCGATGTCGTAGGGGCGGGCATCCATGGCTGTGTGAGGTTCTCGATTCGGATTGCCACGGTCACCGGGAGAGTCTCGCCGCGATACACCTGGGACTCGTCGATCCACGTCTCTGTGTCGATCGGGAATGCCCGGACCCGGTCGGTCTGCCACCGTCCGTCCCGGTACACGTCGAGTGTCACGGTGCGGAACCGGAGCTGATCTGGCGAAACACCATCGATGGTGGCCACGAACAGCGGGAGGTTGGTCTGACTGATCAGCTGAGCCTTGATGTCGGTGTACGGGTTGTACGAGACCGAGCCGGAGTAGTCGTCGGTGTATCCAGACGGTGCGCGCCATGTGATGAGGCCGTCGTTGGGAACGGTGCCGCCGAGGAAGGCAACGGATCCGATCGCCGCCACGATCGTTACAGCGACGAGAGCCATGACCGCCAACGACGGTCGCTTGCTCGGAGGGCGCGTCGCCCCGACGCGCTGAAGTCGACCGGATCCCTGATCGCGCTCATCCGCTCTGATCGCAAGCAGCGACAATGCAACGATTCCAAGGAACACGGCGACGTGGATGATCCCTTTCGGGCGACGGTCGATGATCACGAACTGAAGGGCGATGACGAGTGGCGTGATCACGGCGATGTACGGACGATCGGTGAGGAGCCCTGCAACGAGAAGGAACCCGAGTATCCAGAACAAGACGGCAAGGAGGAGGATGAGGCCTGGTACCGGCCTGACAGGTTCGACGCCGTAGCGGATGATCTCGAGCGCCCGACCGATCTCGAACTGCACCGTCGTCCACGTTGCCGATGTGGGGAGCACCGTCCAGAGCGTATCGGGGGCGACCAGGAGGCCACCGGTGATCATGAAACCGACGACGTTTCCCGCAACGACCACCACAGCGTGGGCGCGGTACGCAAGGAGGATCCAAGTGACCGCAGCGCCGAGCGTCGTGGCGATGATGATGGCGAGCTGCCACGGTGTTCCGACCACCGAGGGGCGAAGCACGAACGACAGTTCCCAAAAGGCGATACCGAGCGCACCGGCGCCCGCTATCCAGCTGTAGCGGTAGACCATCCGTGCTCCATGGCGTGTCTCCAAGGCTCGTCCCACTTCCCGGTCGCGCTCGTCCTCACCATGAGGGCACCCGCATGCGCGAAACGAACGACGGCGTCATCATCGTCCTCTGCAACAGAGAGTACGACCGTTCTGTAGAAATCCTGACTAAGAAGTTGGAACGTCGCAATATCTGCTTCGTCGGGTGTGCCCGTGACCATGACGAATACACCGCCGGCCATACCCGACCTCCTCAGGCCAGCGACAACCTGGCGCAGGTCCATCGAGCGCACCGGGCGAACCGTTGCGAGCTCCTCCATGGCAATGGTGTACGCGTCGGGTGAGCCGACGAGCGTCCCGTTCCCGAAGCCCGCCCACATCGTTGGTGTGTATCCGGATCGGAACAGATGGTGAAGCACAGACGCTGCCCCTCGCACCGCCTGCTCGAAGCTGTCACCAGAGGCGTGGGGCTCCGCTCTGGGATCGAGAGCGATGAACGCACGGGACTGCCACGGCATCTCGAGCTGTTTCACCATCAACGTGTCCCTGCGGGCCGATGAGGGCCAGTGGACCTTGCGGATATCGTCGCCATGCTGGTACTCGCGCAGGGTGAAGAAGTCCTCACCGCTGCTGTGCCAGAAGCTGGCCCGAGATGTGTTCATCGTCTGGTCCTGGCCACGCCCGGTGGGAACGCCCGTGAGATCCTCTACCCGCGGGTAGACGACGAGACGATCGGCGACGCCGAAGGTCGAGACGGACTCTGTGAACCCGAGTGGGTCTCCTATCGTCACCCTCGCCGGGCCGACGGTGTACACGCCGCGGGGGCGACACAGCACCTCGTAGCGGCCCGCCGTCGAGTCTCCATCGGCGATCCTGTCGGCAACGAACGTAGCGGATCCCAGACCGTGGACACGGTCCTCGATCGAGACGCGGAAGATCTTTCTTCGAGACTCGAGCGACAGATCGACGAGGGCCCGATCCCCATCGTGGAGCTGCATCGGGCTGATTCGACGCTTGAGCACGAGGCGCGGTACCGCCAGGCGCACGTACAAGGAACCGCCGGCAACCGCTGCAAGAAGGAACACGGCGAGTGCGAGCAAGAGATCCTCCCCGAACCCTGCCCAGAGAACCCCGAGTGCAACAGCGGCTCCGATCGCCGCCCAACCCCGGGTAGTCGGCATCAGACGGTGGGCCTCGTACCTGGTACCGGGATGGATGAAGCAACCTGGTCGATCACTTCGAGGGCAGTCACACCACGCATCTGAGCCTCTGGTCGGACGATCAGGCGGTGATTCAAGACGGGTTCGAGGATGGCTTTCACGTCGTCGGGACTCGCGTAGTCTCGGCCATCGGCCGCCGCCATCGATCGGGCAGCGCGCTGGAGGAACAATGTTGCACGGGGAGACGCGCCGAGGAGGATGTCGGGGTGGACCCTCGTTGCCTCGGCGACATCGATCAGGTAGCCGCGGAGCACGTCCGCGACGTGGACGCTCTGGACGATTGAAGCCATCCGCACGACGTCCTCAGCGTGGATGACGGGTTTGAGGTCGTGGAACGTCGAACCTGCGCCGTGGGTCTCGAGCATCTCGAGTTCCTTGGCACGTTCGGGGTAGCCCATCGTGACACGCATCATGAATCGGTCGAGCTGTGCTTCAGGAAGCGGATACGTTCCCTCGTGTTCGATCGGGTTCTGGGTCGCGATCACGATGAACGGCCTATCGAGTACGCGTGTCTCGGCGTCGACCGTCACCTGCTGTTCCTCCATCGCTTCGAGGAGAGCAGCCTGGGTCTTGGGGCTTGCGCGGTTGATCTCATCGCCAAGAACCACGTTCGCGAACACCGGTCCCGGTCTGAACGTGAAGATGCCACGCTCGCGGTCCCATACAGAGACACCCGTCACGTCCGATGGGAGCAGATCCGGGGTGAACTGGATCCGTTGGAATGTGCAATCGATCGATCGTGCGAGCGCCTTGGCGAGCAGCGTCTTGCCGACACCGGGGACGTCTTCGATCAGCACGTGGCCTTCAGCAACCAGGCTTGCCACGACGAGTTCGATCGTCGATCGCTTGCCCTGGATGATGCGTTCGATGTTGCTCGTCACCGTGGCGAAACGGTCACCGAACCACGTCAGATCGTCTGGCGACAGGGACACGTTGCCTCCTCGTATGTCCTGTGGCGGTCTCCTGACGATACCCGTCCACATATCCATAGGTGCAGAGTTGGGTACCTGCTGCGCTCTGAGCTCGCTACCGTGGAACCATGATCAGCTTCAACGCCGTGCGTGTGGTTGCGCGACACCCCACGCTCTGGATGACCGCCCTGGGTTCTGCTGCTGCGCTCGCCCCCCGGCGATGGTGGATGCGCTGGCCGTTTCTCCCGATTCCGGACCCCGACGTGGTGTCGTGGAGAGTGACTACTGCTTATGGACACGGGGAAATGGCCCTTGTGCCCGAGGACCTCATTTTGTATCTTCGATGGAGGAGGAAGGCACCATTGTGAGCGTTGGGAGGAATACGTGAGTCTGCGCTCTCTCGAAGATGATCTATGCAAGATACCCGGCGTCGAAGGTGCCGAGATCGATGGTTCCGGGGATACCCCCGGCGGTCTCCGCATCAGGATCGCTGAGGGGACAGACCAGCGCGCTGTGGGTCAGGCCATCCGCCAGGTACTCACCAAGCACGGTCTCGGTACTGATACTCGTCTGCCTGGGGAGGACCAGAACGACGCGGGAGCTGTCACGGCGCCCGGCGAGACCGCGACAGAAGTAGCAGCGGTCGAGGCTGTTGCCGAGGCGGCCCTCGACGTCCGAACATCCACCGTCGCGGTCATCGAGGACGAGGGCGGAGAGGAACCCGGGTCCACCATCGTGGATCTGACTGAGCACGCCGACGACGAGCATGAGGAACGAGACGATGGCGCCGGAGAGGACTCCGGCGCTGAGGAGCCACCGATCGAGGAGGTCGCGGACGCTGTGGAAGCATCACCATCTCCCGGATCATGGGTGGCTGCCGGACTTGATCCCGTTGCTCCCCGTGTCTCCGATGGCCCTCCAGGGTCCGGTGTCATTGCAAAGCTGGATCGTGTCGCCGTCGAGGAAGCCCGCAACGGCATCTCGGTGACGGTGTCAACGACAGACGGTCGCACCGCGACCGAGCCCGCTTCGAGCACAGAAGGTGGCGTCGAGGCCGCGGTGGTCAAGGCAGCAGCGAAGCTGGCACGGCCCGGTACGCCCGCCCCGAGCATCGTGGAGATCGAAGACCGCAGGATCGAGGGGGTCGACGTTGTCATGATCGTCCTTAACGTCGACGGCACCCTTGCAGTTGGTGCCGCGATCGTCGTCGCAGGGCGGTCGTTCGCTCTCGGCCGTGCAACCTGGGCCGCACTCTCGATGTAGGTAGAGGTATCTGGTACTTGGTATCTGGTAGTTGGAGGATCAGCGGGTGGGGAGCATCCGTTCTCCGTTTACCGACTACCGGCGACTCGCAAGCACCCAGGAACAGTCCGGTTTTCCGACTGTGATCTGTGATCTGTGAACTGTCAACTCACCGGCGATCGAGTCACTCAGGTCGCTCAGGGAGTGGCGTGGAGTTGGATGATGACGTCGGTGGGGTCGTCGAGTTCTTGTGCGAGGTCGGTAGGGTCGAGGGATTCGACCGGGGCAGGCTCGACGGTGGGAACGGCGTCGTTGCTCAGCCCATAGGCTCCCTGATACTGATGGACCTTCGCAACGATGTCGCGCACGATCATCCGGGTGTGATCGTCGGCGGCGTCGCGCAGTGCCTCGAGGTCGTGCTCGTCGGTGGCGATCACCGTCGCACCGGCTTCCTTGATATCGACGATGATGATCTCCTGGGTCACCACATCGGGGGAGAGGGCAGCGAGGTTTCCCACGACGACGGCATCGACCCGACCGGCACGCACGATGTCGAGCAGAGCTCTGAGTCCCGGGCGGTCGAACGCCGTGCTCGCCGCTCGATGATCCTGGCACACCACGATGAGTTCATGGCCGGCGTCACGGACCCACCGTCGTACCCGCTCGCTCTGAGCGAACGCGCTATCCGGGTCTGTGTGCCCTGGGGCCTGCCTGACGTAGCCAGCGATGTTCACGTGATGCCTTCCTGACCAACTCAGTATCGCAGGTGTGCGATGCGCGTTCAATCATCGTCACAGAGTGGTCGGAGATCTTCCCGGGATCGGGTGGTACGCTGGCGCGATCGTGGTGCGAACACTGGTGCTCAACGCGAGTAACGAGCCGCTGTCGGTGGTTGCGGCTCGACGCGCCATCGTGCTGCTCTACCGTGAGCGTGCCGACCTCGTTGCACGCAGCAACCGCGTATGGCACGCAGAATCTGTGTCGTTCGCTGTGCCATCGGTCGTCCGCCTTCGCCGCTATGTGCCCGTGCCATACAAGCGATCGATCCCGATCTCTCGACGGGCGATCTTCCTTCGTGACGACCATAGGTGTCAGTACTGCGGTCGACGAGCAGAGAACATCGATCACGTCATCCCGAAGGTGCAGGGGGGAGAGCACATCTGGGAGAACGTCGTGGCATCCTGCCAGCGGTGCAACTCTCGTAAGGGGGGACGGACGCCGTTGCAGGCCGGCCTGACACTCATCCGCACGCCTGTGCGGCCCGGCCGATTCGACTGGGTGTACGTGGCAGCCGGCGGTTACGCCGACGGTACCTGGCAACCGTTCATCGGTTCACAGTTGACCGTTCACAGTTGACAGTTCACCCTCGGAAACCCGGACTGCTCACGTGCTGCCGGTAAACGGCTGCTTCCTGCCCGCGCTTTCTTGCAGTGCGGATGTCTAGCGTACGACGAGGACCGGGACGACGGAGCGCCGGACGAGCTTGGCTCCCGTCGAGCCGAGGAGGCCCTGGAACGCGCCGTGGCCGTGGGACCCGATGACCACCACGTCGGCGTCGATCTCGGTGCACAAAGAGATGATGTCCGAAGCGACGTCCTCGCCCTCTCGGACGATGGATTCGACGGTTCCACCGAGTGCGCGGATGGCCTCGGCAACGGGACGGGCGATCTCGACACGCTTGTTCCCGAGGTACTGCTCGATGACCTTGTCGTCGCCGGGCCACCCCATCGGAGGTGTCGTATCGACGCTGGGCGAGGTCACATACTCGGCGTCGGAGTCGACGGTGACCCCCGCCTGCTCGCCGTACTGAGTCCGCAGCTCCTGTACCAGACGTCTCGGTATGCGAACGATCGTCGCAACAGTGGTCTCTCCGTCCGCGCCGGCGAGTGCCATGGCGAACTTCGCTGCCTCATCGATATCAAGGGTTCCGTCGGTGGCGACCAGTACGTGCATGTGGCGGTTCCTCCCGTGTGCCTGCTTCCAGGCTAGGCGAGTCCGTCCCCGATGTGCGGCACCGTTGGCCCGGGGTCGCTCGAATGGGGCGAAAGGGTTGACAAGTGGCGCGAAGTGGGCCATAGTGGGGGCCTGTGGGAGATTGTACGGAGATGATGGAGACCGCGACCGATGTTCCTTGGGGAGTACAGCCATTCGCTCGATCAAAAGGGTCGAGTCGTCATGCCTTCGAAGTTCCGACCGGGACTCGAGGACGGCTGCGTCGTGACCAAGGGACAGGAGCGTTGTCTCTACGTCTTTCCTCTCGATCGTTGGGATGGGGAGGCCGAGCGGGTACTCAAGCTTCCGCGTATGGATCGGCGGGCCAGAAGGTACGCACGGTCGTTCTTTGCCTCGGCGAGCGACCAGACCCTCGACAGGGCTGGACGCTGCCAGATCCCCGAATCCCTCAGAACGTACGCGGGGCTCGACAAGGACGTGACGGTGGTCGGCGTGGCTGATCACATCGAGATCTGGGACACCCCGACGTGGGAGGCCGCTTCGAGTGATGCCGACGAGTACTACTCGGGTATCGAAGAGGTCTTGTCCGAGGAAGGAAGATGACACAGAACCACAACGATGAATCACAGTGGGCTGGCTCGTGGTCAGTCCCCCGGATGCCAATTGGGAGGCCCCTTACTCCGCCCGCTTCCATCTTGGCGCCAGCGCTCCGGGGGACTGACCATGGATCAGCCCACAGCACACGAACCGGCGTATCACGTCCCGGTCATGGTCAGCGAGGTAGTCGAGTGGTTCGCACCGGTCTCGTCCGGTTGGATCGTCGATGCGACGTTCGGTGGGGGAGGACACAGTCGTGCTCTCCTCGATGAGTATCCCGATCTTCGCGTTGTGGGCATCGATCGTGACCCCGATGCTCTCGCACAAGCAGCGGACCATGATCGTCTCAGACTCGTTTCGGCGAACTACCGTGATCTCCCTTCGATTCTTGGGACGCGTGGCCTACCCGATCGTGTCGATGGCATCCTTCTCGATCTCGGCGTTTCGTCGCACCAGCTCGATGATCCCGAGCGGGGATTCTCGTACCACCGCGCAGGCCCCCTCGACATGCGGATGGGAACGGATGTCGACATCACAGCCGGGCAACTCGTCAACACCGCTTCGGCCGGTGAGCTCGAACAGATCATCTCGCGTTACGGTGAAGAGCGCTTCGCTCGCCGTATCGCCGACGCCATCGTCTCTGAGAGGCCGTTCGGCGACACGACGTCGCTCGCTGGCTGTGTCGCCGAGGCCGTTCCTGCCCCAGCACGGCGAAGCGGGCACCCCGCTCGAAAGACCTTCCAAGCGCTTCGGATCGCTGTCAACGATGAGCTATCGGGAGTCGAGGCCGTCATGGGGACGGTCTTTGACTGTCTCACCGTTGGAGGGCGAGTCGTCGTGATGGCGTACCACTCCCTCGAGGATCGCATCGTGAAGCGAGCGATGAAGGAGCGTGCCCGCGGGTGCGTATGCCCACCGGATCTTCCGATATGTGTCTGTGGCTCGCAACCCGACGTCAGGGTGCTCACCCGAAAGGCAGTTCGACCGTCCCAGGACGAGATCGAGAGGAACCCCCGAGCGCGAAGCGCTGTGTTGCGCGTCGCTGAAAAGGTGGCACCATGACCGCTCAGGCAGTACCCCACGCGGTAGGTCGATCGACGCGGGTGACGGGGGCGACACAGCAAGGAGGACCGCGACTTCTCCCGCTTGCGTTCTTCACCGTCCTCGTCGTGGCAGTGTTCTTCTCGATGATCTATCTGCGCATCGCTCTCGACCGGTCGGCGTTCGAGCTCGACACGATCACCGATCAGATCGCTTTCGAGGAGTCCCTCCAGCTCGATCTGCGTCTGGAGCTTGCTCAGCTCCAGGACCCCGAGCGCATCGCATACCAGGCCGAACAGATCGGCCTCGTCTACCCCGACGAGCGGGTGGCGATCGTCGTCGATGGCCTCAACCCACCGCCAGACGTTCTCGACCCGTTCACCCCGATACGAGCGCTGGACGACGGGACTCCGTGATGAAGAGAACCGATACTCGATCCCGACACTGAGAACGGAGCACAGATGACGAACTGGCCGAACGCTGGCGGCTGGATCTCGAGGCAGCACGATGACATCGGAGTGAGTTCATGAAGCCACGCATCTGGAATCGTGGTGATCTCAGGCTGCTCGTTGTCGGTCTCGCCTTCGTCGTTGCATGGACGGGCATCGGTTACCGCCTCTTCGACCTCCAAGGAGCGCAAGCGGCCAGGATGGCGAGTGTCGGATTCGATCAACGCATCAAGACCCAGCCGATCCCTGCAGCGCGAGGGACGATCTACGACAGGGACGGTGTCGAGCTCGCGATGACGATCGACGGGTACAACGTCGTCGTTGACCCCCAGCTGCTCGAAGACACAGCCGTAGCGGCAGCGGTGCTGGCACCTTTCTCTGAGCTCGACGAGCAGGCGCTCGCTTCGAAGCTTGCCGCAGCCCAGGCGTCGGGAAGCAGGTATGCCGAGATCGCCATGCGAGTGCCGACGGCAGTCAAGACCGAGATCGCAGCGGCTGTGAACGACGCCGACCTCACCGGTGTGTTCTACAGGAAGCAGCCGCTGCGAGTGTACCCGGCAGGTGCCGTCGCAGCTCAGGTCATCGGACTGACCCGATACGACGACGGCAGCGGGGTCGAAGGCCTCGAGCGTACATTCGACTCGGAGCTCCAGGGTCGTCCGGGACGCATGATCGTCGAGCGTGACCCCTACGGTCGTGTCATCCCTCAGGGAGAGACCCGTCTCGATCCGGCCGTGCCAGGATCGAACCTCGTCACCACGATCGACAGAGAGATCCAGTTCGCCGCCGAACAGGCACTTCGAAAAGCCATCGCTCGCACGTCGGCGCTTGGCGGCACCGTGGTCGTTCTGTCACCTGAGACCGGAGAGATCCTCGCCATGGCAAGCTGGCCGAGCGTCGATCTCAACGATCGTGCGTCCGCAACACCCGATGCCCTGCGCAACCGGGCGGTAGCAGACGTGTACGAACCCGGATCGACGCTCAAGGCGGTAACCGTCGCGGCGGCGATCGACGCGGGGATCGTCACGAAGGACACCGTCATCGATACTCCGCCGACGGTCACCATCGGCGAGTTCCAGTACGCAGATCACGGACGAAACCGCCCCTACATGAGCGTTGCCGACGTCGTGAAGCGTTCATCGAACGTTGGCGCCATCGAGATCGAGCGCAGGCTCGGTCCTGAGCTCCACTACGAGTACCTGACGAAGTTCGGCCTCGGGAGCCCGTCGAGCATCGACGTCGCCGGCGAGCGTCACGGGAAGCTCGACCCCACATCGGAGTGGACGGCGACCACGGGATCCTCGATCGCGATCGGGTACGCGGTCGGGACCACGGCCTTGCAGATGGCAGCGGTCTACGCAACGATCGCCAATGACGGCGTGTGGGTGGAACCGTACGTCGTGAGTGAGATCCAGCAGGCCGATGGCAGCCGCCTGCTCACCAAGCCGCGAACCCGACAGGTTCTCACGGTCGAGACCGCCCAGACGATGCGTTGGATGCTCGGGCGGGTCGTCATGGAAGAGGGAACGGGGCGCCGAGCCAGGATGACCGATTACACGGCTGGAGGCAAGACGGGTACCAGCCAGAAGTTCGATTCTGAGACGGGTGTCTATACGGAGAGCACGACGGCGTCGTTCATCGGGATGGCTCCGCTCGACGACCCGAAGATCGTCATCGCCATCGTGCTGGATGCGCCACAGGGCAAAGGGGACGATGGTGTGGATCTCTCTCTCGGGGGTGCCTCTGCTGCCCCCGTCTTTGCCGAGGTGGCCCAGACGGCTCTTCACCAGCTCGGTGTGGCACCCGATCGGAGATGAGATGCCAGGTTACGGTGCCACACTCGAGGAGATCGCTGCATCGCTTGACGATGTGATATCGATCACGCGTCCACAGACCGTCGTGTTGTCGGTCACCCATGACTCACGCAAGGTGGCACCCGGTTCCCTCTTCGTTGCGATCCCAGGGGCCACGAGCGATGGGCATCGCTTCATCGATTCGGCTGTCGAAGCAGGAGCGGTTGCGGTTCTCTCCGAGCACTCGATCGAGCCGGACGTGGGCTGTATCGTCGTCCCCGACACGAGGGCCGCCATGGCGTGGGCCGCCAACATCGTGTACGACAGGCCCGACGAGGATCTCACGCTCGTCGGGATCACCGGGACGAACGGCAAGACGACGGTGTCGCACATGTGCGAGTCGATATGGCGGTCGGCCGGGCGCAAGGTGGGTGTGATCGGAACGCTCGGAGCGAGGATAGATGGCGAGCCGGAACCGATCGATCGGACGACCCCTGAATCTTCCGACCTCCAGGAACTCCTCGCGATGATGCGCGACGTCGATGTGGAGGTCGTCGCCATGGAGGTCTCCTCTCATGCAATGGAGCTGCATCGTGCCGATGCCATCACCTTCGAGGTTGTCGCCTTCACCAACCTGTCTCAGGACCACCTCGACTTTCACGGTGACATGGCGACGTATTTTGGAGCGAAGGCAGCGCTCTTCGATACCGACCGCGCACGCATGGGCATCATCAACATCGATGACGCGTACGGCCGGCGCCTGGTCGAGATGTGCACCGTACCCAGTGTGACCGTGGGGGCATCTGGGGATGCCGACTTTCGATTTCGTGATGTGGAGGGAACTCCTGAGAGGACGAGTTTCGTTCTCGAATACGATGATCGACGACTTGCACTCGGGATCCCCGTGATGGGATCGTTCAACGTCGCGAACGCTGCAATTGCAGCAACGATCGCGATCTCCCTCGAGACTCCGACCGATGCGATCGTGAGTGGCCTCGCCTCCCTCCCGGTCGTCGATGGTCGGATGGAGGTGATCGAGCACGGTGGTCCGTTCACGGTCATCGTCGACTATGCACACAGCCCCGGAGCGATCTCTGAGGTACTTCAGGCGGCCCGCAGCGTCGCGGGAAGGAACGTGATCGCCGTCATCGGAGCGGCCGGAGATCGTGACCGCGACAAGCGAGCATTGATGGGTGCCGCTGCCGTCCGATTCGCCGACCTCGTCATCATCACAAGCGACAACCCGAGATCTGAGGATCCCGCAGCGATCGCCAGAGAGGTCCAACGCGGAGCGGACACTGCTCCGGAGGCCAACGCTGTGACGGTGATCGATCGCCGGGAAGCCATCACCGCTGCGATCGATGCAGCGGAGGCTGGAGATATCGTTCTCATACTCGGCAAGGGCCACGAGCAAGGGATCGAGAGACACGGCGTGATCGAACCGTTCGACGACCGCGTGACTGCACGTGCTGTGCTGGACGCGCTTGGATGGAGAGCACCGTGACGTCGCGTCGAACTGACCTCGGGTGGAGGCTCGCAGACATCGCCGGTCATCTCGGTGGGAACCTCGTCGGTGAGCCAGAGACCCCCGTCGCGTCGGTGACGATCGACAGCCGCAACGTCGATGCGGACGCGCTGTTCGTCGCCATTGCGGGTGAGCACTTCGACGGTCACGACTTCGCAGCAGAGGCGATGGAGGCCGGTGCGGTTGCCGTCGTGGTGGGACGGGCCAGACACGTCGAGGTCGAACCACGAATCGAGGTCGATGACACGCTCGAAGCGCTCAGGTCCCTTGCCGTGCGACGCCGCGACGAGCTCGAGGTACCCGTCGTTGCCATCACCGGCTCAACAGGAAAGACGTCGACGAAGGACCTCATCGCTGCAGGTATTCCCGGTGCGTGGGCTTCACCTCGTTCGTACAACAACGAGGTCGGCGTCCCCTTGACCGTGCTCGCCACGCCAATGGATGCCACCGCACTCATCGTTGAGGTGGGATCACGTGGCACGGGGCACATTGCATGGTTGGCGTCGGCGATTCGACCGGACGTCGCGGTGGTGACGAACCTCGGTGTCGTGCATCTCGAGACGTTCGGTTCCCCCGCTGGCCTCGCGGATGCCAAGTTCGAGCTCATCGAATCACTTGGATCGACCGGTACCGCGATCATCCCTTCGGACGAGGAGCGCCTTGCCCGTCCGATACCGCAACACACTCTCACCTTCGGCCTAGCCCCTGCAGATGTCGAGGTGGCGAACGTGGGGGTCGACCCCGGCGGCGGCTCGCGGTTCACGCTCGACGTTGGTTCCCGATCCTTCGATGTGTCCCTTGCCATGGCAGGCAAACATCAGGCCTACAACGCTGCTGCAGCCGTGTCCGTCGCACACGCCCTCGAACTCCCGATCCGGGCGTTCATCGAACGTATGAGCAGTGCGGTGGGATCGCTGTGGAGGATGGATGTCCACCGTGAGGGCCGCTACACGATCATCAACGATGCCTACAACGCCAACCCACAGTCGGTGGCCTCGGCACTCGAGACCGTCGCGCACATGCCGGGACGTTCTCTCGCGGTGCTCGGACCGATGGCAGAACTCGGGAGCGTGTGCGAGGAGGAACACCGAGCGATGGGCCACCTCGCAGCATCGCTCGGCTTCCACCGGGTGATCGTCGTCGGTGCCGACCACGGATACGTCCTGGGAGCCCCCGGCATCGTCGAGCATGCAACCGATATCACAGCAGCGATGGATACTCTCTCGGGCGTTCTCGAGTCTGGAGACGTCGTGGTGGTCAAGGCATCGCGTTCGGCGGGACTCGAACGTCTCGCCCTCTCCCTCATCAAGGAATCAAAACCGTGATCTCGCTGCTCCTGTCCTCTGCGCTGGCTTTCGTGCTCGTGATCTTTGCGACACCGGTGGTCATCAAGGCGCTTCGCCGGAGGAACATCGGGCAGTTCATTCAAGCTGAGGTCGAAGGTCACATGCACAAGCAGGGTGTCCCGACGATGGGCGGGATCGTGATCGTCGTCGGTGCGATGATCGGATACGTCATCGCCCATTTCAAGTTCTTCACCTTCGGTGCAGGGTTCGGCTTCTCATCCCAGGAGTTCGACGAGAAGGCCCTCCTCGCTCTCTTCGCCCTCGTCGGAATGGGTGTCATCGGGTTCTTCGACGACTTCGCGAAGTACGCGAAGAAGCGCAACGAAGGACTGTCGAAACGATGGAAGTTCGGTGGACAACTCCTCATCGCCGTCACGTTCGCCTGGGGTGCATCACGTACCGGCGTCAGTCACCAGCTGTCGTTCGCTCGACCGTTCGGGATCGATCTCGGTCCCGTCCTGTTCTTCGTCCTCGTGTTGTTCATGCTCACCGCAACGGCGAACGCGGTGAACCTCACCGACGGCCTCGACGGTCTCGTTGCAGGCTCTGCAGCCCTCGTCTTCGGCGCCTATGTGCTGATCGCGTTCTGGCAGTCGCGCAACCCGACCTTCTACCAGGTCGATGGAGCACTCGACCTCGCCGTATTCGCAGCGGCAGTTCTGGGAGCTGCGCTCGCCTTCCTGTGGTGGAACGCCGCCCCGGCCAAGATCATCATGGGTGATACCGGGTCGCACGCCATCGGTGGAGCGATGGCGGCGCTCGCGCTTCTCACGAACACCCAACTCTTACTCATCATCCTTGGGGGGCTCTACGTGATGGAGACTGTGTCGGTGATCCTCCAGGTGATCTCTTTCCGTGGCTTCGGCAAGAGGATCTTCCGCATGGCACCGATCCATCACCACTTCGAGCTCAAGGGGTGGCCGGAGACGACGGTGATCATCCGGTTCTGGATCCTGTCGGGGATCATGGTCGCTTTCGGGATCGGGCTGTTCTACGCGGATTGGGTTTCGGGTCCAGGATCGATCAGCCCGTGAGATACCTCTTCGTCGGTGCAAGCCTGCGCGGCATCCTGGACGCAGCGAGAACGGCCGCCGTCGAGGGTGCAGAGGTGCTGCTGTTCGACGAGGAACGAACCATCGACGTGAGCGGTCTTGCGGGCGACGTGAGCGCACTCGCATCGACGTGGTCGACCGCGTACCTCGACGGGGTCGACCGGGTCGTGACGAGTCCCTGGTTCCCCGAGACACGACCACCGCTGAGCGACGCGATCGAACGCGACATCCCGATCGCCACTGAAGCGGGCTTCGGACTCGAGCGGATCACGACGACGTACCTCGCTGTAACGGGTACGAACGGCAAGACGACGGTCACGGAGGTAGCGACCGAGATGCTCGTAGCGTCTGGCATCGATGCCCTGGCGTGTGGGAACATCGGTACGGCCGTGTCCTCCCTGTCAGACGACGACGCCGACGTGCTCGTGATGGAGTTGTCGTCCTATCAGCTTCGCTTCATGGATCACCTTGCTCCAACGGCCGGTGCCCTGCTCAACATCTCCCCGGATCATCTCGACTGGCACGGGTCGTTCGAGCGGTACGTGGCGGCAAAAGCGATGCTCGTCGCTGCGATGTCACCCGATGCCGTTCTGGCCTACAACGCTGACGACCCGATCGTGCTCGATGTGATCGAGGATGCGCGTTGTCGGCTGGTTCCGTGCTCGGGCGTTCGCCTTCCCGACGGGGGGAACGGTGTCGTCGACGGCACGATCGTCGTTGCAGGTCACCGCTTCGCACCGACGGTGACGGACCCGAGCTTTCTCTTCGACCTGGTGGTCGCCGCAACGATCGCGTTGGAAGCTGGGGCGAGCGCCGACGGGGTGTCCCGCGTGATCTCGCAGTTCACGACAGGGGAACATCGGCGCCGTGTGGTCGATATCGTCGATGGTGTCACATGGGTCGACGACTCGAAGGCGACGAACCCACACGCTGCGGTCGCTGCAGCCCAGGCGTTCGACAGCGTGATACTGCTTGCCGGAGGCAGGAACAAGGATCTCGACCTCAGCCCGTTGACCCGGGTTCGCGGGGTGCACACTCTCATCGCTTTCGGGGAAGCCGCCGGCGAGATCGCCGAGGCGGCACGCCGGGACGTCATCACAACGTCCACGATGGCCGAAGCTGTCGCGAAAGCCAGAGAGATCGCGGTGCAAGGCGATACCGTGTTGTTGTCACCAGGGTGTGCGAGCTTCGATGAGTTCGCATCGTACGCCGAACGCGGCGAGGTGTTTGCACGCCTGGTGTACGAGAACGAGGAGTAGACCATGACAGACACTGCCGAGAGAAAGCGAACGCCGGTACATCCGCGTACGCGTGCTCGCGCGCACTCTGCGGGCGGACGCCGGGCTGGACTCCTGCTCGTCGTTGTTGCCATGCTGCTCGTCATCGGGCTCGGAGCGATGCTGTCCGCGTCGTCTGTCATCTCGATCTCGGCGAACAGTGACCAGTTCCGCCTGTTCACGAAACAGGTGATGTGGGTCGGACTCGGGCTCAGTGCCCTCGTCGTTGCCGCGTTCATCCCTCACTCGGTGTGGCGGCGTTTCGCGTTGCCCCTGTACCTCGCTGTGGTCGTCGGACTGATCGTCACGATCATGATCGGTGACGAACGCGGAGGAGCAGCGCGCTGGATCGAAGTCGGGCCGATCACCATCCAGGTAGCCGAGTTCGCGAAGTTCGCTACGCTCGCCCTCCTCGCGACGGTACTGACGAAGAAGCGTGATCTGCTGAACAACCTGTGGCACGTCGTCATCCCCGTGGCAGCGATACTCGGCACCGTGTCGGTGCTTCTCCTTGCTCAACCGGACTACGGCAACGTGCTGCTCATCGTCGTCCCCGCGTTCATCGTCCTTGCAGTATCGGCCGTCCCCCTGAGGTTCGTTTTCGGCCTCGGGGCGCTTGGCAGTCTCGCCATGGTTGCAGCAGCCATGTCCGCGGACTACCGAAAGGATCGATTGCTCAGCTTCCTCGATCCGTTCGCCTCGGCGCAGGGCACAGGGTTGCAGGCAGTCCAGAGCATGGTGGCCCTGGGAACCGGCGGGTTCTTCGGCGTGGGGCTCGGTCAGAGCCGGGCCCGGTGGTCGTGGCTACCGAACGCCCACACCGACTTCATCTTCGCCATCATCGGTGAGGAGACGGGGTTCGCCGGTGCGATCATCGTGGTGACACTGTTCGCCATCCTCGCCGCGGTCGGGGTGTCCATCGCGTTTCGCGCCCCGGACGTCTTCGGCAGGCTTCTTGCGATCGGGATCGTCGCTTGGCTCAGTATCCAGGCCCTCGTCAACATCGGAGGTGTCGTTGCCGTGCTTCCGATCACCGGTGTACCGCTCCCGTTCATCTCGAGTGGCGGAAACGCCATGCTCGTCAACCTGTTCGCGATAGGAGTACTCCTCAGCATTGCTCGAGCGAACGAGTCGGGTGCGAAAGAGTGAGCGTCGGCATCGCGGCCGCCGGATCCGGGGGGCACGTCTACCCTGCACTCGCCGTCGCCGATGAGATCGTCTCACGCGGGACCGCACGCGATGATGTCATCTTCTTCGGCGGAGATCGCATGGAGGCCACGGTGGTCCCCGAAGCGGGGTACCCGTTCGTGAGCGTCGACATCCATGGGATCCGCCGATCGATGTCGATCGACAACCTGAAACTCCCGTTCAAGGTCAGGACCGCCCGGGACATCATCGCGGAGTCGATCGTGGCACGCGGTGTTCGCTCGATGGTCATCTTCGGTGGTTACGTGTCGGGACCTGCGGCACTCGCAGCGAGGAAGACCGGCATCCCGCTCATCATCCACGAGGCGAACGCTGTTCCTGGCGTAGCGAACCGTCTCGCCGCTCGGGGCGCAGACACGGTGTTCGTGGCGTTCGAGCCCGCCCTTGCCAAGCTCCCCGGTGCAGCCGTCATCGGGAGCCCACTGCGCAGTGCCTTCAACACGTTCGATCGAGACGCGTTGCGCGGCTCGGCCCGGGAACACTATGGCCTCGACTCGGATGCGACCGTGCTCGGAGTCATCGGGGGGAGTCTCGGTGCGAGTGCCCTCAACGAGATCGCCCATCGTCTCGCGTCCTCGTCCGACCGCTCCTTCGAGATACTCCACATCACCGGCCCGACCCACGAGGAACTCGTCGGCGCCCAGGCTCTCGGAGTCGAGGGATGGGTGGTGCGAGGCTACGAGAACGACATGCCCCGGTTGTACGCAGCTGCCGACCTCGTCCTGTCCCGCGGCGGCGCGCTCACTGTTGCCGAGCTGCACGCCACGCGCACGCCGGCGGTGATCATCCCACTGCCCGCAGGCGGTGGCTATCAAGGCATCAACGCCACGGACGTCGTCGGTCTCGGCGGTGCGTTCGTGATCGATCAAGAGCGTGCCGATGAGATCATTTCCACGGTGCTGTCGCTCCTTGGGGACCGCGGCCGGTTGAGCGAGATGCGTGCAAGGCTCGAGAACGCGCCGCATCTGACGGCTGCCAGTCGCGTTGCAGATCGCGTGTTGGAGGTCCAGGGTGCTTGACGACAGGAACATCCCGCACAGAGTCCACATCGTTGGAGCCGGAGGCGCCGGAATGTCGGGGCTGGCGAAGCTGCTCAGTCAGCTCGGGCACGATGTGTCCGGGTCCGACATGAAGCCCGGCTACATGCTCGACACGCTGCGCGATGTCGACGTCGACATCTGGGTCGGGCACCGGCCCGATCGGATCGAGGGTGTCGACCTCGTCATAGCGTCGTCTGCGGTGCCAGATTCGGATCCAGAGCTCCGTGCTGCGAGAACCTCCGGGATCGACGTATGGCGGCGCCCCGCGCTGCTGAGCGCCCTGTCGAGCCGTCAGACCACGATCGGGTTCGCCGGTACCCATGGGAAGACGACCTCGACAGCTCTTGCGGTAACGGCGATGCGCGGGTCAGGCAAGGATCCGACGTTCCTCGTGGGAGGAGAGATGGTCGGGATGAACACCGGTGCTTCTCTCGGATCAGAGGATCTCTTCCTGCTCGAGGCCGACGAAGCGTTCGGAACCTTCAGGCATCTCGACCTCGATGCGATTCTCGTCACCAACATCGAGTCCGACCATCTCGACCACTACGGAACGGTCGCCGCACTCGAGGACGCCTTTGCCCAGGTAGCCGACCGCGTACCGGGTCCAACGATCGGATGTATCGACGACGCCGGGGTTCGCAGGCTCGCACAGCGGACGCCGATCATCACGTACGGTTTCTCCCAGGACGCTGTTTGGCGTATCACCGGACTCGACCACATCGACGGCGGCGTGACGTTCACGCTGATGGGACCGGGCGGAGCAACGCCTGTGACACTTCCAAAACCGGGTGAACACCTGGCAGCCAACGCGGCCGGGGTGCTGGCACTCCTCGCAGAACTCGGCGTCGATCTCGACACGGCTGCGGCCGCTCTTCGTGGGTTCAGCGGTGTGCGACGACGCTATGAGATCAAGGCCAAGGTCCGTGACGTCACGATCGTCGACGACTACGCCCACCATCCAACAGAGGTAGCTGCAACGATCGCCGCCGCGTCGGTTGGCTCCCAGGGTCGGGTCATCGTCGTGTTCCAACCGCACCGGTACACGAGGACGGCTGACCTTGCCCCCGACTTCGGTGCCCCCCTCGCCCTCGCCGACGCCGTCATCGTGACCGACATCTATGCGGCAGGTGAGCAGCCGATCATCGGAGTCAGCGGCCGACTCGTCGTTCAGGCGACAGATGCTGCAGGAGGTGAGGTTCAGTTCGTGCCGAGGATCACCGATGTCGCAGCTGTCGTTTCCGACCTTGTGGAGCCGGGTGACACAGTTTTGCTCCTCGGAGCAGGGGACATCACATCGATCGCCAGAGAGGTCGCGCTCGCCATCGAGGCACAGCGATGATCGATCACCCGAGCGTGCGGGACAACGTTCAGCTCGCACCGTTCACGACGTACAAGGTCGGTGGCACCGCACGTTTCTTCGCCGAGCCTGGGGATCTTGGTGAACTGCGCGAGGTGCTCTCGCTCGCACCTCCCGATACCAGCGTCGTCGTACTCGGGAGGGGAAGTAACGTCGTGGTCTCCGAGAGGGGCATCGACGGCCTCGTCATCAAGCTCGGTCGATCGTTTCAAGCGGTGTCTGTCGGAGACGATGGAGACGTGACGGCGGGCGGAGGGGCTGCGCTTCCAAAGGTCGCGCGCCTCGCTGCCAGTTGGGGACGCGGGGGACTTGGCTTCTTCGTCGGTATCCCTGGAAGTGTCGGGGGAGCCGTTCGCATGAACGCAGGGGGTCACGGTTCCGATACCGCTCATGTGATGCGCCACGCGCTGATCCTGGACGCAACGACACGGCAGTTGACGCGCTCGACACCCCGGGACCTCGAGCTGGGCTATCGGTGTTCGAACCTCGTCGATCCAGACATCGTCGTCCAGGCGACGTTCGCGACCACGGAGGCAGACGCCGACGTCCTCGAAGACGAGATTCGCGAGATCACGCGATGGCGAAAGGCGAACCAGCCCGGTGGAACCCTCAACGCCGGAAGCGTGTTCAAGAACCCTGATGGTGACTTCGCCGGGGCGATCATCGAACGTGTCGGGCTGAAGGGGAAGCGTTTCGGGCCGGTTCGTGTATCGCCCGTCCACGCGAACTTCCTCGTTGCCAGCGGCGACGCCACAGCCGACGATATCTTCTCCTTCGTGGAGCGCATCAGAGCCATCGTTCGCGAGAGGGCCGGCATCGATCTCGAACCGGAGATCAAGTTTCTCGGTGAGTTCGCCGGAGAAGGGGAGGCATCGTGACCACGATGGAGCCCCGTGTTGCCGAGCGCCGCCGAAGCGTATCTGAGGATCGGGCCCGTCGTAGGCTGCGGTGGATTCTGCTTGCCATCGTGCTGGTAGCGGTCACCGCGTTCGGTTTCTGGCTGATCCGCAGCCCGCTTCTTTCGATCTCGACCGTCGAGATCACCGGGGCAGAACGCTCTGACCCCGGCGCAGTCCTCAACGCTCTCGGAGTCGGTGTGGGAACACCGACGATCGACGTGCGAGCCTCAACCATCGAGAGAGCAGTTGCGGCAGATTCGTGGGTGGCGTCTGTCGATGTCGCACTGGCGTGGCCGGGCTCGATCGTCATCACGGTCACCGAGCACGTCCCCGTGGCACCAGTGCGCTCTGGAGACACGTGGGTGCTGGTGTCTGAGGAGGCAACGGTTCTCGAGGAAGTGGTGGGAGTCTCGCCGGACAGCGCGATCGTCGACATCGACGTGGGAAGCGTCGTCCCCGGATCCTCGATAGACGACCCGTTCGTCGCCGGTTCGATGGTGTTCATCGCTGCCCTCCGTCCCGATCTGAGAGCGGGGACCGTGCTCGTGCGCGACGGAGATGGGTTGTTCGCCGTGGTCGCAGGACACAGGGTTCGCCTCGGGCGTCCGGTCGACCTCGAGGCGAAGGCGACGGTACTCGGGACCCTCATCGACAGCGGTCTGGCAGAGGGCGTCTCCATCGACCTGATCGCACCGCTACGTCCCGCTGTCACCAACCCTCAACCTCAGCTAGAGGGTGAGCAATAAGCGCCCCGGATACCTCGACCTGGCGACTAAGGTTGCGATGAACCTTCCTGGGGAGGGATGGAGAAGATGACAGATTCGAGCAGACCGCCGAACACGTATCTCGCGGTGATCAAGGTCGTCGGTGTCGGTGGCGGCGGTGTAAACGCCGTGAACCGCATGATCGAAGAGGGCGTCGGCGGTGTCGAGTTCATCGCGATCAACACGGACGCCCAGGCACTCTTGATGTCCGACGCAGATGTGAAACTCGACATCGGACGCGAATCGACCCGCGGCCTCGGTGCTGGAGCCAACCCCGAGATCGGCCGGGGGGCTGCAGAAGATCACCGTGACGAGATCGAAGATGCCCTCGAGGGCGCAGACATGGTGTTCATCACCGCGGGGGAAGGTGGGGGCACCGGGACCGGTGGCGCACCCGTTGTTGCTGAGGTCGCACGATCGATCGGCGCATTGACTGTCGGAGTGGTGACGCGCCCGTTCGGGTTCGAAGGGCGCCGTCGAAGTGTTCAAGCCGAACAGGGCATCCAGGGACTCAAAGCTGCGGTCGATACGTTGATCATCATCCCCAACGAGCGGCTCCTCGAGATCGCAGACCCGAACACACCCATCACGGATGCTTTCCGCATGGCCGATGAGGTGCTGACGTCGGGTGTCAAAGGGATCACCGAGCTCATCACGACCCCGGGTCTGATCAACGTCGACTTCGCCGATGTCCAGGCGGTGATGTCGGACGCAGGCTCTGCTGTGATGGGCATCGGTGTCTCGACCGGGGACTCACGCTCACAGCAGGCGGCCGAGAAGGCGATCTCGAGTCCCCTCCTCGAGACCTCGATGGAGGGGGCACGCGGCGTGCTGTTGTCCATTGCAGGCCCACGAGACATGACGCTGCACGAGGTCAACACGGCAGCGACTCTCATCTCGGACCACTCGGATGCCGACGCGAACATCATCTTCGGTGCAGTGATCGACGACACGCTCGGCGACGAGATGCGGGTAACCGTCATCGCTGCCGGTTTCGACCATGATCGGAGAGGCTCGTTTTCGCCGACGACCCCGAGTTCGACACCGCGTTCGCGGCCTTCCATCTTGAGGGATGATGACGCTCCGATGTCGGGTGACGACCGTGGAACGGACGAGATGGACATCCCAGGATTCGTCCAGGGATGATCCTACCTCCCGGTATCGGGGGGGTTGTCTTCGGTACGAGAGCCCTCGGGGATGGGCGTCGCGACGAAGCTGCACGTTCGGCAATCTCCGCAGAACTCGGTATCTCACAGGATTGGGCGACGATCGACCAGGTCCACGGGACACGCGTGGTGCAAGCATCAGAAGCCGGCCTCTACGGTGAGGCAGACGCTCTCGTCACTGCGGCGATCGGACTGCCGATCGCTATCGCCACAGCAGACTGCGTACCCGTCGTCCTGCTCGGCGAGGTGACACGCGCTGTTGCACACGCAGGATGGAGAGGAGTTGCCCGAGGAGTCGTCCCGGCTACGATCGACCGGATGCATGCTCTCGGGGACACACCGACCGTAGCGATCCTCGGTCCCCATATCGGATCGTGCTGCTACGAGGTTGGCCCAGAGGTGATCGAAGCTGTGGGAGGGTTCCCATCCCAGACGAGATCTGGAACGTTGAGTGTGGAACTCTCTGGCGCGATCCGATCGCAGCTCGGCGATGTCGACGTGATCGATATCGGCTGCTGTACCCACGACGACCCATCGATGGCGTCGTATCGTGAAGATGGAACGTCGGAAAGGCAGGTGACGATCGTATGGATTCCCCAGGGCTGAACACGGTTCGTCGGAGGATGGTGGCCGCTGCCGAGCGCGCCGGTCGCAACGCCGACGAGATCGATCTGGTAGTGGTTTCCAAGATGCGATCCAACGAGGAGGTTCTCAGCGTCTATCGGTCGGGGGAGAGGATCTTCGGGGAGAACCGTCAGCAGGGCCTCAGAGCGAGAGTCGAAGCGGACTTCCCCGATGACATCACGTGGCACTTCATAGGCCCGTTGCAGTCTCGCAAGGCCCGGTACGTGGCTGCCCATGTCGGGCTGCTCCACTCACTCGATCGCTTGTCCCTTGCCGAGCGTTGGGTTGCCGTGCACGGCGGCCCAGCGCTCGTTCAGTTCAATCTCGCCGGTGAACCTCAGAAGGTCGGGTTCGATCCACAGAGCGCAGACGAGGTACTCGCAGGTGTCCTCGAGATCGGTGTCGATGTCCGCGGTGTCATGGCCATCCCGCCGCTCGTCGAAGACCCCGCAGAGTCAGCGCCGTGGTTCGCCCTGTTGCGAGGGATCTTCGAACGCTATCGTGAGGAGTCGCCACTCATCGATGTGTGTTCGATGGGCATGACGAACGACTTCGAGGTCGCCATAGCGGAGGGTGCCACCACCATTCGCGTGGGAAGGGCTATCTTTGAGGGTACGAACACCGCCCGGCACTGACGACACGTGGGAACGACGCAATGGCATCAATCTGGAACAAGACGCTCTTCTATCTCGGGCTCGTCGACGACGAGGAGCAAGGTGCAGACACAGCTGCTCCTGTCGTCGACACACGCTCGACTACGCCTCAAGCGCCTCCGCCAAGGGCCCCGGAACCCTACGAGTCTGCGACCGCGTCGGTTCGGCCCCCCGGCACCGTCCCGGTGTCTGGGCGACGTGTCGAACCGCCCGCATCGACGGCGCGTCAGGTGTCTGGCGATCGAAAGCATGCGGAAGCAGGTGTCCTCATTCACCCCAACGCAGGTTCGATGTCGACCGCCGAAGTGCCGGTGCGCCGTTCGGAGCCCGAGTCCCAGATCATCGTCGCCCGGAACTTCTCTGATGCCCAGACGCTTGCAGACTCGATCCGGGCCGGACGCACCGTCGTGCTCGATCTGAGAAGTACGGAACCAGAGATGGTCCGCAGGATCGTCGATTTCGCATCAGGTCTCACCTACGCGCTCGACGGCAAGATGTCCAAGACGACCCAGGGGGTCATCCTCGTGACACCGACGGGTGTTTCTCTCGGTGTCGGTGAGCAGGAGCGACTCGCGCGTCTCGGTCTCTTCGCCCAGTCGATCTGACGTGAGTCTCCTCCGATCACTGATCCAACTGCTCTCGCTTGCGCTGCTGGCGTGGATTGTCCTGTCGTACATCGTCGTGTTCGGTCGCGTGCCGTGGGATCACCCGATCCGCAAGGCGTATGACTTCCTTTCACGGATGATCGAGCCGATCCTCCGGCCAATTCGCGCCGTGGTTCCTCCGCTACGGATGGGCGGCGGGGCACTCGATCTGTCTCCACTGATCCTCATCTTCGGTCTTCAGATCCTCTCGAACCTTCTCCGCTGACACGACGAGGCGTCACTCGATCCTGTCGATACCGAGACCGACGCTGGAACCGGCGATATCGACGCGCTCTGTGCCACCGGACGCGTCGGCGACGATCTCTGTAGCCAGTACCTCGCCTGCGATGAAGGACTCGTGCCTGGAGAACGCCTCGGCGATGTTGTCGTCGGGACAGTTCCATCGCAGGACGATCCGGTCGGTGACGTCGAGACCATGGGACCGTCTCAGCCCCTGAACGCGGTTGACCAGTTCCCTCGCGAGACCCTCGATGCGTAGATCGTCGTCGAGTCTCGTGTCGAGGGCGACCGATATCGGTCCTTCGGAAGCGACGACCGTGCCTTCGCGCGGCGTGCGGGCCACGATGAGGTCGTCCTGTGTGACGGTGACTCCCCCCGCGTCGGTGGTGCCACCGTCGAGGAGAGCTGCGATCGCTTCGTGCCCGAGTTCAGCGATAGCGGAGGCAACCGTCTTCATGTCCTTCCCGAGTTTCGGGCCGAGGACTTTGAAGTTCGCCTTGGCTTCGAGATCGACGAGTCCTGCTTCGTCGCTATGGACCTCGACGGTTCGCACGTTGAGCTCGTCGGTGATCAGCGCGCTGTGGCTTTCAACGGCTCGCTTCACTTCCTCAGATCGCGTCACGATCGTCACTGTGTGGAGGGGTTGACGGACGCGGAGGTCGTGGCGCTTGCGCAGACCGCGTCCGAGGTTGACGACGGTGCGAACGATGGACATCCCAGACTCGAGTTCGGCGTCGATCGACGTGTGATCGGCGACCGGGTAGTCGGTGTGGTGGACACTGGCGGGAGCGTCCGGGTCGACCGAGCGGACGAGGCCCTGGTACATCTCCTCGGTGATGAACGGCAGTATCGGAGCGGCAACTGCTGCGAAGGTGGTGAGTACCTCGTAGAGCGTTGCGAACGCAGCCATCTTGTCGACGATGTCGTCGCTGTCGCGTCGGGACCAGAAGCGGCGCCGGGAACGTCGTATGTACCAGTTCGTGAGATCGCCGACGAATCCAATGATCGGTGGTACGACCGCGTAGAGGCGGTACGCCTCCATCTCCTCGTTCACACTCCCGATCAGGGATTGGAGCACCGAGACGACCCAGCGATCGATCTCTGGCCGCTCGGCGAGCGGGGGAGCCGTGGCGAGGTCGTGTGCCGTGAGACCGTCGGCATCGGCGTACGTCGCAAAGAACGAGTACGAGTTCCACAGTGGCAACAGGACGGTGCGAATGACCTCGCGCACACCGGCCTCGGAGAAGCGCAGCGGCTCGCCGCGCACGATCGGTGAGTTGATCAGATAGGCACGGAGGGCATCGGCGCCGAAGGCGTCGATCACGTGGGATGGATCCGGGTAGTTCTTGAGTGATTTGGACATCTTGCGGCCGTCTTCAGCGAGAACCATGCCGGTGACGATGCAGTTCTGGAACGGTGCCTCGTCGCGGATCGCCGTCGACAGGACGAGCAGCGTATAGAACCATCCACGCGTCTGATCGAGACCCTCAGCGATGAAGTCTGCTGGAAAGCGGTTCTCGAAGCGTGCCTCGTTCTCGAACGGGTAGTGGATCTGGGCGAAGGGCATCGAGCCGCTCTCGAACCAGCAGTCGAGGACCTCAGGGATCCTCGTCATGGTCCCGCCACAGGTCGCACACGGGAACGTGACGAGATCGACGACGTGCTTATGGAGATCGTCGAGCATCGTGCCAGACAGATCGAACAGCTGCTCACGAGAGCCCACAGCGATCTGTTCGTCGCACCGATCGCACTCCCACACCGGGATGCACGATCCCCAGTAGCGGTTCCGTGAGATCGCCCAGTCACGTGCACCTTCGAGCCAGTTCCCGAACCTCTTCTCTCCAATGGCGGTGGGCACCCACAGGATGTCCCGGTTCACCTCGACCATGCGGTCTCGGAACTTCTCGACGGCCACGAACCAGGTCGGGATCGCCTTGTAGATGAGCGGTGTTCCGGTCCTCCAGCAGAAGGGGTACGAGTGCCTCAGCGTGGAGCGACGTACGAGAGCACCTCGTTCGTCGAGGAGGTCCATCAGCCTGGCATCCGCGTCCTTGACGTTGACGCCTGCAACCTCGGGGACCTCATCGGTGAAGCGCGCTTCGGCATCGACCGGGTCGACGAGTGAGGTGATCCCGGCGGCCTGCATCGCAAGGAAGTCGGCCTCACCGTACGCAGGCGCCATGTGGACGAGGCCGGTCCCTTCGACGGTCGTGACCTCGGGTGAGGTGATCACGTTGAATGCACCATCGGCACGTTCAGAGGTGAAGTAGTCGAACGGAGGCTCGTACACCGTGCCGACCAGGTCTCTGCCGGGCGCCGTCGTATCGATCGATACATCCTCACCGAAGACGGTAGCGACGAGATCGCTTGCCACCCAGTAGCGGCGATCATCCTGTGGCACCGATACGCGTGCGTACTCGATGTCCTCTCCAACGGCGATGGCCAGGTTGGAGGGAACGGTCCATGGTGTCGTCGTCCAGAACACGAGCCAATCGCCAACAGCAACCGGGCCGCTGGCGTCGGTGACGCGCACACGAACGGTGATGGCAGGATCATCGACGTCGCGATAGTCGAGGTTCGCCTCGAAGTTCGACAAGGGTGTCGTTGCCCCGTATGAGTAGGGAAGCACCTTGAAGTCCTGGTAGATGTACCCGCGATCCCAGAGTTCCTTGAACACCCACCACACGGACTCCATGAAGTCGGTGTCCATCGTCTTGTAGTCGTTGTCGAAATCGACCCAGCGCCCGATACGCCTCGTGATGTCGTACCAGTCCTCAGTCGTGTTGTTGACCATCACACGGCACGCCTCGTTGAACGTGTCGATGCCAAGTTCTGCGATCTCGCGTGGCCCGGAGACACCGAGTTGTTTCTCGACCTCCATCTCGACGGGAAGGCCGTGTGTGTCCCAGCCGAACCGACGCTCGACCCGGTACCCGCGCATGGTCCAGTACCGCGGGACGATGTCCTTGATGATCCCCTGGAGGATGTGCCCGTAGTGAGGCGATCCGGTAGCAAAGGGGGGACCGTCGTAGAAGGTGTACTCGGAGTCGGCGCTTCGCGATTCGATGGATGTCGCGAACGCGTCGATGGAGTCCCAAAAGTCCAGTATCCGGTCGTCGAGTTCGGGGAAGTCGACGTGGGGGCCGACCTTGGGGAATGCGCTCTGTGATGCCACGGTTCGTCCTTGTCTCGTCACCTCTCGGTGCCGGGACGGGGGACCCGCGGTACCACCCGGCTTGCCGGTGTTCACCGGCCGCTTCGTTCATCCGTTTCGTGGATCGACGGCGGGTTCTACTCCCTCTCGGTTTCCTCCCGCTGCTCGGGGGTGATGTCGCGTCCGGTGTGGCTGCAAGGCTCTCACCAACCCAAGCTCGCTGTGATCCACATCTCGAACGGTCGTGTCCCCGTCCATGCGTACGGGGAGGCTAGCCACTCTGAGAGGCGACTGTGACCGCTACGCTTCCGACATGGATGACTCACCGCTCCGATCGACCGGAACGTCGGTCCTCATCGACGTCCTCGTCGTTGCGAACGCGTCCCGTAGCGGTGTGGTCGGCATTCACGGAGATCGTGTCAAGGTTCGGGTGACGGCTCCGCCCGAGCGGGGAAAAGCGAACGCAGCTGTTGCCGCGTTGGTCCGCAACGAGACGGGAGGAAGCCGTGCCGAAGTGGTCTCGGGCCACAGCTCGCGTGCCAAGACCGTCGAGGTCTGGGGCGTCGGTGTGCAAGCAGCGGCGAGAAGGCTGATCGAAGAAACATGAACAACTCCCGGCGGCTGCTACATTCTGGCCTTCAGGAGGGTGCATGGCCAGACAGCTAGCCGCGTCGACACTCAAGAAACTGGAGCGAAAACTCCAGGACGAACGTGACCGACTCGAGAAGATCATCAGTGATCACGAGCGCGACCGAGAACTCGCGGTGCTCGCTGAAGGTTCGGCCGATCGCAGCCCGGATCCAGACAACGTTGACGGGGGAGCGATCGCTGTCGATCTCGAGACAGATCGATCCATGGTGGAGAACGCCCGTGCTCTCCTCGACGCGGTCATCCACGCTCAAGACCGCATGGAGAAGGGCCTCTACGGTATATGCGAAGTGACAGGCGAACCGATACCGGTGGCGAGACTGGAAGCGATTCCGTACGCGACGATGACGGTCGAGGCAGCAAAGCGAAACTGAGCAACCGTCAGCTCGCCATCACGATCGGCGTCCTGGTCGCTGTTTTCGATCAGCTCACGAAGGCGTGGGCGCTCAACGAACTCGCCGACGGTCCCATCGTCATCATCCAAGACGTGTTCCGGCTCCGCTTGACGTTCAATACGGGGGCGAGCTTCTCGTTGTTCTCCAACGGTGGCGTCATCATCGCGATCATCGCGTTCGGGGTGATCGGCCTGATCATGTACATGCTCGGCGACGCGTCGAGGCGGATCGAGGCCATCGCCCTCGGCCTCGTCCTCGGTGGATCGATCGGCAACCTCATCGATCGTGTGTTTCGAGGTGCCGGCATTCTCGATGGCGCCGTCGTCGACTGGATCGATGTCCAGTTCTTTGCGGTGTTCAACGCCGCAGACGTGTTCATCAACGTCGGCGTAGCTCTTCTGCTCTACGCCGCGTTCGTGCGTCGATCATGAGCGAGCGACGCGTCGTGGTCCCGCTCGATCTCGACGGGTTACGGATCGATCGGGTGATCGCTTCCGAGCTGAGCCTGTCTCGCAATCGTGTTCGGGAGATCATCGATGCATCCGGTGCCACCCACGACGGCGTTCCCGTCAAACCTGGGGATCGATTCGCAGCAGGGTCGACGCTCATCGTCGACGTACCCGACCGGGCGGTGAAGCTCGAACCCGAGGAGGACGTTCCCTTTGCGGTCGTCTACGAGGATCGAGACGTCATCATCGTGGACAAGCCGATCGGTGTCGTTGTCCATCCCGGGTCCGGTAGTGCGACGGGAACACTCGCCAACGGACTTCTTGCACGGTTCCCCGATATCGAAGGCGTTGGTCAGGAGGATCGTTGGGGCATCGTCCATCGGCTCGATCGCGATACATCGGGATTGCTGGTCGTTGCGAGGACCGACGCAGCGTACGGGCGCCTCGTCGAGATGATGCGCGACCGGGCGATCTCTCGCCGGTACCTGTCCCTCGTATCGGGAACGTTCACGAACACGACGGGGACCGTCGAGGCACCTATCGGGCGGGACCCTTCCAACCCGACCAGGATGGGTGTCAGTCGGTCGGGGCGTCCGGCGGTGACCCATTACCGAAGGCTCGCTCAATGGACCGATCGCAACGCAGCGCTGCTTTCGATCGATCTCGAAACCGGTCGCACCCATCAGATCCGCGTCCACATGCAGGCGATCGGTACGCCGATCATCGGTGACGTCGCGTACGGCCGACGAGGAGTCGTCGGCGATCCGGGGCGTCCATGGCTCCACGCCCGCCAGTTGTCCTTCACCCACCCCATGACCGGCGAGGCCATGGATACGATCGCTCCTCTGCCCAACGATCTGTGCGATAGTCTTGAGGTACTCGGAGCTCCGGACGTGGGAGCGGTTGCCGACGTCGAGGGGGTTGACCTATGACCGTCCACTACGAACGTCTCTCGAACCTCGATGCGTCGTTCCTGGCACTCGAGTCGAGAGCGACCCACATGCACGTTGGAGCGGTCGCCGTCTTTGGGCCCGGCGACTACTCGGATGACGACGGTGTCGACATCGACACGATCAGGTCGATCATCGTCTCGAGGCTCGATCAGATCCCGCGGTACCGTCAGAGACTCGCAACCGTGCCGATCGAGGGCCACCCTGTGTGGGTCGACGATGAGCACTTCCACCTGGACTACCACGTACGTCACGTTGCCCTTCCTCATCCCGGCACACCGGATCAGCTGAAGTCCCTTGCCGGGCTGTTGATGTCCCAGGGGCTGGACCGGTCACGGCCATTGTGGGAGCTCAACGTCGTCGAGGGGCTCGAAGGTGGAGGGTTCGCGATCGTCACGAAGATCCACCACTGCATGATCGACGGGATGTCCGGCATCGATCTGATGGCGGTGATCCTCGATTTCACACCCGATGTCACTCTGGTCGAGCCGAAGCCGTGGAAGCCCCGGCCCGCACCGAACGGAACAGAGCTCGCTGTGCGTGAGGTCTCGAGGTCCATCTCATCGTTCGTCGCGGGCCTCTCTGATGTCTCCAAGCTCATGACGGGGGTCGGAGACGTGGCCGAGGACTGGAGGAGACGCCTCAAGGCAGCATCCGCATCCTTGTCATCGGGATGGTTGACACCCACGGACAAGACGCCACTCAATGGCGACATCGGTCCAGCCCGGATGTTCGACTGGCTCGAACTGCCCCTCGCGGAGGTCAAGGCGATCAAGGACGCCCATGGTGTGACCGTCAACGACACCATGCTCGCGGTCGTTGCGGGCGCAGTCCGTTCGTACCTGATCGAGGTCGGGGGGATGTCCGGGGAGGAGATTGCAGAGACCGAGTTCCGGATCATGGCCCCCGTATCCGTGCGCACGAAGGACGAACAGGGCACGCTCGGAAACAAGGTAGCGATGTGGCTGATGGCGCTTCCGGTCGGGGAGCCAGACCCGGCGAAACGGATACAGGAAGTCAAGACCGCGACCAAGAACCTCAAGGACACGGACCAGGCACTCGGTGCATCGACCCTGGTCTCTGTATCGACGGGAGCCCCCGCAACCCTGGTTTCGCTCGCAGCGAGACTCGGGGCGAGAGCACGCCCGTTCAACATGACGGTGACGAACGTGCCTGGGCCCCAGTTCCCACTGTTCATGGCAGGTTCCCAGATGCTTGCCACGTATCCGCTCGTGCCCCTCTGGCAGAGTCACGGAGCCGGCATCGCGATGTTCTCGTTGAACGGATCGATCGATATCGGGATCAACATGGCCCGTGACGTGATCGACGATCGCGAAGCCCTCGCACGGCACCTGCAGGCATCATTCGACGAACTGCGGGACACCGAACCGTTGTCTGCAAGGCAGAAGCCCAAGAAGCGAGCCACGAAGAAGGCCCCACCTATGGGGACGAGGTGAGGGACGGCTTCGCCGTCGTACTACGCAATACGTACGATGTTCTCGCCGGCCGCGTCGTCGGGTACTGACATATCTCGTCGGACTTGGATCACGTGGCGTTCAACGCCGCGTGCCTCGAGTCGACGGGTGAGGGCATCGAGGTAGCCGGCATCGTCGAACCCGATGGCGGGCGTCGTACGAACCTGATGATCGACCCCCGACTCGAGCAGCACGTCGAGACTCTCCCACGCCGGGCCCCCCGACCCCCGGATCCCGGTCACGGCCGCGTAGTCCTCCGGGAGAGCCTTGATGTCGAGTCCAACCCAGTCGACGACATCGAGGATGCGACGTAACCGTCCCGGATACGGACCCGCCGTGTGAAGGCCGACCTTGAATCCGATCTCGTGGACGTCGTCCACCGCCGCCGTGAGTGCTGCCATCTGCGAAAGCGGCTCACCACCGCTGAAGACCACAGCATCGAGGAGGCCTGTGCGCTGCGAGAGAAACGCCTTCACGTCGCTCCACCGGGTCGTCCCCGCACCGTGGGGTTGGAGAGCAACGTTGTGGCAGTAGGTGCACTGCCAGGGACATCCCTGGCAGTACACCACAGCCGACAGCTCACCGGGGTAGTCGATGGTGGTCATCGGAGTGATCCCACCGACACGAAGTGCTGCGGTGGTCACTCGCCTGGTCGACTGCCCGAGCTCTGTGCCGGTTCCTGGAAGTGCACCCGCTCGCGATGTTCGGACTGCTTCCCTGCGTTGAACGCGGAGACCGGTCGGTGATACCCCATCACCCTCGTCCAGATCTCACAGCGAGTGCGCTCCTCATCTTTCAGGTCCATGGCATCGTTGTACATGGATCACGCTCCTTTCTTACGTGCGATCAACTCGTCATCACACTTTGGACAGAACTCGTGTTCCCCCGCGAGGTACCCGTGGTGCGGGCACACCGAGAAGACCGGCGTGACCGTGATGTAGGGCAGGGAGAAGTTGGTCAGGGCCCGGCGCACCAACCGCTTGCAGGCCTCAGGAGAGCTGATGTGCTCCGACATGTAGAGGTGCAACACGGTGCCGCCTGTGTACTTGGACTGGAGCTCCTCCTGTTCGGCGAGTGCCTGGAAGGGATCGTCGGTGCGTCCTGCGGGAAGTTGGGACGAATTGGTGTAGTACGGGGCTTCCTGGGTGCCGGCCTGAATGATGCCGGGGAAACGCCGTTTGTCCTCACGTGCGAACCGATAGGTAGTTCCCTCAGCAGGTGTGGCCTCCAGGTTGTACATGTGGCCGGTCTCCTCCTGGAACTCCACCATGCATCCGCGGATGTGATCGAGTAGGTGAGCGGCGAACTCCCTGCCCCACGGTGTGGTGATGTCGTGTGCATCGGCCGTGAAGTTGCGGATCATCTCGTTGATACCGTTCACACCGATGGTGCTGAAATGGTTGCGCAGTGTGCCGAGGTAGCGTTTCGTGAACGGGAACAGGCCTGCATCCATGTGCTCCTGGATGACGAGGCGTTTGATCTCGAGGCTGTCGCGTGCGATCTCCAGCAGTTCGTCGAGACGTCGATACAACCCGGTTTCGTCACCGCGATGGGTATGGCCGAGACGAGCACAGTTGATGGTGACCACTCCAAGGGATCCGGTTTGTTCTGCAGAGCCGAACAGTCCATTGCCTCGTTTGAGGAGTTCCCTCAGGTCGAGCTGGAGACGGCAGCACATGGAGCGGACCATGTCGGGGGAGAGGTCCGAGTTGATGAAGTTCTGGAAGTAGGGGAGGCCGTACCTGGCGGTCATGGCGAAGAGGAGATCGGCGTTCTCATCGTCCCAGGGGAAGTCATCGGTGATGTTGTAGGTCGGGATCGGGAACGTGAACACCCTGCCACGTTCATCCCCCTCGGTCATGACCTCGATGTAGGCGCGGTTGATCATGTCCATCTCTCTGCGCAACTCGCCGTAGGTGAAGGACTGTTCCACACCCCCGATGACGGGTACCTGGTCACGGAGATCCTCCGGGCACACCCAGTCGAAGGTCAGGTTCGTGAAGGGTGCCTGGCACCCCCAGCGCGACGGTACGTTGAGGTTGTGGATCAGCTCCTGGATGTGTTGGTAGACCTGCCGGTAGTCGAGATCATCGATCCGGACGAAGGGCGCCATGTAGGTGTCGAAACTCGAGAAGGCCTGGGCACCGGCCCACTCGTTCTGCAACGTCCCCAGGAAGTTGACGATCTGACCGATGGCACTCGACATGTGCTTCGGGGGAGCCGACTCGATCTTGCCGGGAACCCCGTTGAAACCTTCGGTGAGGAGTGTGCGCAACGACCAACCAGCGCAGTAGCCCGAAAGCATGTCGAGGTCGTGGACGTGGATGTCGCCTTCTCGATGGGCGTGACCTATCGCGGGCGGGTACACCTCGCTCAGCCAGTAGTTGGCTATCACCTTCCCCGCCGTGTTGAGGATCAACCCGCCGAGTGAGTAGTCCTGGTTGGCGTTCGCCGATACCCGCCAGTCCGAGCGGTCGAGGTACTCGTCGATGGTGGATGTGACATCGACGACGGGGACGCGGTTGCACGTGTCGGGCTCTACAGGGCGGGTCGATGACCCGACGACGTCGGGCCATCGGAAGGCGGTTGTGGTCACGATGTTCTCCTCACGAGTCGTTCCTGACGGTCCGGTGACTCGGATGGAGAGCACACAACGAGACGGCGTTGCACCGTCGCGTCGGTCCTCCGCCCTCCCACGAGGCTACGGGACCATGCCGCAGCCCTTGTGGCGCGACAACCGACGGCAGGTCTTCGGACTCACGGGCACACACGATCGATGTACGATCATCAGTTCCTACTGGCCGTCGCTTCCCAGACCATCTGGTCCAGTGCTCTACCTCGGTCACCGATCCCGGTACTCGAGGTGACGGCTTTCGTTCCCGTTCACCGCTGCGGGGCAGTCCCGGAGTCTCACCGGGTTCCCTGTTACCTCACCACCCACGAGGGGAGTGAACCATCAGCGTGATCGAACCTACTACACGCGTGTAATTACAGTCAAGTCATCACCGCAAGATGTTGACCCGAGAGGATCTGACCCCACTACATCTTGTGATTCGTGTGCAGGATCAGCCGAAGAAGGTTCGTGCTGTCGAGTACAACTCCTGCGGAACCCCTCTGATCGCCGAGGTTGCCTCCTCGATGGGGCATGCAATGAGCTCGGTGCCGCGCACGGCGACCATCACGTTCGAACGATCGTCGAGGGCGAGTTCCGTTGCCTTGACCCCGAGTCGTGTTGCAAGCACACGGTCGGCTGCCACCGGGCTACCGCCGCGTTGGATGTGGCCGAGGATGGTGACCCGTGTCTCGAAGCTGGTGTGGTCCTCGATGGCATCGGCCACCTGGTACGCGACCCCTCCGAGGCGTTCGAAGCCGAACGTATCCTTCTTGTTCGCAATCGCCGGGTAGCCGGGAGGGGGATCGATACCTTCAGCGACCACGAGGATCGAGTATCGGTGGCCGCTGCGGTGCCGGGCGCGCAGTGTGTCGACCACCTCGTCGACGTCGTAGGGAACCTCGGGGATCAAGATGTAGTCGGCTCCACCTGCGATCCCGGCATGGGTCGCGATCCACCCACGGGTTCTCCCCATCACTTCGACGACAACGACCCGGTTGTGTGCCTCTGCGGTCGTTGCGAGGCGATCGATGGCATCCGTTGCTATCTGAACGGCCGTTTGAAACCCGAACGTGACATCCGTTCCCGCGATATCGTTGTCGATCGTCTTTGGCACTCCGATCACATGGAGTCCTTCGTCTGCGAGTGCCATCGCCGAGCGCAGGGTGCCGTCTCCACCGATGACGACGAGCTTGTCGATGCCGTTGCGCGTCAGGGTCGGTTCACAGGACGCCAGTCCTTCTCCATGGACGTACGGGTCCATTCGCGAGGTACCGAGGATCGTTCCGCCCCTCCCGAGGATCCCTCGCACCGACTCGCGATCGAGCGGCATCGTGCGATCGTGCATCAGGCCGTCCCAACCATCGCGGATACCGACGACGTCGATACCGGACTCGACGGCCTTGCTGACGACCCCGCGTATGACAGCGTTGAGGCCGGGGCAATCCCCTCCGGCCGTGAGTACTCCGATGACTCCCAATCGATGCTCTCCTTGATCATGCCGATACTAGGAGGTCATCGTATCGGGGGTACGGGAGCTGATGTGCCCGGCGTCTCGAAGGACAGGGGAACGGTAGATTGGTGCGACACGATACGTACGCGGTGACGAGCTGCTCGACGGTTCTGCAGCGGCGGTACGGTCGGGTGCGCTGACCGCCACATCGTGCTTACATGCGTGTGATTCACGACGCGGGGTACCGGTGCCAGACAGCTTCGCACATCTTCACGTTCACACCGAGTTCTCGATGCTCGACGGAGCAGCGCGCGTCAACGATCTCGTGGAGGCGGTTGCTGCTGATGGCCAGCCTGCTGTGGCTATCACCGACCACGGCGTTCTCTACGGCGTCGTCGACTTCATGAAGGCCGCGAAATCCGCAGGGGTCAAGCCCATCATCGGGATCGAGGCGTACGTGACACCGGGTTCGCGGTTCGAGCAGCGGCCGAGGAGAGACGATGTGCGCTACCACATGTCGATCCTCGCCGAGAACGAGATCGGGTACCGCAATCTCATCAAGCTCGCATCCTTGGCGTACACAGAGGGGTACTACTACAAGCCGAGGATGGACGTCGAACTGCTCTCACGGTACTCGGAAGGGCTCATTGCAACGACCGGATGCCTCGGAGGACACGTACCCCAGCTCCTTGGTGTCGACGACATTGCAGACGAGGATCAGCGGGGACAGGAACGCGACTTCGACGCGGCGCTCACCGCTGCGGGGATGTACCAGGACATCTTCGGGAGAGACAACTTCTTCGTCGAACTCCAGGACCACGGTATCCCGGCACAGCGCAAGATCATGGACGACCTCCTCGACATTGCGAGAAGGATCGATGCCCCGCTCCTTGCAGCGAACGACTCCCACTACACCCACGCTCACGAGGCCGAAGCTCACGACGCGCTGCTGTGCATCCAGACCGGCTCCGTCAAGTCTGAGGAGAAGCGGTTCAAGTTCCACTCACAGGAGTTCTACATCAAGTCCTCCCGCCAGATGCGAGAGCTCTTCCCTCAGGATCGGTACCCCGACGCATGTGACAACACGTTGTGGGTCGCAGAACGGGTCGACTTCGACATGGAGTTCGGGAGGATCCTGCTCCCACAGTTCACCGTCCCAGACGGGTACGACGAGGACTCCTACCTCAGGCACCTCGTGATGGAAGGTGCCAACGAACGCTACGGCACACTCGACGACGAGGTCAGGGAGCGTATCGACTATGAGCTACGCGTGATCTCCGAGATGGGGTTCTCAGCGTACTTCCTGATCGTGTGGGACCTGATCGCCTATGCGGCGAGCCGGGGGATCCGCACGGGACCGGGGCGCGGCAGTGCCGCTGGTTCCATCGTTGCGTACTGTCTCAAGATCACGGCTCTCGATCCGATTTCCTATGGACTGATCTTCGAACGGTTCCTCAACCCCGGCCGCAAGGAGATGCCAGACATCGACATGGACTTCGATGAGCGGTATCGGGGCGAGATGATCCGGTACTCGGCGGAGAAGTACGGGTCGGACCACGTCGCCCAGATAATCACGTTCTCGACGATCAAAGGGAAACAGGCCATTCGCGATGCAGCGAGGGTGCTCGACTATCCGTACAACGTTGGTGACCAGCTGGCCAAGGCGATGCCGCCAGCGATCCTCGGCAAGGATGCCACGATCACCGAGTGCCTGAATCCTCCCGGCCCTGAATCCAGCGAGAACGAGCGGGACCACTACGCGGCAGCATCGGGACTGCGGGATCTCATCGGCACGCTCGACGGTGCCCACGAGATCATCGAAACGGCCAGAGGGCTCGAGGGGCTCCGTCGACAGGACTCGATCCACGCTGCTGCGGTCGTGATCTCTCCCGAACCGCTGACGAACATCGTTCCCATCCAGCAGAAGGGTGAGGACGCCGAGGTCGTCACACAGTTCGAGATGCACGGCGTCGAAGCACTCGGTCTCCTCAAGATGGATTTCCTCGGGCTGCGCAACCTCGCGACGATCGAGCGGGCGCTCGAACTCATCGAGCGGAACACGGGAGAGCGTCCCGACATCGACCATGTCCCTCTCGACGACGACGCCGTCTACGAGATGCTCAGGAGAGGCGATTCGATCGGAGTGTTCCAGTTCGAGGGGGGCCCGATGCGTGCCCTGATGCGGAACCTCGGCCCGGACCGGTTCGAGCATCTGATCGCTCTGAACGCGCTGTACCGTCCGGGACCTCTCGGCGCCGGGATGCACCTCGAGTACGCGGACCGCAAGAACGAGAAATCACCCGTTGAGTACCCGCACGAGGACCTCGCAGACATCCTCGGTGACACGTACGGGATCATGGTGTTCCAGGAACAGGTGATGCAGACCGCTCAGAAGATTGCCGGGTTCTCGATGTCGGATGCCGATGCGCTCCGCAAGGCGATGGGAAAGAAGATCCCTGCAGTCATGGCAGAGCAGGCAGCGAAGTTCATTGCCGGGTGTCTCGAGCAGGGGTACGACGAACAACTTGCAAAGGACCTGTTCGGGTTCATCGAGCACTTCGCAGGGTACGGTTTCAACAAGAGCCACTCTGCTGCGTACGCACTCGTCGCGTACCAGACGGCGTGGCTGAAAGCCCACTACCCGGCCGAGTACATGGCGGCACTGCTCACCGCGGTCAAGCGGGACAAGGACAAGACCGCTGCCTATCTGCACGAATGCCGGATGATGGGCATCGATGTAGCGGTCCCCGGGGTCAACGTCTCAGAGCGCGACTTTCTCGCTCACGACGGAGCGATCGTGTTCGGGCTGTCTGCTGTGCGCAACGTCGGTGAGGGAGTCGTCGACCTCATCGTTGCCGAGCGTGATGAGAACGGGCCGTTCACCGACTTCTTCGATTTCATCGACAGGGTCGACGTTGCGGTGCTCAACAAGCGAACCGTCGAGTCGATGATCAAGGCAGGTGCATTCGACAGTCTCGGACATCCTCGTCGAGGACTCCTCGAGATGGCGTACACCGTTGTCGACACGACACTCGAACGGCGGCGCGCTGAAGAAGCCGGGCAGTACTCCTTGTTCGGTGGCGGCACGTCGGAGATCTCCGACATCTCGAGAGAGATCCCCGATCATGAGTGGGACAAGAAGGTCCTGCTCGCGTTCGAGAAGGAGATGCTCGGTCTCTACGTTTCAGACCATCCTCTTCTGGGGATCGAGAAGGTCCTCGCCACGATGACGGACACAGAGATCCCTGCGCTGTGGGACAAAGACGACCGTTCGAAGGCGACGATCGCCGGGGTGGTCGGAGCCTTGAATCGGCGGTACACCCGCAAGGGCGACCCGATGGTCTACTTCAGCGTTGAAGGTCTTCAGGGTTCCGTCGAGGCAGTGGCGTTTCCGAGAACCGTCGCCGAGTACGGGCCGATGATCCGTGAAGACGCGATCGTCGTGTTGCGCGGCAGAGTCGATCACCGTGGCGATGACGTCAAGTTCATCGTGCAAGGGATCGAGGAGCCCAACCTCGATGCGGAGCAGACGGTTCGTGTTCGTGTCCCCGCCTCACGTCTGTCTCCTTACGTCGTCGAGCAGCTCAAAACGGTGCTCCAGAACCATCCCGGTACGGCACCCGTGTTCATCCACATGTCGGGAGAGTCCGGTGAGAAGGTGCTGCGAATCGGCCCCGAGCATCGGGTCGATCCCCGTTCTGCGCTCTTCGCCGAGCTCCGTGAGCTGTTCGGCCCCACGTCGGTGTTCTAGGAGAAGTTCACAGTTGACAGTTCACAGTCCACAGCCGGACCGATCCGGCGAAGAGTGGGCGGTGTACGGTCGATGGTGTATCAGTGGATCTCCTAGAACCCTTCGCTGTGATCTGTGATCTGTGATCTGTGATCTGTGATCTGTGATCTGTGATCTGTGA